>DATKOK010000115.1:0-6330 GCA_035524675.1 Candidatus Methylomirabilota bacterium | reverse complement strand
TACATATCTTTCGAGGAATTCAAGAGAGTTGACGCGAGAGTTGGTACGATTACGCAGGCTGACCGTGTCCAGCGAACCGAGAAGCTGTACAGGATTCTCGTCGATCTCGGATCGTTAGGAGTCAAGCAGACTGTGTCCAGTCTGGTCGGATACTACAGCCCAGCAGATCTCGTGGGAAAACGAGTCATTTTTCTAATCAATCTCAAACCCACCAAGTTTGCAGGTGAAGTGTCGCAAGGCATGCTTCTCGCCGCCGAGCAAGACAAACAACTCGCGCTTCTGACAACTGACCGGGATATTCCGAATGGCTCAAGAATAACTTGACTTCTCAATTGCGAATTAGCTTGAACCTTTAAATTGAATGCTAACTAAGATAATCTAAACTAAACTTCTCGAATTTCATCAAGTTCAGAGGACAGCAAATTGCCTAGGAAAGGCCCAACAGAACAGGATGTCCTACGCATAGTCATGGAGCTAGGTGACATGGGCATTCTCCAGTCAGAATTGTGGAAGAAGTTGACTGCAGACAGTCGGGAAGGTTCACGTGCTATCCTAAGGCTTGAGAAGAAGGGCCTGATAGCGCGCAAAAAGGAGCTTCATGACGGCCGATGGACATATCGAGTTTTCGCCAAACGACGGTACTCTACAATTGATTCTATCGCAGATATTCCGTGTGCATTTTGCGATTTGATCGGGAGCTGTCCCCAAACCTGGCTCATGAATGCTAGCAAGTGTGAAAATCTAACAAAATGGTTGGAGAACCTAGCAGCTTCTGCAAAAGCGGTCTCGAAAAGTGACGAATGAGTGGTTAAGAAAGCGGAAGAAAGACCAATTCCATCGATTAGCTAAAGCGAGAGGCTATCGAAGCAGGGCTGCATTCAAACTCCAACAGATCGCAAAGCGATATCGCCCAATCCGACGAGGAGACGTCGTCCTTGACTTAGGCGCCGCTCCAGGAGGCTGGTTGCAGGCAGCCCATCAGATTGTAGGCAATCAAGGCTACCTGCTGGGAGTGGACATAGAACCCATAGCAAAGTTGCCATTCGAAAACATCGACACTCTAGAAGGAGATATCACAGACGGGGAAGTGCTAAACAGAATCATCTCACGGGGCCATAACAAGTATGATGTAGTCCTGTCAGACGTCGCCCCTAACGTGTCGGGCGTATGGGAAGTCGATCATGCCCGACAAATCGAAATGGCAAGGTGTGCCCTCAGATTAGCGTGTAACGTTCTAAAACCATCAGGCAACCTTCTAGTCAAGGTATTTCAAGGATCTGAAATTAACGACTTCAGAAACGAGATGAGGGCGCGTTTTCGCGTATTGCGGATTGTTAAACCCCCCGCAAGCAGAGCAGAAAGTGCGGAGCTTTACTTCCTCGGTTTAGGTTTCCTAGAATCAGCCAAAGGTACTTAGGATTATTTGGTCCGGCGCGTTCGTCCTGAATGCGTTTGAATGGAAATGGGTGAGAGTGCCCGCGTACCCAAGTGATCGAAGGACAGAAACAACATCTCTTACGCGTGGGGGATTCGTTCGAAGCTTATGGGCTATTCTGTCAACCCTTTGGTAGAAAGGTGGAGCATCCACCTCGCCTGCGACTTGATCCAATAAGGTTTGAACGTTTGATAGACGTGATGAGGTTAATGTCGCAGCGTTTCCAATCATACGCCCTACGAGCTCAAGGTCCCATAACTTACCCAACCACAAGGGACCGATTATCTTCATCTTCGAACCGCAGTTACTGCAAGTAGCTCCGTATTCCTCGAATAATCGCCGCGTGATTCTCTGTAAGCAATGCGAGCAGTACTCCAAGAAACCCAAGTTCATCACCGATCTATTGGCGGCTTGTCGTCCTTTGTTGACTTGCACATATAGCCTGGCATAATGATCAGAAGCATGACTGAAGACTACCTTCACTCCAAGTTGGAGTCTCGCAGAAACTAAACTCAGGCATGCTGCCAAGACACGCACAGCAGTCTCTTTCTCAAATTCAGTACGAGTGGCTACTATCCCGTATTTTCTGAAACATGCAGCAGGCCGAGATCCTGTGAGAGGCGCCATATCGGTGGCGGTTGCTGCCAGTATTCCATCTTCGGCAGTAGAGCGCAACGCGCTGTCAAAGAAGGGAGCAGGTGAACCGAAGGGATCAAGATCAACCAGATCAAACCTAGATTCTGTATAATTCTGCATCAATGAGATTGCGTCTGATTGCTTCACTGTGATGCGCTCAGCGAGATTATTGATTTGGATCATATGATTCGCAAAATTCACCGACGTAGAGTCCACATCAGACGCGATAACGCTTTCAACATTAGGGCATTCTGAAGCGTACCGTATGGCTCTCACGCCTGAAGCAGTCATAGGGTCACAGATACGAATTCGATTCCGAAAATATGAGTTGACAAGAAGAACACCTATGTCACGGTTCATTCTCATCCTTGGATTGTAGAAGACCGAGACATCGGAATCAAAACGCAGTTTCGCTTTGCCCTCAGCTGATTCCTGTATCTGCGATACTGACAATTATGTCATTCACCGCGTGACCCCAGCAGCGACGTCGGATGGGATTCTATCCCTGTTATGCAAGCTGACTTCGAGTATGTGGCAGTCCGGATTGGATCTAATTGCGTTGACCAGTGGGTGTGTGCTCATTCGATGAATTGTCCCGATCACATCCTTCTGAGAACCAAGCGCAGATTCGACGGCCACGATGAAATCTCTCGATTTCAATTCCATCGGCCCTATTTCATCAATTATGACGACATCTGCGGTATGGACCGCGTTTGTAATTGCCTCTGCCCCGATCGTTTCAATGTTGAATAGGTTCACGTGATACTTGCCCACACTCGGCCCGTCGCTGAGCTTCTCATGTATGTGGGCTAATGTCCCAACCTTATGGGTGGAGATGTCTTCGATTTGGAACCCAAGTCTTCCTCTACTGTCTCTGATTTCGCTCGTAATTATTCCCCCGACCTTTCTTCCATGTACTCTGAGTTCCCGCGTGATTAGTCGCATTGCGGTAGTCTTCCCGATTCCGGGGGGTCCAGTGAGGAAGACGCGCACAGGGCTCATGTGTATCTAGAACGTAATCGCAGCTATTAACTACCCAAGCTTCGATCTTGATCGGATTAGGTGGTTTCCGTGGAATGGACCGCAGGCATAGACGACGCGGGACGGGGACCCATAATCGGTCCCTTGGTAATAGGGGGAGTAGCCCTTCCCCAAGATCGCGTCAGAGACTTGGTCGGCATGGGTGTTAAGGATTCCAAACTCTTAACGTCAAACACAAGGATCCAATTAGAGGAAAGGATTAGGGGGCTAGTTACACGAATCGGAATTCGTGAGATTCAACCGCAGCAGATTGATGACGTAGTTTTCCATGGTCGCAAACTGAGAAAGTTGAATTTCCTCGAGGCAAGAGTCATGGCAGAAGTGATTAACGAACTGCGCCCCCCTGAAGTCTACGTTGATGCATCTGATGTTAATGAGAAAAGGTTTGGAGAAGACATACGTAGCTTCCTTACGGACGATCTAAAGAAAATAAAGATCATCTCGGAACATCATGCTGATAGAAACTACCCCCAAGTCTCGGCTGCAAGCATTATTGCTAAAGTGCATCGTGATCAGGTGATCGATGAGCTGCACGAAGAGTATGGTGACTTCGGGTCCGGATACATCACCGATCCGAAAACTATGAGCTTTCTCCGGGCGTATAGGCAAAGCCATGATTCTTATCCGTCAATAGTTCGCCTATCGTGGAAGACTGCCAGGGAGATCGAGAACGAGTCTGCTCAGATTCGTTTCCGCTCGTAATCCGATAACTCTTGCGGGACACCGAACCCTATTACGATCAGGCTGTGGAATTTTCCCACGAGTTCAGCAACTTCTGGTCTGTACAAAATCGAGTGCTGCTCGCTGTGTTTGTACATCTGGTGATAAGAATCGGTTGTTCGCCCTAGTATTTTTTGAATTGTAAATGTTTCGAGTTGATCGCCGAGCACTGTGTAGGTAGACTTTCCTATCTCCATCTGGCGTAGAATTATAAATGGAAGTCGAAGTCTGTCATGATACTCTATCGGTACTATATTCGCAATCGCTTGCAGCTCTGCTTGTCGCAGTAGGAGCTTTGTCCCATCAACAGCTTCTACCGCCGAATCGCCGTTCTGTGCTAAGAGGTCTTTCAAGGCTTTCCTGTGTTTCGGCAGATGGTTATTTAGTCGGCGGATTTCGTAACCGATGAGCGCATCAAACGCCCTGTCAACTGCCGCCGAGTCGTGCATCGTCTTCACGACAGTTATCGGTTCTGTAATCGAGCAAGATTCCATTTTGCTTGGACCATGTCATGGTCTTGCTCGTATGGCTCTAATCGCACGGTCTGTAAGATTCGGAAGTTACGTTGTTCGAGTACTCTAATCTCCTGCCGGAAGACGTCTACCGGTTCCATGGTGACGTCGACGCTTCTCGACTTAATGGCTATCATAAGCGATCCTTCTCGTTTGAGGAACGCGTCGGCATTGTCTGCAAGAATTTTGCCTTGCTGTTGCTGAGCAATGTCACAGTATATCAGGTCAACAGGTGAGACAAGTGACTTGTATTTTTCTGGCATCCGAGCATCTGATAATATCGGATAAACATTTGATCTATGTTGGCATAATGTGTCTATGAGCTCGCGCATGCTTCGCTGGGCGAACTCAACACAATACACCCTGCCTGCCTTTCCGACAATGTCACTGACATGGCTTGCGGTGGTTCCGGAGGCCGATCCGAGATACAGGACATTGGAGCCGTCCTTCAATGGCAGATTGCTGAGGTTTCTTAGGATGGCAGCAGCAAGCTTACTTCTATAGGCGTCCCATGTTCTGTACTCATTTTCGCCATCGCTGACCAATGTTTCTCCGTAGACTTTGACGCCTGGAGCCAGGTTCTTCGTAGCGAGGCGTTTCGACCCATCTTCAAGCGTTACCCAAAACACGCCTTCGTATCTGTCGTCCTTTCTAGCGTTTGTGCGCAAGATCCCTCTTCTTCTGTTGCCTTGCTTGTGGAGAGGGGGGTGGGGTCTTGTATCTGTCCTTTATTTCGTCGACTTTCTTGTTCACGTTGTCACGTAGTTGTTCGCCAACGAAAGTTCCCCCGAATGCGTCGACTCTAGCGGCTATGCTAAGCTTCCCTGAGAGTGCTCGTGCGATTTTGCCTCTCTGCCATCGGGGAGATTGATGTATCGCCGTGTGCTGGAATATTACGCCGTGCTTGGGCGGTCTTGCTCCGGTCTTAAGTGACCTGAAGAGAGCCTTCTCTGCGCCTAGTACTTGGAGTGTGCTCGCGGGCATCTTCGCCAAATTATCTAGACTGCCCGCAATTGAGATAAGACGAGCAGATAGCGGCGCGCCAACGACTGCGGTCATATTCGGCGCGACCTGTTTCAGGACGTCGTCGATGTATGCTTCGCTTTTTCCTCTGAACTTGTATAATTCTAGCATTAGGTCACAAAATGATTTTAGAACTTGTAAGTCGACTTCTTCGATTTGGCCACCCATCGACCTGCGAGCTGCTTCCGCTAGTGTGTCAGCAGTTTCGCTCGGTATTCCTTCGCCTACCAAGTTATCTTTTGTGAAGTTTCGACGATTTCCCAGCTTTGCAATTAGCCTTGCATAGGTGTCGTGCTTTTCAACGATGCGATCCATCTCTGGGAAGTGCAGTCCGTACCATTCGCGAACTCGTCCAGCAAGTAGATTCAATGTCTTATCCAAATCGTCGATTGAGCGGACTGCTTGTACGGCGCTTAAATCGCGCCTTGTGGCCGCCGATGCGATTCCTGCGCGAGCAATTTCCAATGTGATTTGACGGGCAAAATCATTGTAAGCATCGGGTGTTCTGAATATCTGAGTCGTTAGCGACTGTTGCTCTATCCATGCATCACGTCCCACCCACTCTGAGCTAAGTCTACTCCTGAAGGTGTCCACGACAGGACTCGTACGTGTGGTTGCCTGTAGGTTTGCTCGTTCTGCGGCTTTTGCGAATAGTTGGTTCTCAAATACGAGCGTATCCGTCTTGCCTGAATTTCTTAATGCATCGATGATGGCGGTTGTGTAGTTTCCTTCCTGAAGCTGTTTCAACTCAGCGGCAGCCAGATGCGGAGCCTTCGCGAACAGGACCTTATCCAATACGTTCAGTTTATCGTCGACAATGAACACGCCGACCGGTGTCTCAATAACGTAAACTTCCAATTTCTACCAATCCATGCCAGTCACAGGCCTGTAATGGCCTCGTGGGAGTAGAGGATAACGTGCCTAGGATAAACATTTGTGATTGTGAAGTTGTGACTCGAACGA
>DATKOK010000114.1:0-9529 GCA_035524675.1 Candidatus Methylomirabilota bacterium | reverse complement strand
CAGGGGACTGGACGTAAATTCGTATGCTCATACGATCGGGATCAGACTGCCGAAGAGCGTTGAAAGGAGTCGAGTCGAGCATGTTTATCGTCCCCGCGTCATTACTGATCCGCAACGCAAGTGTCATTTGCGAAATTCGAGCTTGGATCTGAGGGTAATCTGAACTCGCTTCAGCGATGAAATCAAGAACTACTGCATATGATTCATTCAAAAGAGGAAGTCCATTGACCATAAGGGATTGCGATCCTAACTTCTCCAAATATGTAAGCAGCACGGGCTGTGTACTGTAGAAGACTAATCGGCTCGGGAAATTAACGGTAATAAACTCGGCGGCATCGCGGTACGCCGAATGATTGTTAGTAATGGCGGGAAGCGAGGAATAGAGATGCACTACTATTAATAGAATCACAAATGAAACACGAACCAGGGAGACGATCCTTCTCTTCCTGAACTTTCTGAATCCAAAAGCGTGCAGAAATCGATCGATTGCGTTCGAGCATGAGAGAAGTCCTTTTCCGGCCAAAATCGACAGCGGAACCATCATCGGTAGAATGACTCTGGGCCATGTACCTGGTAATGAAGCAAAGAAGACGAAAATAAAGACAGCCCAAACTAAGAGTAACAGTGCACCTAATTGCCGCTTCAAGAGACCAGCTGCAGCGCCTATCGCCGCAAGAAAGATGACCAACAGTCCAATGAATTCTGCGACGACATCTCCATAGAACTCGATGTTTACGAAGGGTTGGGGACTGAATCCGCCCGCTTTGAGAGGATATACGGTAAAGGTCAGATAAAGGAGGCCCTGGGTAAGATTTTGAATAATATTTCCGGTTAGAGTACTGCGGCCAGCTAGAATGGGAAACGGCATTGCTAAGTATAGAAGAAACAAAATCACGAACGCTGAAACTGGCGCGAGCGACCACCAGAATCGCTCAAGATCATTCGATAGTTCCCTGAGGTACGAATAGCTCTTCTTGAACGACATCTCTCCTCTGAGGGTCGACAGCCGCGAGACGAGTAAGAAAATTAGGATAATGAGTAACGGTTGGAATCCTGTGTACTTGGTTCCAATCGTGAAAGCGAGCAGCACTCCGGCGATGAGAAATGCAGAATTGTTTCGTTTCTTTATGGCCCGATAATACATGAAGATAGCGGCTGAAAAGAAGAGTGTGTATGTCATGTCGGTGAGTGCCATTTTCGCGTAGTAAATGAAGATAGATGTGCTCGCCAGGACTATGACACTCATGATTGCAGTTGGCAGATTAAATTCGCGCCTTGTCCACCAGAATGTCAGAGCGCAGAGAAACAGGCCAGCTATTTCGGAGGTCGCGATGGCGACATAATCTTGAATGCCAAAGACGCTAAACATCAGCGATAGAAGCAAAGGGAATAATGGCGGTTCGTAAGCTTGGAAGAATCCGTACGAGGGATTCATGTTCCACACGGCAGTTTCTATGTAATAATATTCGTCCCAGTGAGAGAGACCCATCTTCTGAAAATTCCATAATATGCATATGGCACAGAACGTGAAAGAGGCAGCGCAAAGAAGCGTGAGTAATGAGTTATTCTTGAACCGTTTAGCGCCAGGAGCAGATTTCGACCCGAACAACCTGATGAGACGGCGCAAAGAACGATTCATTGTCATGTGCCACGTTACGTAACTTGGTCTAATCTCTAGATGGACAGAAGTGGTGAAAAGCCGTGTGATCTCATCTATGCCAAACCGAATACTTGACGACTGCACATTTTGAGGTGGCTGTAGTCGGCAGACGCCGTCTCAAGGCAATTGATGTCTGCTGAAGATGTGGCGTCTCTCATTTGTAATTCGTGACTGATTAAGTAGAACTTGATTTCGAGGTTTCGATCGCGCGTTCCAGGGCTCGAGCAACGTTCTCGCTGCCCATCGCTTTAATGTATGGCCCAAGTCGGGGCCCTCTTGGGGAGCCAAGCAATATAGTGTAGAGAAGCTTGAAGAAATCAGCTTGATCAATTGCGTATTTCTTTGCCAGGTTAAAGATCGCGTTCTGAAGCACCCTCTCATCAGTCTCGGATCTGACGATTGCGACCAAATCCTCGACGGCTAAGCGCTGAGGCCCCGTAATCTGGGTGGTTGACTCAGCAATCGTCTTGAAGTCTTCTGCCCAATTGATAGCATAATTCAGCTCACCTTCGATGTCTATAGGTAACCCTGACTTCAAATAGCCATATTCGCGAAGCTTTCCCTCCACGTATTCGCTCCGGCTTTCAGCTGGAGCCACTCTGACCAAGTAGACCAGCAGGTTATACGGAACGTGGAAAGTCTGTTGCGATGGCGGCTTTAGAAAGTAGGTATACTCGAACAACCCTTTTAGTTTCGCTAGTTCCTTGGCGTCTGGAATCAAACGCGTACCGAAGTAAACCTCTTCAAGATAATGGAGTTCGTTAACATAAGTCGGGATATCCTCGACGCCCAGGTTCCGCGCGCCCGTGATTCGTTTAAACATCAACAGATTGAGGGATGCGGGCGGACCGTACCTGAACCAAGTTTGTGGAGTAATTACATCTAACGCTGATTTGGATTTGGAAATCTTTCCTCCTGCTTTGTCCAGAAACAGTTCATAGCGCACGTGGAACGGGGGCGGATAGCCTAGAATTTCCTGTGATACTCTGTCATTAACTCGCACTGAGTCGGTCAGTTCTTTTCCGTGAGCTTCAAAGTTGATTTTTAATGCGTCCCATCTTGCAGCGAATTCAGCCTTCCATGGAAGTTTGCCACGACCTTCCTTAATGTCAACTTCTCCCTTGTATCCGCAGCTTTCTATCGATTGACCTTTGAGGTCTCCGGATCCATCGCAAGCGTAGATGATCTTGTCAGTGCTCTTCTCGAACTTACGCGCTTGGGTTGTGTAAATGCGTCCGCATGAACCGCATATTGGAAAATACGGAAGTATGATGGTGTACTTCTCCTGTCCTACCTCTTCCTTAACAATTTGACCTATTCTATCAGCGGCCGCTAGGATTTTTCTTATCTGTTCTGTAAAGAGTCCCTTGCCGTAGTCTTCCGTAGCAGAATGAAAGTTAGAATCAACACCACACTTGTCCATAGCGTTCCGAAGAAGCGAGTTCATGTGAGATGCATAACTCACGTGACAGTTATACGGATCAGGGACCAATGAGACTGGATGACCGATGAATTTCTTCAACGAGTCGGGCATTCCTGCCGGCACTTTTCTAAGACCATCCATGTCATCCGAAAAGGCAATGAACTCTGATTTTCTACCCTGTGTTTCGAGGGCGAGTTTAACGCCGTAGGCCCGTATTACATCGCCTAGGCTACCGACATGTGGGATTCCAGACGCGCCCAGTCCGCTTTCAGTACGGAGGATAGTTGCATTCCTTCCGATCTGCTCCTCGCGTAACAGCATGCGATGCGCAACCATATCCAGCCATGTGCCGCGGCCAACTATCTCGGTTTCTGCGCGTCTAGTCATCATCATCACTCTACGGTTAACTCATCTATGAGATAACAATTCTTTATAGCCTCCCCTGCAAACTTGCGGCAACCTAGAGGTAGGGTAGGGTGCCGAAGAATTCAACATCAATAAAGTTGCCAGCTGTCCTCGGATCGACCGCAATAATATTCGTGTTGGATTGGTTTTACTTAGCATATATGACCTCGAAAGGATTCGAACCGAAGATTCAGGAATTTATGCTCAGCACTTTCAAGTTGGCCGTTCCACTCCAATGGCTCCCTGTCGCCGGCGTCATCCTAGTTTCATTCGTTGTATGGTACGAAGTATCATTCACGATCTTCCCTAGGCGAACTGCAATGGAACAGGATACCCTCTCAAACATTCGCTTAATGAGGGCAATCGTGCTGGCGCTCGCCGTCTTTACTTGTCTGCTTTACATCCCGTACATAGTTGGATCCGATTGGTTCTGGGCTAGGCTAAGTGGTGCTAGCAGCGTTCCCCAAATCCGCGATCTCGGGCTCTCCCTCCTAAACACTGATCAAACGCTGATGGCTTTGGATCAAATTTGGCAGTATTCGATATCACAATCAGTCGCTCTAATGGGCATGGTCCTGGCTGCATGGGTCTTCGGTCGAGGTCCAAAGCGGATCAGAAGATAGCATAACCTCGCTCAATCTGCACTAAAATCATCCAATAATCCCTAAATTCGTCCTCATAACCGACTGATGTGTAGATAGTGGCCACTAAATGTCTGAAGTTTGCTCTCTTTGCGAAAGAAGAAGACAAGAGAGGGAACAGTTTTGCGTATTCCACACTACTGCATTCAAGAATCTTCAATACGGCTACAAGATGTGGCAAGTAGCATTTGGTGAAATGGAGAGAGAGAAATACTACTCGAGGTTGGAGAAACAATCAGATACCGGATTGGCAGTAAGAGAGGTCATCAAATTCCTTCAACGCAGGTAAGCAGCTGATGACTTCAAGTACAACACTTGTCGTCACAGAGAAGCCTGATGCAGCAGTACATATCGCTGAAGCCTTAAGTGGAGGAAGCCGTCCGAAAAAGCTGAACGTTCAAGGCGTACCGTTCTTCGAAGTCTTCGGCAGGGATGGGCGAATACTGGTATGTTCAGCACTAGGGCATCTCTATGCGGTAGGCGCTGAAACAAAGGGAAGATCCCATTATCCTGTTTGGAACTTCAGTTGGAAACCTAAGCATCTAGTAGAACGTGGTCAACTAAGGCAGGAGAGATGGATCCGAGCTATATCAGAGGTCTCCAGACAAGCAGATCGTTTCGTCAACGCGTGTGACTACGATCTTGAGGGGTCCCTAATTGGGTATACGATCCTGAAGTACGCGTGTAACGGCGCCGAAGATAATGCCCGTCGAATGAAATTCTCCACATTAACCAGCAAGGAGTTGCGAGAGGCATATTCTAAACTTGCACCGCACTTGGATTTTGCACTTGTACAGGCCGGAATGTGTCGACACGAAGTTGACTGGCTATATGGCATAAACCTATCGCGAGCACTCACACAATCCGCTTTGAAGGCTAGTCATCGCTACGTCACGCTCAGCACCGGTAGAGTACAGGGGCCAACCCTCAGTTTCGTAATAGAGAGAGAACGCGCGATACAATGCTTCGTACCCGTTCCTTACTGGGTCGTGAAAACGACTGTCAACATAGATGGCAAGACTGTTGAAGCCGAATTAGAACAAGGTAGAGTGACGAGCAAACAAGAAGCTAAGAAAATCGTAGACGAATGCACCGACAAAGTAGGTGTCGTCGAGAAGATCGAATCACACAATTATGACCTGCCGCCTCCAACACCTTTCGACCTGTCAGCTCTCCAAGCCGAGGCGTACCGCCATTTCAGACTCACGCCGAGAAACGCACTCGCGATTGCTGAACACTTGTACCTCGACCAACTCATCTCATACCCTAGAACGTCGAGCCAGAAGCTTCCACCATCAATTGGATATGAAGAGATTCTTACTGGATTGAGCAGACTCGAGTCATATCGAATCGAAACTGCAAGACTTCTCGCCATTAGACAACTAACCCCGCACGAAGGCAACAAGCATGATCCCGCTCATCCCGCTGTATATCCCACTGGAAACCCCTCCCGAAAGACGATGGATCAGAGAGAGGGGGAAATCTTTGATCTAATCGTCAGGCGCTTCCTTGCAACGTTCGGGGAAACCGCGATTAGGCAAAGCAACGAGGCTGTAATCCAAGTCGGTTCACATCGGTTCGTCGTACGAGCTTCTCATATCCTCAAAAAAGGATGGATGGAAGTCTACGGACGATATGCGAAATCTGACCAAACGTCACTCCCAGCCTTAAGAGAAGGACAGCAGATTCCTGTCGAAGAAATTCATTTTGAAGAGAAATACACGCAGCCGCCTCCTCGGTACAACCCAGGTAGTTTACTAAAATCCATGGAAGAAGTGCAACTAGGTACGAAGGCAACCCGAGCTGACATCATACAAACCCTATACGATCGTGGATATGTCAGAGATAAGCATCAAACCATCGAGGTGACCCCCTTAGCATTCCGAGTACATGAAATTCTCGAAGAGTATTGCCCAAAGATAACAGATGTCGGGTTCACACGCGAACTCGAATCTAAGATCGAGCAGATAGAGCTCGGTAGGGAGACTAAGCGCGACGTTGTACAGGCGACGGTCGATTACCTGAAGCCCGTCTTAGAGGATTTGAAGACGAAGGAACGGGAGATCGGCGTAGCATTATCATCGATCTTCGGAATGATGTGGCTCGACAAAGCAACGTTGACTGTGCCATGCCCCAAGTGTGGACAGACTCTTATCTGGATCACAGGTAGTAACGGAAAGCGTTTCATCGGTCACAAGGTTAGGGCAGAATGCTCATTCTCTCTACCTCTTCCACCAACCCACATGGCAAAAGTAGACTTCATCCAGAGACGTTGCCCTACCTGCGGTTTTCAATTGATGCGTGTGAAATGGACAACTCGTCAACGAAGTCGACCTATTACCTCATGCCCGAGTTGCTACGTTAACCGGTCAAGGGACAATGAAATCACAGTAGACTCCTCAATTCAAACGAGAAAACATGCGAGAGCTTAAATTGTAACCAAAGGATAGGCTTATACACTCATATTCGGTACGAGCGCTAGCCTCGGTCGGTTGACAGCTTGTATTTGTTCCCCGGTAACCTGACGAACCTTCAACAGCTTGTGCTGTTCACGGTCGCCATGATTACTGGTCTCATATCGATATATGCATTCAATATGTGGGTACTCACTCTTCTCTCAATCCGTGGAAGAAGCAAACTAGCACCGCCTCCGAGCCTGCAAGCTTGGCCACGAGTGTCAGTCCACCTCCCCCTATTTAATGAGGAACGAGTAGCCGCGCGGCTTATCGAGGCTTGTGCGAAACTTGACTATCCTGCGGAGAAGCTAGAAATCATTGTGATCGACGATTCTACTGACAACACGACCAGAATCGTCAAATCGCTCGAGGCAAAGTATCCCAATCTGGTCAAAGTCATTCACCGAGAAGATCGCACGGGCTTCAAAGCAGGTGCACTCGAAGTTGCAATGCAAAACAGTCGAGGAGAGTTCATTGCGCTCTTCGACGCAGATTACGTTCCACCGGCCGATTTTCTAAAGAAGATGATTCCTCACTTATACCTGGACAAGAGTGTTGCCTTTGCACAGTCAAGATGGAGTTACCTCGACGGACAATTCTCGTGGATAGCCAAAGCAATGTCTCTTGCGATCGACGTTTACGCATTCGTGGACCAACGAGCTCGATACGTGGGAAACTTGTTGGCTCACTTTAGCGGCACATGCGGCGTGTTCAGGCGAGAAGCCATACAGGACGCTGGGGGCTGGAGCGCTGATACACTCGCGGAGGATCTAGACTTATCGATCCGCCTCCACCTCAAAGGATGGAAGTACATCTACGTGCCGACAGTCGTTTGCCCGGGGGAAATTCCTCCAAGTTTCGACAACCTCAGACACCAGCAGTATCGATGGGCTAAAGGATATTCCGAATGCTTAAGGAAACACGGCGGAGCAATTATGCGAAGCGCCAGACTTAACTTCTTTCAGAAGATTGAAGCTATCCTGCACCTCTCAACATATTTTATCTGTCCACTCACCATAATTGCTATTGTCGTCGGGCTACTGTACTATGCCGTCTTTCCGCCGTCGTTTTGGCTGATGGGATTTTGGAGGTATGTGCTTGCGCTGGTCACATTCCTCTTATCTCTGGTTATCTACAGTGCTCCTCTCGTTGCTTCAAGTGTCACTATCTCTGAATTCTCTCAGCTCGGTGTTATGAAGCTACGACGAATTCTTCATCTAGGATATTTGGGGGCTATTGTGTACGGGTTGCTTTTTAGTAACTCGCGCGCCGTGATTGAAGGCTTGTTCTCGAGAACATCATACTTCTATCGAACCCCGAAGATAGGAAATATCAGAGTAACTCGCGAATAGATATTTGGCGCTACTGCCGTTTTCCAGATGTTGTTGTAGACTTCGATGACAGGGGCTTACTGAGAAGGTCGAGTACATTGTCTGACTTCAACACGTTCCTTCTATCGACCAGAAGCAAAAATGCTAGGCAAAGAAAGATTAGGTATACAATCATTGAGGCATGAAACGCGCCCGTCGGGAGGTCAGGGGACCATCCTACCAGATTCACTGATGATAACAGGGCATAGGATACGTCAACGACAAAAATCGGAAACGAGAATAGACCCAGCCACCACGCCCAGCGCGAAGTCTTGAACAAGGCGACACCAATCAATACGGAAACGACGCCGAGCAACACCAAATAGTATGCTACCTGATCAAGAGCCCAAAATGTAATCATGTAACCTCCGGCCAGCAGATAGATGATCAACGCAACCCAAATGCCGGCAGAACGGTCGTTTGATACCTGGTTACTCACGCTCATCTCAACTCTTCGGGGGCTAATAACGCCCCGTGGATGTGGCATAAAGCTTTGTGCGTAACAGTTTGTTACCGGTATGCGAGATAGATGAAGCGAGTGATTTCAGAAATTCTTAAGCTTCTGACTTTCATCGACCAAACTGTTCGGTTAAGCCGCTCGTCTCAGGATGATCGTAGCGTAGTAGTAGCCGACCCCGCCGCCGTAGTAGTAGCCGTTTTGGGAGTAACCGGGGTTCCCACCGAAGTTTTGAACAGTAATGATGGCGACTCCGTAGAGTGGCCAAGGCTTGTCAAAATAGGAGAAGCTCGCGAATCCAGTCGCGCTAGCAGCAAGCCAATACTCCGGGGTATGCGATGCGAAAACGAGTAGAACCATGCTACCGTCAGTACTCACCGCGGTAGCAACGACTCTTCCTGTTTGATCGCTCAATACTACTCGCACATTGGTTAGGGTAGAGATATTAGGATAGTAGAAATTGATCTGAACCGTAAATGACCCTGTAACTGCGCCTTGAGCCATTACAGGTAGCATTAGAGTCGCTACCGTGATAATTGCCAATAGAGTACCTATCAGACGAGTCTTCAACGAAGTCCCCAAAGTATATTCTTGGTTGTTCGATTTAACCATTCCAGAATCGGGGCTGCATGGTGAAAAGTTCATGTATTAAAAGAAGTACAACGTTGGTTCAGGTTAGTTCGTACGAATTCAAGGTGCACCGTAAAATGGAGAATTTATCCTTGCACACGTCGATAATTGGAAGCTTCTCGGGATACTCGAAACCGCTCGAAGAAGCTCGATACGTTGTTCTTGGAGTTCCGTTCGATCACACTAGTACCTTCAGGTCTGGGTCACGTTTCGGCCCTAGTGCTATTCGGGCAGCGTCACTCAACATCGAGACCTACAGCCTTCATTCGGGCGTGGACATTGAGTCCGTGCCAATTCATGATGCCGGAGACCTCCATATTGTTGATGAGGCCTCTGAAACTCTTCGTCGTCTCAAGGCCGTTGCTGGCGATATTTTGTCTGCCAGGAAGATGCCCGTTTGCATCGGGGGGGAGCACACGATTACGCTAGGCGTCGTGCAGAGCTTACCGAAGAACGTTGGCGTGATCAGCTTTGATGCACACGGAGA
>DATKOK010000113.1:0-4730 GCA_035524675.1 Candidatus Methylomirabilota bacterium | reverse complement strand
TAGGGGAGACACCACTTGTCTAAACACCTTCTAAAGTTCACTGTCAACGGAAAGCATCAT
Source organism: Candidatus Methylomirabilota bacterium (assembly GCA_035524675.1). Classification (GTDB taxonomy): domain Archaea; phylum Thermoproteota; class Bathyarchaeia; order 40CM-2-53-6; family 40CM-2-53-6; genus FEN-987. The sequence goes on along the minus strand of DATKOK010000113.1, from coordinate 4,670 downwards.
GCGTTAGTTGTCGAATCACACGAACGCCTGTTGGATGTTCTGAGAGACAGACTTGGCTTGAAGGGAACGAAAGAAGGTTGCAGTACTGGAGATTGCGGAATCTGTGCGGTCATCATGGATGGGAAACTTGTTAACTCTTGCCTTGTCCTTGCTATTCAAGCAAGAAATAAAGAAGTGACTACAATCGAAGCAATTGGCACGGCCGAGAAACCACATCCTCTCCAACGAGAATTCATCAAATGGAACGCAACCCAATGTGGCTTCTGCATCCCCGCAATGATTCTTGCATCGAAAAATCTTCTCGACCATAATCCCTCACCTACTGACGAACAGATTAAAGAAGCCATTCGCGGCACTTTGTGTAGATGCACCGGATACCACAGCATCATCAGAGCCGTGAAAGCAGCTGCGCACGAAGTGAAGTGACGATGGCCCTTCTACAAGATAAGACGTCCAACACTTCCAAAACTTCGCTTATCGGAAAGAGCGTAGAGCGTGTAGACTCGATCGACAAAGTTCTCGGAAAACCCATCTATTCATTTGACATTCTACCTGAGAATTGCCTTTACCTGAAGATCGTAAGATCGACTCATGCCCATGCGTTGTTACGTAAAGTGGATGTTTCACAAGCACGTCAATACCCTGGCGTTGTTCTCGTTATAACCGCAGCAGATATTCCTGGAATTAACGAAGCAACTGCATTACTGCCTGACAAACCATTGCTTGCTGATACGAAGGTAAGGTTCGTCGGAGAACCGATAGCAGCCATTGCTTCGCACGATCAGTCAATAGCAGAAGAAGCAATTGACCTCGTAAAGATAGAGTACGAAGACATCCCTGCTGTATTTTCACCCATCGATGCATTGAAACCTGACGCACCCAAAATTCACAAGGCCGGTAACATCGCCAAACATTTGAAGCTACGTAAGGGCGACGTCGAAGAAGGGTTCAAGCAGGCTGATCACATAGTCGAAGGCATATACAAGACGCAATTCCAAGAACCAGTCCCGTTAGAACCCGAAACGGGTTTTGTAATCCCTGAACCTGATGGATCAGTGACTTGCGTGGGCTCGATGCAAAGCCCGTTCCACGTGCAGACAGGCATCGCCAAGATCCTCTCCCTACGCGCAGACCAGGTCAGAGTCATTCAAGCAGCCACTGGAGGAGCATTTGGGCCAAAGTCTGATGAAATGCCCGTAGACATCCTAGGAATGGCGGCTATAGTAGCTCTCAAGACGCGCAGACCAACAGCGCTCGCGTACACTAGAGAAGAATCCATGATAGGCCATACGAAACGTCACCCATTCGTCATCAAGCTAAGAGCAGGCGTCAAAGAGAATGGAAAACTAACGGCATGGAGCGCGGAACTCATAGCTGACACAGGCGCCTACGCATCTCTTGGCCCGCTTGTAATCACGAGGGCCCTATTCCATGCAACTGGACCCTATGACATTCCTCACGTGAAGAGCGACTCGTACTGTGTCTACACGAACAATACGATGGCAGGCTCATTCCGAGGCTTCGGGGGCCCACAATCTCATTTCGCTGCAGAATCACACGTCGAAGAGATCGCGAAAAAAATCGGCATGGATCCTCTAGAGTTCAGACGCATCAACATGCTGAAACCCGGTTCGCTAACTGCAACCAGTCAAGTAGTCGATGAAGGCTGTGGCCTCGAAGAATGCGTCGAGAAAGTGGTGGAGGCATCAAATTGGCACAGAAAGCGAAGTGAATATTCCAAGCAATCGGGAACGATCCGGAAGGGGATAGGCATCGCAATAATGTATCACGGAAACAGTCTAGGACCCGAAGGTAGCGACTATGTCGCTGCACATATGAATATCGACAGAGACGGAACGATCAGATTCAGAACTGCATTGACCGAGTATGGCACAGGCGCAACATCAGGACTATTGCAGATCGCAGCCGAAACCATGAACCTTCCCATCACTCTCTTCAAGTTGGAACCACCTGACACGGATTACTGCAACGACGCAGGACCCACCGTCGCTTCTAGGACAACTGCCGTAGGTGGACGTGCTGCTCAAATGGTAGCTGGAAAGCTTCATCAACGCCTCAAGGAAATTGCAGCAGAATTGTTAGATTCTAATATCGCAGCGATCGAATCATCAAACGGCTCATACTACGTTCGAGATAGACCCCAAAGTACCGTCTCGTACCTAGAAGTCGTACAATCAGCATACAAGGAGGGAATAGAATTGAAGGTGCAAGATACGTTCACTGCTCCAAAATGTGAGTACGATCCAGAAATAAGCCAAGGGACGACTTATCTTCAGTACACGTACGGCGCGGTCATAGCTGAAGTTGAGGTCGATACAGAAACCGGAAAAGTTCAGGTCGATAGAATGGTGGCAGCTTATGACGTCGGAAAAGCCATCAACCCCCTATCTGTTGAAGGACAGATAGAAGGAGGAACCATCCAAGGTTTGGGGTATGGAGTTATGGAAGAACTCATCCACGAAGACGGAATCGTCCGAAACCCGAACCTTGCAGACTATTACATCCCAACATCGAAAGACATACCAGAAATCAAGAGCATCATAGTGGAACATCCGGGGCAACTCGGACCATACGGGGCTAAAGTCATCGGAGAACCGCCCATAGTACTCCCCGCTGCCGCAATAGTAAACGCGATAGACCACGCTATTGGAATAAGATTAGCAGAAATACCTGCCACGCCCGACAGAGTTCTGTTAAGCTACAAGAGTAAGAGGAACTGAGATGAGCAACATTTACGCGAAGATGGCTGAACTACAACGCCAACAAGAGCGATTCGCCGTTGCGACCATAGTCAATTACAAAGGGTCAGTTCCTCGGCAAATTGCTAAGATGATTATCACGAAGGATCAGAAAACATACGGCACTATCGGAGGAGGATGCGTCGAGAGACAGGTGGTGGAGGAAGCAACGCTCATGCTCAAACAAGGTGTGAATGGTGTAGTCCTAAAGTCATACGATTTAGTTGAGGAAGAGTTCGGCGGAGTAGGCATGAATTGTGGCGGGAAGATTGACGTCTCAATAGAAATCGCCGACCCAGGTCCCAGACTCATCGTCATCGGAAGCGGTCACCTATCGTCTGCAATCGTAAAGCTCGGTGAGCTCGTAGGGTTCGAAATTACTGTAATCGATCCCATGGCCAAAAAAGACCAATTTCCCGAATCGACTCTTGTCGTTGCTGATTTTCCTGAAACGAACCTTCCGAACATGCACGTCTCCTCAAACTCGTACATAGTAATTGTCACCACACACAAAGATGATCTCCCGGCGTTAAGAGCTGCGCTCAACACAAAGGCCAGTTATATCGGGTTGATTGGCAGCAGACGTCGAGTTGTTCAAGCATTTCGAACTCTACTTCATGAAGGATTTACACAGCAACAATTGAGCAAAGTGAACGCACCTGTTGGATTGGAGATAGGTGCGGAAACACCAGAAGAAATCGCGGTGAGCATTATGGCAGAGATAGTTATGCGTCGGCGATTAGGCATCAACAAGTCGGCTGAACCTATGAAGGTTGATGTTTCGTCTCTGGAAGCAGCATCTACCTTAGATGTTAAGTGACCCTAGTCTTTCTTCGCTTCATCTTTCTTCTTTTGGCTAGTCAAATCTTGAATGCTCACTACACCAAGCGGAGGGAAGCCCATGGAAACTCCTGCAGTCGGAGTGTTCGTGGGCACTAGCATCAACGTTCCTTTACTTTGAAGCCCCAGCTCGTAGAGGATGTTCATCCAACGGAGTTCAAGTGCACGCACATTCTTTTCATACAGGTTTGCCGCGTCGACCATCTTTTGCGCGGCTTCATATTCCGCTAATGCTAGCGTTACTCTAGCTCTGCGTTCTCGTTCTGCAGAAGCCTGCCGTGACATTGCTTCTTGCAACATTGACGGGATTCCAATATCCTTAACCTCAACCGAGGTAACCTTGATTCCCCAACGCTCAGTTTTTTCATCTATAATGTTACGGGCTTCGACTCCAACTTTCTCACGTTCAGTCAACAGTTCGTCAAAGCTTACTTTACCAATGACCTCTCTGAGCGTCGTCTGAGCTGCTAGAGTAGTAGCATCCACGTACCTTTCAACATTCAAAACGACTTTCTCAACATCAATTGCTTGATAGAACATGATTGCATCAACGTTTACGGGAACATTATCCTTAGTTAGAGTCTGCTCCGTCCTGAAAGGAACTGTCTGAACTCTCGTTGAGACAATGGTAGGTAATCGATCAACAAATGGAATGATGTAAAACAGTCCCGGCCCTTTCATTCCGATAAACCTGCCTAGTCGCAGCAAGGGAGCTCGTTCCCATTCTTTGATCACCCTAATTCCAGACGCAACAAGGATTACAACGAAAAGAACGACAATGATTCCGGCTATGAAAGCTGGATCAAACAGTATATCCTCAAATGCCAATAACTAGTCCTTCGTGTGAACTTCTTTTGGTTTGACTCTTAAGATTAACCCCTTTCGACCAACAATTTCAACCAATTCACCTGAGCGTACCGGTCCCGTGATGCTTTCGGCTTTCCAGATTTGCCCCTCGACTTTGACCTCGCCATTTGGATCCAAGGAAGAAAACGCGGTCCCCGTCATTCCGATCATCTGCTCTGATCCGGTTTTAACCTTCATTCGTCGAGCCTGAGCAACTTTGTACAC
>DATKOK010000112.1:0-7116 GCA_035524675.1 Candidatus Methylomirabilota bacterium | reverse complement strand
GCTTCCCTGTAAACCGCTTTTAGGATTTCCACGCGTTGTTGTTCACCAACGCTGAGTTGCCAAATGAAGCTGTGCGGTTCAACCTTCAATCCGTACGTCGACGCTAATTCTGCAATTCGCTTCTCGGCCGACGCCTCGTCGACCACGATCCGGTTGGATTTTAGTCCCAAGATGACGTTCTCTATGACGTTCATCGCCGGTACAAGCATGAAGTGTTGATGTATCATTCCTATTCTCATGGCGATAGCGTCTTGCGGTGAATCGAAAAGGACGCGTCTGCCGTTTACTTGGATCTCACCATTATCAGGCCGGTACATACCATACAGAACGTTCATTAGAGTAGTTTTGCCGGCACCGTTCTCTCCAAGTAGAGCATGAATCTCGCCCCGGTGGAGTTGAAAATTGATGCGATCATTAGCGGTGACTCCGGGGAACGTCTTGACTATCTCTCTCATTTCAACGACTAAGTCGTCATTACCCATTCGGCCTCACCGGGAGAGAGCTACAGATAAAAAAGGGGGAGAAGACGCGGTAAGCGCGACTCCTCTATCCTGTTGTTGGTTCGGTTTCATCCATCGGGACAGTGAAGGCACCAGTCATAATCTGGTTCGTTATGTTGTCAACCATGCCGAGTACGTTAGCTTGTTGCATTCTTGCGACGATATCTGGTTTCAACCTTGTTTGCCAGTCATGCCAAGGAGCGAGTGAAGCACCGCCTTTGCCCATCATCGAGTAGAACCTTAGATCTTCTGGCACCCATTTGCCCTGCATCATCAGGTCCACTTCATGCTTTACTGTGGGCCACATATCCCAAACAGGACCAGATATTACCACGTCGGGAGCTAGCTGATACTGATCCTGTAAACTACCGAATACTGGTATGCCTTTCAGTTCTGCCGCTTCTATACCGCCCTGTCGTTCGCTATATATTACGTCTGCACCGTTGCTGATCTCAGCGAGAGCAGCTTCCTTCACCTTAGGTGGGTCGAACCATTCTCCTATGAATGTGATAAGAACCTTCACATTCGGGTTAACGGACTTCGCCCCATCCTTGAACGCGTTGATAAGCCGGTTGACTTCTGGGTCTGCGACACCGCCGACGACTCCGAGCACGTTGCTCTTGGTTATGTTTCCTGCAATCATCCCGCATATGTATGCTGGTTCATGAATCCAGTCGTCGAACACGGCCACGTTATCTCCGAAAACATGGTTGTCCGTGCCGAGCACAAAGAATGTGTTCGGGAAGTCTTTAGCGGCGGCGCGTGCTGTATCGTCAGCCCCGAAGGCGTCGACGAAAATCATGTTATAGCCATTTGCAGCATACTCACGCATCACTCGCGGCGTGTCAGAGTAATCAACGTTCTCTGTGTAATTATAGGATACTTTGTCTGCGCCATAGGTCTGGACGGCTTGTGTCAAAGCGTTGTGAATTACGGAAGTCCAGGGTTCTTCGAGAGAGGCGCTGCTGATGAATGCGATTTTATAGGTCGTGGGCGCTGGAGCCGCAGTTGTTGCAGCGGCACTGGTTTCGGCAGTCGTGGTCATAGTTGCTTGTTGCGGAGTATACATGTAGACTCCGGCGGCGATTGCAATTATCAGGATTGCGATTACTGCTATTCCGGCGTACAGTTTGCTATTTGATTTTGGTTTGTCAGTAGAACTCATTAATATCTTCCCAGCCCTCGTGGCTGGCTATGCGCGTAAGAAGCTTTCGGTCTGGTTCCATCGTTCCAGATTAGCGACGGGGACACGTCGCAAGTTTTACTTACTCTCGATACGATAAATGCATTAACCGATGATGAGCTAGCCAACAACCGTCGACAGCGGAGGATTAGAAATGAAATTCATAGATTTGACTATCCCGATTGGGATCGCTACTCCACCTTGGCCGACTTACGAGCCACTCCAACTGAAGTACTTCAAACGATTAGCCCCGAACGGTGCGAACGGACAGGTTTTGACCCATTCAAATCATGTAGGAACGCACTTGGATGGTGAAATCCATTTTCACACTTCTGGAAAAGACATTGCGAGTCTGAATATGGATTTCCTGGTTGGTCCTGCAGCGGTCGTAGACATCTCGGACGTCGCACACGATTATGACGTGTACACATCCAAAATGGTTGAAGACCGAGTTGAAGTGCGTGAGAATGACATTCTCATAATTCACACAGGATATCACGCATATGGTTGGGATCAACCCACCGCTGACGAAATCCGCTACATGGTAAAACATCCGGGTCCCGATAGGGAATTCGCGGAGTGGGCGAAACGAAAGAAGATCAAATGGATCGGAGTCGACTGCGGAAGCGCCGATCACCCCATGAACACAATCGTAAGAGACTGGATGCCTAGACAAGCACGAGAGGCTGACGCTCACTTTCAAGAGAAGTACGGCAAGAAACTCAGTGAGTACTTCACGGACGATAAGTATCAGCTAATGCACATTGAAATGTTCCCGTACGGAATAATCCATGCAGAATGCGTCGGAGGCGACATAGATTTACTGCTCAATCAGCGCACGACACTAGGATTCTTCCCTTGGCGTTTTGTGGACGGTGAGGCGTGCATTGGAAGATGCGTCGCAATCGTTGACGATAGAGAGTATGACCGATTGATGGAAAAGAAGATGAAGATGCGTAAGACCCGGTTCGGAGACGCCATCGGCTGCAAATGAAACCCGTCAATGCGCCTTCTCATTTTTCACTTGTGATCTCTCGTCAAAATGGCTAAAATAGACGCAACAAACCCGTGACTCCTGTGTTGAATTATGTCATTCAAACCTCCTTGTCCAGTTACATTAACCGAAGTCAAAATCAATGTCGAAGACCTAGAGCCGATTTTGAGACCAGCTGAGTCGCCACTCCTTTCAAAGCAATACTCACCTCGCCTGCTGAACTTGCCGGATGGCAAGAAGATGGTGGTCAGAGCGGCCACTCCGGATGATACACAAACAATTCTCAAGACAACTCGGTCAATAATGGACGTTGAGAAAGACTTCTATGACCTAGTTGCCTCGCGAGTCTACGCGGAAGTTCTATCCTCAGTTAGAAAACGAGTAAAGGACTATTACTGTTTAATAGGCATCCTTGACGGTGAACTTGCTGCAATAGCAAACGCACGACTTTGGGACGAGAAAGTCTGCATTAGTCTACATACGATGACGTTCAAACGCGGCGCTGGCATTGGTGCTTTAATGTATCTTGCGAAGATGGAGCATGCCTTCGAGAACTTAGGCATGGAAGAATGGTGGGCCACGTACGAGAGTTACACTGGGATCAGATACTGGGGTCTCGGACTTGCACAATTCCAGAAACCGTACCCACAGGTTCAGCACGAACTCGGCGGAGCCCGAGTCTTCTTCAACACCAGAGACCAATGGTTCAATTTCGTAAAACCCAAGTACGAGAAGCGATTGGGAGAGAGACCAGTCCCCCCCGATTTGCTAAAGCAATCGATGAATCCTAAGGTACCAGCACATATCGATCTTTAATCGACGGCGCGCGCTGTCGATTTCATCTCTTTTTTGTCCACAAAAGATTCACGCAAATTCCTCTTCCAGTTCACAACGTAAAGAGGAATCTACAAGATCTTCGACAGTATGTCTTCGTATTCCTTCTCCAACTTCGGCAACGGCTGCCATGCCACATGCGCGACCTTCACGCCCTGCACCCTCAATTCGTCAGCGAATAATTCCAATCCAACGTTGATCACTTTCAGTTCTGAATTGAGCAAGTTGAGAATCTTCTCCACCATCATTACCTCCAATTAGAATTCGCTAAGGTATTCCTCATAGAATCTTTTCAGAGGCATCCGGACTTCGCCTCTTCGGGAGATCAACGCGGCCGCAGCCACCATAAGGGCATTGGTGGGGAAAACAGAGACTCCGACGCCAAGAAGTCTTGCTTCTTGGTCCACTCTTTTCTGCGGGTCCTGATTCGTGCCGCATACATGCGCGAGAATATGGAGAACTCTCCCCGAATCCCTTGACAACTGTTGGGCCTTTCGGATTGAGTCGATCATGACTCCTGCTGGGTCCGGATTCGACCCGTAACCCAACATTACGTCCATCATTATCAATGCGACTTCAGGATCTTTCGCTTCGGAAAGCAACCTCATGTTCCGGAGAGTTGGATCGATCATCGGATGTGGTCGACCCGCCGTGAACTCTTCTTCTCCAAGATCTATGATCGAATCCTTGTGACTAGAATAAGAGTTGGGAAGCTTAAGCCCATCTTTCAGTGGAGCATTAGAGTATACATCGCCGATGAGTTCATCAAGGATGATTAACGCTTCGTAGGCGAGAGTACCTCCGGTGAAGAGACCTCGTACGTATCTTTGAGAATGAGCCAACTTCCTCCAATTCTCTTCAGCTACTGATTGAAGTCTAGATTGATCCATCGAAATAGACCTCGAGTCACAAGTTGACTTGGTCAGTTTAGTGATCTCTTGAACAGTTCCGTGCAGAGTTCTAGTCAGTCTCACTCGTCCTCGACCTGCGGCGGGAACTTCGCAATCTTCCGAGCCTAGGAAACAGGCGACTACTGGCTTCGAGACGGCGGTAGAAACCTGGTCAAGTATCTTAGTTCGTACTTGCTGATCAGGCGGCTTCGACACGACAATGATAATTTCAGTCGCTTGATCTCTTGCCAGAGCCTCGATTTCTTGAAGCATGCTTATGCCTCCAATTTTCTCTTTAACGTCTCCTCCCCCAGCCCCTAGCGCCTCCGACACGCCCAAGCCAACATCATTGACAAGCACGCTAACTTCCTGCAGACCGGTCCCGGCGGCTGCGACGATGCCAACGTTCCCTTCGCGTACAGCATTCGCGAAACCTACGGCTTTTCCTCCTATGATTGCTGATCCTGCTCCTGGTCCCATTATCAGGAGCCCCTTCGATTTGGCGTACTGTTTGATTTCGAGCTCGACTTCCTGCGGCACATGATCGCTGAAGAGGTGAACGTTAAGTCCATTGTCTAGTGCTGAGAGAACGAGCTCTCTAGCGTAATCTCCTGGAATTGAGATTAGTGCAAGGTTCGCTCCAGGCAACGAGCGGACTGCCTCGTCAACGTTGCCGAATTTAATTTCACGTGTCTGAGCAGGCGTGTCAAACAGTTCTTCAATTCTTCGAACTCCATTATCGACTGCGTCCATTGAGCTCGCTGCGACTGCGATTATCATATCGTTCGAAGCAGCCTTCTTTCCCTCCTGAGTCAGGAGCTTCAGGCTAGCAAGCATTTCTTTGTTCGTTGAAGTCGCCATCACCACAGCGGCATCAATGATTCCGTCAATCTGTCTGGCTTCCTGAGATAAATGAAGGAGTTGTACTGAATCTCTATAGTAGTTCACTTTCACAACGTTCTTGACAGTAGTCAACCTCAGCATCACATTCGCGTTGACCCTCGAGATTGAAAGCGATATTAAAACGGATACCGCATGCCAAGCCTAAGAGTAAGCTAAAATCAGCTTAGGATGATTCAAGTTCAGCCAATTGGAGGTCATCATGATGTCGAGTTCCATCAAGAGTCACATTGAGGCTGCAAATCAGGAAGCAGTACGGAGAATGATGGAGTCTGACCCAGTATGGGAGGCGACTGGAATTGCTTCGAAAACAATCCCGAACATGAAGGATTTCATGCTCCTGCACGCTGGGCCTCCGATAGAATGGGCGCGCATGAGCGGCCCATTAAGGGGGGCGATAATCGGCGCAATCATGTACGAAGGATGGGCAACCGATGAAATTGAAGCAGAAAAGCTTGCAAGCTCGGGAAGAATTACGTTTGAACCAAACCACCTGCATTCCGCCGTCGCTCCGATGGCTGGCATAATCTCTCCAAGTATGCCTGTGTGCATTTTTCGTGATCAAAAGTTTGGAACCATAACCTATTCGAACCTAAACGAAGGACTAGGGAAAGTCCTCCGGTACGGAGCCTATTCGAGCGATGTGATCACCCGACTGCGTTGGATGCACGACGTACTGTACCCAACGTTGGATGCAACAATCAAGAAGATTAAGGAGGAGAACGCGGGCATCCCAATTAAACCGATTATAGCAAAAGCCCTCACTATGGGCGATGAATGTCATAACCGTCTCAACGCTTCAACATCACTTCTGCTACGGGAACTCACTCCACATCTAATGAACTCGGGGACCTCACATGACGCAATGGTCAAGACGTACAATTTCATCAACAACAACGATTACGTCGCGCTAAATCTGGTTATGGCCGCAGCGAAATCAATGACCCTCGCCGCACACAACATCGAATATAGCACCATCGTTACAGCGCTAACGCGGAACGGAACAGACGCAGCAATTTGGGTGAGCGGCTTAGGAAACGAATGGTTCATGGCCTCCGCGGATATCCCGAAAGGAGTCTGGCTGCCCGGATACAGTGAGAAGGACGCTAACCCCGACATCGGAGACAGCGCAATCACGGAAACAGCCGGATTCGGCGGCTTCGCTATGGCAGCGTCACCAGCCATAGTCTCTTTTGTTGGCGGCTCGGTTGAATACGCCGTCGAAAATACTCAGAAAATGTACGAGATTACACAAGCCAAACATTCGACATTTCTTATCCCATTCCTCGACTTTCAAGGAACCCCAACAGGAATCGACATACGCAAAGTTGTCCGCACCGGAATCACTCCGACAATAAACACTGGGATAGCCAGCAAGAATGCTGGAGTGGGACAGGTGGGCGCAGGAATAGTATCCTTCCCGTCTGGAATTTTCAAGGCAGCACTCAAAACGTACGCGGAAAAATACGGCATCTGAAAATCTTTGCAATCAACCCGCGCGAACCACGTAGGAGTTCTCGCTGCACAAGCACTCAAGTCAGAAGAAGAATCGACGATTGGACAGGTTATCGCAACGTTCCCTAACTCATTCTACGTGAAAACCAGAAAGGATCAATTACTGTTCATCACTAACCGTCCACTTCGTTCGCCAATCACCGTCAACGTCCAATATTCTGGCAGCTTCACCGACATAATCAAACCGCTCGAACTAATACACATCAATGATGGGCGAATTTGCAACTCAAACCTCTCAATCGAACTCGCGAATAACCCTCCCGAAGACGAGAAAACCTCCCCCAACAACGGTGCCCACTA
>DATKOK010000111.1:0-4806 GCA_035524675.1 Candidatus Methylomirabilota bacterium | reverse complement strand
AGCTGAGCATCAACCGGCAACCTGGTCATCATTCTTCTACGAGTTCGGAGCCATATTGCTCCTCGGCATGTTCGGATTCGTATTCATTTTGCAGAGAGCTAGAAATGACGACATATTCCTGTTCTTGTGGGGAGTCACCTCGGTCTATTTCGCTGCTTCCTTTGTTCGACTAACATTGTTGCTTGCGCCCGCCTTCTGTATACTCGCAGCAATCGGAACCGTAGAACTAGGGAAACCTGCAATCGACATAATTCGAGAGGCAGTCATTTATCCGAAACGTAAGACCCGTGTCATAGCGAGGGTTGGCAGGGAATTTGGCGTCGCAATCTTTCTCATCCTGCTCATTTTGATCGTCCCTTCATTCTGGCGAGCAGTTCAGGCATCGTATCAGCCTGCGACCATCGTCACGTCGAGCATTCCTACCGCCCCAACCGTCGGCAGTGAGCTGAAATATGCTGACTGGTTGGAAGCCTTGTCTTGGATGAGGGCAAACACCCCACAAGGATCGGTAGTTTTCGCTTGGTGGGACTACGGATACTGGATCACCGCTCTAGGGGACCGTCGAACCCTAGCAGATAACGGGACGCAGAATTCAACACAGATCGCGGTGATCGCGCAAGCTTTCCTCTCCAATACCACTTTTGCCATACCCACACTAAAGAGATACAACGTGTCCTATGTAGCAATCTTCATCACACCGGGCGGGCAGTCATCCAGCGGAGGGCAAACATACCAGGGGTTCGGTGAGGATGGGAAATGGTACTGGATGGCCAGAATCGGAAACGGCTCAGTGTGGAGCTATCAGAATCATAATTACAAGATATCGTTCCTAGAGCGATCGAACCCACAAGCTCAGACTTCCGTCTATTATAGAGTCATCCAAGATGCAACTACTGGAAAAGCGATTTCCAACGATACGGTCACCGATAACAATGAACCTAATGACGCAACAATGCTCGGGTGGATGATGGCCAAAGGGGCACTTCAAGCCGGAGGAACAACCTCTCCATTCGATAGCTATTTCACGCTAGTATTTCGGTCCTCAAATAACTACGTGCTACTGTACAAGGTAAGCTACCCGTCTGCCGCAAAGCTCAACCTTACTCACATCAATGGCCCAGTAAGGCTTGGTCAAAATGTGTCTTTCTCAGGCAACCTCACTGACGCGGACGGTAACCCAATATCAGGACAGCCAAGGGTGACACTCGAATTTCTAGATCCGAACGGTCAATGGCAAACACTTAGTGCAGCCTCAGTGTCTCCGGATGGATTATTCAGCGGCACATGGAGCCCCACAATCCCAGGCAACTACACAATTCGAGCCCACTACCCAGGTACAACTGGGCAATACTTTGACACGACTACTCAGCCCCAAGGCCTTCAAGTGAAAGCGAACTCCGTAGAACTCGCCCTATCTGCTTCAAAGACCACCGCGTCGGCAGGACAGACCATCACGTTAACGTGGACGATGACCCCATTAGTGAGTGGCGCCAACATCACCCTGTCCTACTCCTCGAAGAACCAATCCGCCGCAATCGGTATCATTCCAATGACTTCCCCGACAATGAACTACACATGGACAGTCCCAGTCTCGGGAACAATCACAATAACCGCTACATGGTCCGGTAATGACACCTACGGACCTGCACAAGCGGTCGTTGTTCTCAACAAGCAGTAACTATTCAACGTTCGATGTCGTCACTCTTTCTGTCTGTCTGAACTTTGCATACTTATCGTGCGGGGAGAATTTGGGCGGATGTGGCGTGACTGTGCTCATCCCGCATTTCGGGCACTGCTGTTTTAAAGTATAGGAGATACATGAAGGGCATTTTCTGAGTAGCCACTTCAACTAACTCTACGCCCTTCACCGCCAAGGCTCTTGATAGACGAGAGCACATCTGTAACCGCCTGGTTGAGTGTCGCTTGTGCGTCTGTGATCTCTTTACTCCGTACTTCGAGCCGGTAACGTGGAGATCCGATCGTGTAGACTTTCACAGTTGTGCCTCTAGTTTTTTTCGCTTTCTTCGCTACTCGCAGAGCCTGTCGAATAGCTTCAATTCCCTCCGTCTTGGAACAGGTTAGTTCCACGGTTCCGGTGACTTTTGCTTTCTCTAACCTAATCTTGCTACGGGATACTTCTGTGAGTGCTTTCGCCCAATCCTCACTTATCTGTAGGCTTGTGAAGGTTTCTTCACCTTCATCTATCGCTTCTTCAAACGCGTCGAACGGATTGTCAAATTTCTCGTAGATCAAATCTCGAATCTTCGCAGTATCTTCAGGAGTTGCCTTGAGCTTTTCTGCTGCTCCTTTTACGATCGAGTCAGCTTTTTTGACTTTCTTCCATTCGAGCATTTTCTCTGATTTCTCTCGACCGGTGACTCTTCGTAATGAAAGGTCGACTTGTGCTCGTTGGGTTGAGACGCGTAAGACTTTTAGTACTAGTTTTTGTCCTTCTCGTACGTGTACTCGAATGTTCTTCACATAAGTGCTAGCTACCTCGGAGATGTGGATTAATCCTTCAACACTGTCGTATTCGTCGAGCTTGACGTAAGCGCCATAGTCCACAACTCGCGTGACCGATGCGACAACTAGGTCGCCTACCTCCGGGTAACTCGGTGTTGACGTCATAGTCAATATCCTAACCGAGAGGCTGAACCACTTCAGCCTTTAGTCTGGCTTTGCCGCCGGTCGTTTCAGCCAAGACTTCGTCGCAGACGGAGCAATGTGGGGCGACTGACGGTCTATCAAAAACGACTTGCTCGTTGCCGCATTTCGGGCATTTAACGCGAATGAAGCTCGACTGCGGTTGTGGAATCAGTTCTTTTTGTGTCAATCCTACCTTACTCTTCTGAGGAGCGAAGTTGATGCGAATATAATAACATAAGTGTTATGGAGCGAAGAGTCAAAATATTCTGGCTAGATTAAGTCGAGTTTTCTTAGGCGTATGCCAAACCGATAGACCGTGTTATCACACGTCTTGCATGATAATCGGAGGAGCATCTTCTTCGTGGTCTTCGCCGTGCGCTTAAGTTTAGGGAATTTCTGGCCTCCGTATCCATGCTCGTCTCGTTCGTGGCGTCGATTTCCGATCGCCATTGCCCGGTCTTTGCCCTTCTTGTAGATTGAGACTTGGTGATCAGTATGAGATTTGCATTTTGGGCAGTACGTACGCATTTGTTTCGGCGTTTTCATACTGATCAGCTTGGGTTCGCTACCTACGAGTGAGTGTCGTATTTATTTCTGACGAATCATCCGTTCTTGGGAAAATTCTTCACTTCTATGGCTTTGGCGGCCCCTTGTTTTTCGAGTGCTTGAGCGTTCGGTGCAGGTAGGGAGGCGACGTCCTCCTTCTTGAATGGCCCGTAAATCTTCAGGTCCACTCCTACAATTTCAGGAATGTCCTCTAGCACTCGGACGACTCTCAACTCATCAGTTTGATCATCGCTTTTTGGAGAAGTTACAAGCTGTTGTTTAAGAGATGCCACTGATTGTTCAATTCTCTCAAGCAGGCCAGATTCGTCTTCAGTCAATGAGGAAGTCTGAATGGGGATGTGATTTTCTGCAGCTGACACGATTTTCCGGACTCTGTCCTCCCTTAGCTCTTGTAGTAATCGTTCGGTCATCTCCTTCTCTCTTACTAGGAGTCGACCCTGGATCGTGTGTTTGTCTGTTGTTGACAATTCTTCATCAAGGCCTTTTAGGTACATGAATGTCCGATTGTAGAGATCTGCAGGAAGGGGTTGTGGAAGAGAGCTGGACTTTTCGGATTTCCATGCCTTGTAAAGGTCGTTGTACACTTTAATTCACCGGCCAGGCTGTGCCCTTCGCCATTAGCAGAATCGCTGCGGCCAAAGGTAATTCGACCGTTTCCTTCTCGAACGGCCCGAACTGCTTCTCTCGTATCCTAATTTCCGGTGCACTCTCCACGTGAACTCGTTGGTTCCCTTCGAAGACCACGGGTTCATCGAACGGGTCGAAGTTTTCTAGCTCATCTAAGGATAACATGGTAGCTTTCAATCCCGTCTTTCCGTTCAACGTACCAGGCATTCTGATTAATCGGTGTATATCAGTTGTGACTACTGTGTCAATGTGCGTTCTCAGTCTTATCGCATCTAGAGATTTTTCAATTGCATTCTTCCAAGTTTGTTCCGTCACTCGCCATCTATCCTGATAGTAACTCCACGGTATCTCTTCCAACCAATCGCGCTCCAACTTATCGCGGTCATTAAGCATCTGAGTAACTGCTCCCTTAGAGAAGCCGAGATCCAAGAGCTGCTTCTTGTCGAAGGTGGTAATCACCTGGAGAACTCCTTTCGCAAGTCTCCCCCGCCAGCCCGGATCAGTCACTTGGGGGCCGATTATCATAGTGTGCCTGTCGGAGGAGTAAACGTCAGAAGGTCCCTGATACAATCCTTGCTCCGTGGCATCAAGACCAAGTCCCAGGACGTAATCGACTATCTCTTTTCGTTGCGCGTCGTCTAAACTTCTCAGTCTGTCCGTAATCAAATGCATGTGGTATCCTCTATGGCCCGAAAAGAATAGGTGAATGTCCTTCGGGATTATTCCGAAATCTTCCACCATGAAATCTCTTAATTTGAGCATCTCTTCCTTTGCAGCGAACAAGCACCTATCGCATAACCATGCTTTTTCTTCGAGTTTTTCGCGGCCACATTTCGGGCACTTCAAGGGTTTGCTTCCATGACCTGCGTCTTGACAATTTGGGCAAGTCCACGTGTCGTGTTTTACCCTGCAGGGTGTTTCTAGGTGATCGGCGTCGACATCGAAAACTATGTCAGCTCCCAGCCA
>DATKOK010000110.1:0-5491 GCA_035524675.1 Candidatus Methylomirabilota bacterium | reverse complement strand
CACGTCAGCCATGAATCAAGGGTTGGCGGATTCAGACTACAGTTCTATAGCCAGTACGATCCGGCAAACTAACGGCATAATCCAGCAGACGACACCTCATTCCTGATATGCGTCCTTCGTGAATATGCACGTGAGGTAGTGACATGGTATCCAAGTTTACGTACGTTGGGATACGCGTTAAGGATTTGGAGAAATCTATCGACTTCTACACCAAACTCTTCGGAATGACTGTCAAAGGAAGAAGCAGAATCGAGCAGACGAAGGGTGAGACGGTTGCACTAGAGATTGACGGAGGCTTCACCCTTGAACTGAACTATTATGACAAGAACAGTCCATATTTTACTGAGTACACGGTTGGCGAAGGGTTAGACCATCTTGCTTTCGGCGTCGACAACCTCAACACGACACTTGAGAATGCTCGAAAGAGTGGATATCGAATCATCTCGGAAATGAAAGCTAACGAAAGCCGTTGGGCGTATATTGAGGATCCGAACGGAATCTGGATCGAAGTATTCTGATAGATATAGTGAACCACTTTCATTAGCTACGACTTCTTGATTCGTATTGACGTCCATGACCCGCAATACGACGATGGAGAAATGCTCGCCTACATGACGTTGAGTAATTCGGAAATGCAAGTGTTGCCTAGGCTTTCTTTCGTTTATGTGCTGAGCGCGTCTTCGCAGGCTGCTGGAGAACTAGTGCAATTCCAACTATGGCTATGAAGATTGATACCATAGAGAGCGCGAAGGAGGTGGGGTCAAATTCCGATTTCTCTATGAGAAATGAGACAAATATCCCAATTATCCCACCTACTGTCGCGATGGACCCGATGGTATTCTGCACCCCCATTTGATATGCCAGCTAAGCTAGGGTCCCTGCTAGACGATCGTACACAAATAACTTCTCTAGTCCTGCATCGATGCCGACTGCTGAATCATGAATCTCGTGATGCTCGAAGAAGGCTCTCATCTCTTCGACCTTGCCAATGCCGAGTAACGGAATAGTGGACAGGAATGTTCCTGAGAGTATCCCAGTGCCTTTGTAGAGGCCTTGGAGTTCTTCAATATTCTGCTGTAACCATTTCCACGTGATGTCTCGTGCATCCGGATTTCCGGCTGCTGTCACCAATATTACTCTGGTGTCTTGTCTCTTGACTTCTTTGGTGAGCGTGAAGTCTAGCGTTCGACTGACAAGCGCCGGGTTTGCGAATGCTGTCATTGCTGTTAGCAGTCTGACTCTATCTTCGTCTGAATCGCTCTTCCTATACGTAGCTAGGAGGCTGTCGTAGTTCTCCGTGGATCTGGCATACGCTAACGCTACAGCTTGTTTCAAGTCGGGAGTCACTCGGCTGTAATCTCCGAACCTGCCCGCCAATTCATCAGAGTACGCACCATCAACCAATGTCAATCTGTTTGCGACAGCTTCTCGTAATACCCTGCCGTTTTCATCCGATTTTTCGTGTAACATGTCAAGTTGTGAGCGGTGGAAGTTTCTTGAGAATTCGGATATTCTTGGTCGCGCGATCGTGTATAGCAACGAAAGTTGGTCAGAGATTTCGTGGCTAGGAAGGTATTCACCTTCTGTGGTGAAGCGTTCGAGAAGTTTCATGTAATCGGGGAAAGTCATCTTCCCAGACAATAGGAAAGCGAATGCGTCGAATACGATCCCCCACCTATCGATGGCGGAGAGCTTGCTATTCCAGACCATGTCTTCACAGCCGATGTACTGGGTCAGATAGAATCCTGTTCGATCAAGATTGACTTTCAGCGAATTGACGGGGGTCGAAGTCTCGATGGTTTGCTCGGAAGCATCCATGAGGAGGCTTTGGGGGTGACCGTTGATCTCCAATGTGAGGGGGATGGGCCACGTGCCCTTTTCAGCTCCGCCGGAGGTGAGAAATCTTTCCTGATGCAAGATTAGTTTCTTATCGGTCGCTTTCACAGTCAGCGTGGGAAATCCTGGTTGCTGTACCCAAGCACTCATGATCCTATTTACTTCCTTGTGTGAGCCTTTTTCAAGGCTGTGCCAGAATTCGTTACCAGTAGCATTCGAGTATGTGTGGTTAGTTAGAAATTCGCGTACGCCGGCCTGAAACGCGTCTTCCCCTACATATGCCTCGATCATTCGGAGGATGCTCGCTCCCTTGCCATAACTTATTTCATCGAAGATTTGTTCTATTTCATCTGGTGAGTTGACTGGCACTTGAATCGGGTGAGTTTTCTTCAGGCAGTCTCTTCTCATGGCTCCTGCCGTTTCGTTTCTCACGAAGTCCTCCCAGATCATCCAGTCTCTGTGCAGTGAATTCAGTACTTTGAACGCCATGAAAGTGGCGAAACTTTCGTTAAGCCATATATCGTCCCACCATTTCATGGTCACCAGGTTTCCGAACCATTGGTGTGCCAACTCATGGTCTACTATCTCAGCGACGCGTTTCTTAGTCCTCGTAGCGGTGTTCGCGTCGATGAGTAGAGCTGATTCGCGGAAGGTGATTGCTCCCCAGTTCTCCATCGCGCCCATCGCGAACTCGGGCACAGCGATCAGATGGATCTTCGGAAGCTCGTATGGAATTGCGTAGTACGACTCGAAGAAAGTTATCGCCTTCTTTGCCTCGTCTTGAGAGAAATTACCTAGCTTAGCTTTCCCAGGGGTCGTCGCCAGGATGACGTCTGTCTTCCCTAGCTTTTCTGTTCGCTCTTCGAATTTGTCTATACCGAGGTACAAAAGGTAGGTTGACATTCTCGGAGTCTTTTGAAACGTTATCAGTTTTCTTTCTCCGTCTGGAATGACTGATTCTATGGGCATGTTTGAGATGGCAGTCAATTCCCGATCGATCTTGACCGCTATCTTGAATTCGGCCTTAGCATCTGGACGGTCAATGCAAGGAAGCATTCGTCTCGCTTGGGCTGCCTCGAAATGCGTGGTCACAATATGTGTATGATCGTAAGGGGCCCGGTATATCCCAGCCAAAGAATCCGGAATGACGCCTGCATATTTCACTTCCAGCGTGCCCTCAAACGGGCCTGTCTGTGCAATGAGTTCCTGCCCGTCTTGTTTGAAGCGGACGGGCTTTTCATTCAGCACTATACTTTGAATTTCAAGCCCCGCAGAGTTCAAAACAGCATCCTTCTCACACTGCAGGTGGATACTGACGGTTCCGCTGAACTTCAGTTGCTGGAAATCCACATCCATGATCAGGTTGTAACTTGTGACTTGCACCTGCTCTTTACCAGGGCTCCAAGATGGTACCGCACCTACGTAATCTTTTCCGAGCATCAGCCTCAGCCGTAAGAAATTACTCTCTACACTGTACATAACCAACCTTTAGGTGGGGCGAACTCACGGCCCAAGATCTAATGGCATACTTGGATGCGATCGTATGAGTGAGAAATTACTGAAAGAGGTATCGAGCATTTGTCCAGAATGCCATGCTGTTATCCCGGCGAAGCTGAGCCAAGAGGCGGGTATGGTCCTAATGCACAAATCCTGTCCTCATCATGGCGATTTTCAGGACCTGTATTGGTCCGATTTCGATCAGTGGGAGCGCGCTCGGAAGTATGCCGTTCTAGGCGATGGTCTTGAGAATCCGCGGACTCAGACAGTGAAAGGATGTCCGTATGATTGTGGGATCTGTAAGAACCACAAGTCTCAAACGATCCTCTCAATAATCGATGTAACAAATCGCTGCAACCTGAGATGTCCAATCTGCTTCGCAAATGCTGCATCTGCAGGATACGAATACGAACTCAATCTTGATACGATAAAGGGAATCATAGACAATCTGTCAGAGAACAAGCCGGTCTCGGTAAAGGCGCTCCAACTAAGCGGGGGAGAACCCACACTGAGGAATGATCTCCCAGATATTGTGGAATATGCTCATGCGAGGGGCATTCACCATGTAGAAGTAAATACCAATGGCGTCAGAATAGCGAACGATATGCCGTTCCTGAAGAGGTTGAAAGATGCAGATGTGTCCAGTTTCTATCTCCAATTTGACGGAGTGACTCCGGATCCCTACTTGGTTACTCGTGGAGTTGACCTGCTTCCAACGAAGCTGAAAGCCATTGAGAATCTGAAATCACTGGGACATGACAGCGCTATTCTTGTGGTCACACTCGTTAAGGGTGTTAATGATGATCAACTTGGTCGAATAATCAACTTCGCTGCCAGGAATCATGACGTAATAAGATGTGTCAACGTTCAACCCGTCTCAATAACTGGAAGAATTGACCGCAACAAGCTCGCCGAGTACCGGATAACAATTCCTGACTTCATGAGATTAGTTGAGGAACAGACGAATGGGCAGATATTGCAGAGCGACTTTCTTCCAGTTCCATTCGTAGTACCATTTGCGCGAGCTGTTGGAGCTTTGAAGGGAACTAGATATCCAGAGTTTACGATGCATGAACACTGCGGTATGGCGACATTCATCTTCGTTGAAGATGGTCGAATAACCCCGATCACGAGATATGCTGACGTGGAGGCTTTCATGAGCAGCATGAATGACGTGGCCGAATTGGCTAAAGCCGGCCACACCATCCGGGCGAAGTTCAAAATGGTGCAAAGCCTAAAGCATCTCAATTTGAAAGTGGTTAGACCCTTAGTGAGCGGCGTGATTCGAGAGGGAACTTACGACGCCCTAGGACAACTAATGCGGAAGGTCATAATGATAGGTGCAATGCATTTTATGGATCCGTATAATTTCGACCTTGAACGAGTGCAGCGGTGCGGGATCCATTACGGTCTACCCGACGGTCGAATAATTCCATTCTGCACGATGAACAGTATTCATCGGGAAGAGATTGAGAGAAAACTAGCTAAACCTATCTCGGCATGAACTGAGGAGCCGCAACACGTTGGTGCCCCACAAGGGTAGTGCTGGAATCATAAACGTTGTGTTAGGTATCTTGACTGTCGGCGGGTCTCTGATGGTCTACTGGTTACTTGCAACATCTGTTAAGGTCTTTACAAATCCGATACTGAACTCCCTGAAGGTGCTCGGCTACCTGACGTTCGGCATATCGATCGTAGGATTGTTAGCGTCGCTAATGGGGATCAGACTCTTCTTGAATTCGCATCTATGCATCCCGGATACTTGGCCTTCTCTCACAGGGCTTGTTGGTTCAATTTTCAGGGTTCAAAAATACTTGAGAACCTTACTACTCTCGGCTGTTGTGTACGGACTGTTCTATGCAGTCGTATCAAGCATCATTATTTATCGGCCAGATAGGAATTTTGAAGTCGAGTATATCGTCAAGATACCATCCGTCGTGACAACTGTCTGCTGCGATGGACCAGGCTATATTCCAGTCTTCACCGTGTATGTGACTAGCCATCTCGGGCTGTTGCTGGTCCCAGTCAATGTCATATTGATGACAGTCGTTTCTTTGCTTGTGGGGCACAATGTTGCCTTGGGACATTTTATGTTTGACAAGAGATCGAAGAATGGCGGCTTGCGCTGGCTGGGAGCATTCGGAGCAATCGTAGGGTT
>DATKOK010000109.1:0-15879 GCA_035524675.1 Candidatus Methylomirabilota bacterium | reverse complement strand
GAAAATGTACTGGAGAACTTGCCCGCAAATGATGCAGCGACTAGTCTGTTCCAACGCGTAGTTGACTCCAATGTTCTATTAGTGCTATCCTTGGGTCAGAATGTAACTTTTAATCCCTTTCTGGTCCAGGTTGATTACGGCTCCGCGGAGTATGCCTTCACCGTACTCGCTTCCCGGATTGATGCAAAGTGTCCTGCCGATCTTGACGAACCCTCTTGATTCATGGATGTGTCCGTGGATCCCGAGTAGCGGTTTGTGCTGCTCAATGAGTTGTCTTACGGTGGTGCTTCCTACGTGGATCATGCTGATGCCTCCGCCCCCTTTCACTACGGGTTTGAGCGTGGCGTCGAGCTCAGGGGCTAGGTCCAGGGGGGTGTTGTGTGGCGGAACGTGCAGGTTGAAGATAGCGTTCTCCATATGTTGGACTTTGTCGATCATGGGGCCGAATTTCTTAATCAGCTCTTCTTCAGGGACTTCTCGGGGGCTGTTCCAGGGCGTAATATTCGCCCAGCCGCTCGTCACCATTTCGTGGTTCTCGTCGATTAACACGACTTCCTCTTCGGGATACTTGATTACGGTGGATTCTCTGAGGACCGGGTCGATGTCGAACCGGTCGTCGTTTCCTGGGCTGATGAAGCATTTTGCTTTTGAGCCTTTGAGGCGTTCTTCCGCGATTCCAACCCATCTTTTCACGCCTTGAGCCATTACCTTTGAGAATAGCTCGTTGACGAGCTGCTTGTCTGCTTGAAGCTTCTCAACTTCTTCAGGCGTGGACGAGTACGGGTAGTATCCGCTGTTGCGAATGTTCTTCTCAAGAGCTTGCACTTCAGTGGGGGTTTTCATTACCTGCTGAGTGCCCAAAAAGTCAGCGACTGCAGTACCGTCTGGTTGGTGAACGATGGGAACAATCATCTTCCCGGTGATGTCTCCGCCTAGAATCAGCACGTCCGCCTGATAGAATTTAGCTGCGTTCAGGAATTTCATGAAGCAGACTTCTGACCCGTGTACGTCGGAAGTGAAGAAGATCCTGGTGTTAGCCATGGTCCCTGTCACATTTTAGCTTCGCTAGAAGCTAATGATCGCCTTTTTAACATATTCCATTCAAGCTCACCCTCGACAGGCATCTGATGCTCGTGACTCTCAAAGCCTGTCCAGCAACCCTTGTTCGAACTCTCACCCCAAACCCGCCCTTGATCCTCATTTCGCCGTTTTTCTGGCTTTTCGCGCTTTTTGGAGAAATATCTGCGGTCCAAAAAAATCGAACGTGGACGATTGTTTTGTCGCCGGCTAGTCCGTCACACATTGGGACAAAGGTTGAACCTGAATATCTGTTTCAAACGAATTTTGGACGAATGCAGTCATTACTGTCAGGTTCGATTTTTTGGAGCTAGTTTTTTTGAGGTTGATTGGCACTTCAGGAGGGAGTTCCGTACGTATCAATGTCTCACATGTCACCTAATGCAGGAATAGTTCATGGACGGGCATGCAGTCATCTATCGAGGGTGTAGATCAAGACCAATCAGCCGACACGCATGAGGTCGCAAACCTACATTCGATCGTGGGTAACCCGCGTTGTGCTCCCATGAAAAGGGGTCAAGGTGCTGTCTGCTTCCCGTCCGGCGATTGTGTCAGATCAAATAGTGGTGCCTGTACACTTTTGGTCCGGTGGGGTTCCGATTTCGCGAATTCTGAGCGACTACAGAATTCGCTGGTTAAGAAGGGGAAATGGTGCGAGATCGGGGGGCTTTGCCGCCGCCAGATGCCAATTCTGATATTGATAAGAGATTGTTCTGGGGGTCGCAAATTTGGCAATGTGTGAACAGTATCAGAATTGCGCTATTTCAGCGAATTGAGGCACGGCAAGGTTTCAGTTCTTTGGAGTTTTATGTGCTGAACTGATTTGCGTGACGCAGCCTACCATCGGGTGATTGCGATGGCTACAAAGACTAGGCAAATCGTCATTCAACGACCGCGAATAGGCAAGATACCGAGAGAAGACTACTATGCGGAACGACAGAGGCGTTGGGTATGGATATTTCCTAAGATAGACAAGCACTCAACGCTGAACCAAATCGTCGACTTGGATGTTTTCTGTGCCATCCTCTTCCCGCATAGCGTAAAGAAGCAAGCCGTTGCTAAGGCAATAGTTCAGATCATGGTTGAAGAGAAGCGTCCAATGTACCTCAGAGATCTTCACTTCAAGATACTCGAGCGGACTAAAGTTAGCGCGCAAACCCTCAGTGACACCTACAAAGCGATGCTTCGGAGTGGTCTCCTGGAAAAGAAATATCGCAATGATCCCACTAACCTGAGCGTCCAGTTCGCAAATCGACTGCGAGATCTTGCCAGTTATTGGGAGAACTACCTTACGGCTAAGATCTCATAGCACTCCATTTTTTTGGAGTGTTAACGAATCCTCCAATTTATTGGATCAAGCTGTGTATCGCGAGTCGGGTTGCTTCTGCGGACCTGGCTGCGCTTGTGGTTGTGGGATTGGAGGTAGCGGCGGTGGAATATTCAGGCTCCTCGAGATCAGTATAGCGTCAGCTATGGCAGCATTTGAAACTGCTTGAATTAGCTGAGGGGGTGGTGGTTTTTTGGCGTTATGCTCCTCAATGATCTTCTTGGTATCTTCGCTATCTCCAGAAATCTTTGCCTTCCCCTTGATGCTGATCTGCGCAATAGGAGGCGTGAAGCTCACCGTAAAAACGAACGGAGCCTCGAGTGTCCCATCTGGGCGTTGCCCGATGTCTAACATGTTGATATTAACGCCAATCTGCACTTGCTGTGGCAACACTCGATCAACTTCCCAGAGTCGCTCAGCAGAAAAATTGGTCATGAAGATGTTCATGTGTATCAAGTTCCAGCGCCTGTAACTCAGCTCAAATGCGCTCGCGCTTTAAACATTCACCGATCCGCATTCCGTTCCACTTAACAACATATTCTGAACCTGAAAATCTCCAGTTGAAAAAGCAATGAATTTGCGAACGTGCAAAAGGGGCAGGGAGAGGGTCAGGAGATTGCAAAATAGAGTCGATAACCGTTGTCGTCGACCTGGAGGCTTTTCTGGAGTGAGAGTTCGCCAATCAGGGAGATGTCTGAGACATGGGTGCCACCGCAAGGGATCGGACCGCACCCAGTAATTGTCACGATACGGAGTTCAGAGAGGTGAGGTAGACGCTCAAAGTTAGGCGCGTTCTTCAATTCGTCAGCTTCGTTACGGTTCAGAAATTTGATCGTGATTTGTGCGCCATTTGAAATCATTTGCCTCGCCATGGATTCTACGTTCTTTAGGAGCTCAGGGTCCGGGAGCTTCCCTTTGTATCCGACATAACTATCTTCGCCAAGCCAAGAGTCAGTCGTTTGAACGGCTCCCTTCGTTATCGTCGAAAGGCAATGATCCAGCAGATGCGCCGCTGAGTGTCTTCTGCTGAATAAGCGCCTGTTCTCGAAATCAACTTCGCAGCGAACTTCGCCCAAGACTGGTGTTCCAGTCAGCACCTTAACCCAGTAGACTAGTACACCCCCGTGGTCGATAACTTTCTTAACGTTGACCTGAAAGTTTTCACCACTCAACTTGCCCGTGTCAGATGGTTGTCCACCTCCTTTTGGATGAAAGATGCTCTTGTCAAGCACCAAGTAGAAGTGGTTGCTCTTGTCAGGCACAACACGAGTAACCTTAGCTCGTCCTGCTTGGAGGTCCATCTCTCGGAGGTACAAAAGCTCCGTTGCCGGACAGCCCTGAACGATCTGGTCTAGATTCAAGACAACACCGGCGGTGGGGATCAAGAGAAAACGTACTTATAAGAAAATAGAAACAATAGCGCAGCGGTCATTAGCATGAACTCCAAGCAAGTAGTCGCAGCAATTTCACTCGTTCTACTCTTAGTCATTCTGATTTACCCTGCATTGGCCTCCGGATCGTTGTCAATATCACTCAAGTCAACGAGTATCCCTCAAGCGGACCACGTATTCATTACAATCAAGGATGTGTGGGCACACAGGGCAGGTCAAAGCCAGGGTCAAGGATGGGAATTAGTGTATAATAAGACGCAGATCTTGGATCTCATATCGCTCGTCACTTCGCCAAATATGATCAAAGGAAACGCGCCCGTAGCCGCGTACGACACATTGCGAGTTGACGTCACAAACGTAACGTGGGTATTCAACAAAACTTCAACTAATCTCCAATTGGAATCAGAGCAATTGACTTCCAGCATTAGCTTCTCTGTAACATCTTCACAGGACGTCCCGTTGATCATAGTGATCGTGGGCCGATCGGAGACCCTAGAGGGGCAGAGATTTTTTGCTGCAACCTTGAACGCTACACTCGCAAGTGGGTCATAGATACCCGGGATGCTAAGCCACAAATAGCCGCTAGATACTTCATCCGAGGGGTTACCTTGGGCGTAATCGGAAGAGACCAGCTGACTAAGCTGATTCAAACTTACAGTTGCATCCATCCATTCGACTATGCGCTCCTGGATGGTGATGGTTATGTTCTGACCGTGCGGGATGAAACCACTCTCCATTATCTAGAGCATAGAAATGTTATCTCCTACGAAGTCGTGTTCACGCCGCCCAACTTCGTATCTCATCTCACCGCGAAGAGCAAGTATGGACGAATGGGTCTCTCGTTTCTAAATGCTGCAAAAGTTCACAGTGGCTTCATCGGACGATTGGCTCTGGAGCTGGTCAATTTGAACAACGGCCGTGAGCCTATAACGATCAAGCGAGGGGATCCGTTGATGCATATTGAATTCATCTCCCGAGAAGGGGACCCCTCTCCCTACAAAGGAGATTACATGTTTCAGTATATGACAGATGACGAAGTGGGCTTATACATTGGAATTCTGAAGCAGCACTTCAAAGGTCTTTTCGACTCGGCTCAACTGGATCGCGTTAGCAAGGAAAGGGTACGAGGATAGTGGCTATCTTCGTCCGAGCACAGCTCGCTTTTTGCGACCTCGGTAAAGGATTTGGATGCAGATAGCTAGAATGACCGCAAATATTACGACCCCCGCCATCGCCAGCTCCATATTCCCCGAACCAACGTCGACAAGCACCCCATCTCCATGAGACCTCGCCAGGCCCATTACTACAACTTCCGCGCTGTAGGAATAGTCCGCGGTGATTATGGAAGTGTTATTGAGGCCTCTGATGAATTTGATCGATGATGAGATGATTGGTGCTGGCGTAAAACGCCAGCTAGTAGTATCATTTTGGAGACTGTACGTATAGTTCCACTGGTTTAATGAAACGTTCAGGGGTCTAAAGTCAAATAACGTCAGGTTTCCAGCTTGATCAGCGGCTTCTTCCCCTGCGAGTACAGTATTATTGTTGGAGAAGAACGATACGCCTGTGATAGTAGCATTAGGCTTTCCAACAGAGCGGCTTGCGTTAACATAGTAATCGTAAACGGGTCGAAGATACCTGCTTCCAACTGTATTGAAGCTGACGTTACCGGACCGTAAGTCGTTATCGATGTGGTATGATTTCCAAGCAGTCGTGGTGTTCAATATGTCTCCAGTTTGAACAGTTACACCTGATACGTCAACGGACGCGGTAATGTTCAACCAGTTTGCTCCAGACGAAAGATTAACCGTCACCTTCGAGACGGCGGCCGACGAATCGGCTACTTTTAGGGCTCTTGTGAAGCTGTCCATGAGTGGGGAGTCAGTTGTTCCATCAAGGGTGGCTGTTCTGCTCGGCAACTGGGTCATGTTTTGATGAAACGCGATGGTCATCTTTGACCCAATTGTCCCATTCTGGATGGTCATCGTGACTTGTGAGGCATGCACAGGTACGAGGAGTGATCCTAGAATTATCGTGAAAATGAGCATCGCTTTGTAACGCATTATTCTGCACTGCTCGCGATTTTTGGTTGTGCAACCAGAATATTGATGACTATTTAAAGTTCAAGAGGTAATTGCGAAAAAGCTCAGTCAAGAAACTACTCTTTCAAAACAGAACTGCTTGTTCGTTGAATCTCGGTCTGCTAGAACGATCCCGCACTTTGTAAAGTCATCGATAAGCGATGAATTCTTTTCCTAGGAGTTCACGTGCTAGAATCATCTTCATCACTTCTGTAGATCCTTCCGCGAGCATGTATGACCGGACTCCACGCAGGCCCATCTCTAGCGGGCAATCTAGTGTGTAACCGAATGCGCCGAACCATTGTAATGCGTCGTTGATGGCTTCGAATGCCACCACTGGTGCGATCAACTTAGCTTCTGCTATGGCTTTGCTTACCGCGAACCTACTGATTTTACTGTCGTGTTGCGATTTGTCGAATAACCATAGACCGCGATATGCCAGTAGACGCGCAGCGTCAACGCGGGCGAAATCTTCTGCGAGCTTGAATTGGACACCTTGATATCGTCCGATTGGTTGACCGAACGCTTTCCTCTGCTTGATGTATTCCATACCCGCTTCGAGGGCGGCCATAGCTGCCCCTGTGCACACTGCGGCTATGATTGCTCGTGCATAATCGAATCCTTCCATGGCGTAGTAGAATCCTTTATTCTCCTCACCGACCAGATTTTCGACTGGGATACGTACGTCTTTCATAGTGAAACCGCCGGTCGACATGCCGCGTCTGCCCATTTCCTCAAGGAGTGTTGTCGAGATGCCTTCGGTACCCTTGATCGGGACGTAGAAGAACGACATCTTGTGTCCTGTGTCGCCCCCGGTCTTGGCGAGTACAAGGTATCCGCCGCCCTCTGGCATCTGTTCTTTCGCTTCGCGAATGCCGCTGATGTACATTTTTTCGCCGTTCAGCACGTATTCGTTACCATCGCGCTTCGCGGTCGTGGTCATGTTTTCGAGATCCGAACCGACGCCAGGTTCGGTTGTGGCAATGCCAAGGAAAGCTTTTCCGGCGGCTATCTTGGGCAGTGTCCTTCTCTTGAGTTGGTCTGCACCAAACTTGTTTAGCACATGACTCCAAGAGACGGGTACGAGATATAGGACAGCAGTTGAACAGCTTAGGTCTCCTCTGCCGATCTCTTCTCCTGCGATTCCGGCAGAGGTCGCGTCGGCCCCAGATCCTCCGAACTCGGGGGGTATAGATAACCCGAACAATCCCATTTTTGCCAGTCCTTCGATCACCGTGTCTGGCATTCTGCCATTTCGTTCCATTTCACGCGAAAATGGAGCGAGGTTCTTGTCACAGAATTCTCTGACAGACTTTCTAAAGAGCTCATGTTCGGGGGCGAAGTCGAAATCCACTATTTCTTCCTCTAGTTGAGATTCAGCTGAAACAATATGAGTTCTTAGTACTTAGAATTTAGGGATAAGGCTTGTATAGACTCGCTAGCGAACGCTAGTGCCTACTGGAACGTCTTCGTCGACAGTTAGCCAGATCGGCTTGCCGTTGAGGTCAGCGGCCAATAACATTACCTCAGATCTTACCCCTGCAATGGTCTTGGATTCCATGTTCGTGATGACGATAACGCGTTTTCCTAACAGCTCTTGAGGGGTGTAATATTGCGCGCCCCCCGCAATCGCTTGTGCTCGTCTCTCTCCTATGTCTACCTCGACTTTCAATATTTTCGTAAGTCCAGGAATTCTTTCAGCCGTGTGGATCTTGCCGACCTTCAAAGACAACTTTTCAAACTCTTTGAATGACACTGACATTATACTTAGGTCACCTGACTCTTGAATAGCTGTACCAATTGCTCCGCTATCTGAGTGCTTTCAAGACGTTGACATTCAGTGGTTTGTGCTCCTACGTGCGCAGTGCAAATTACGTTCGGAAGACTTACCAAATCCTTCTCCCAGGGATCAATGGGAGGCTCCTTATGAAACACGTCTAGACCCGCACCCCCCAATTTGCCGCCTTTAAGCGCTACTAGAAGTGCCTGTCCGTCAATAATGTCCCCGCGAGATGCATTTACCAGCATCGCGCCTTTCTTCATTCTCGAGAATGATTCTTCATCGATCAGATGATGCGTGCTCGGAAGGTATGGGACATGTATAGAGACAATGTCGCACTGTCCCAGTAGTCCTTCCAGATTAT
Source organism: Candidatus Methylomirabilota bacterium (assembly GCA_035524675.1). Lineage (GTDB taxonomy): Archaea > Thermoproteota > Bathyarchaeia > 40CM-2-53-6 > 40CM-2-53-6 > FEN-987. Next base: position 7,859 of record DATKOK010000109.1, on the reverse strand, counting down.
CCACTACAACCAGACCGATTTGCTGAGCTCTTTCTTTGAAATCAATCACATCATAACCCATCACCTTCGATCCAAAGCCCTGAATAGCAATCCGCCCGACCTCCAGACCAATCCGGCCGGCTGCACCGATGATTCCGACGGTTTTCGACTTGAGTTCGCTCCCCATCAGTTCGGTCTTTACCCATTTGCCCTCCTTGATCGTCCGATCGGCATAGGAGATCTTCCGTATGAGCGCAAGCATGAGGCCGATAGTAAGTTCTGCCACGCTTGTTGTAGGCGCGGCTGGCGTTGAAATCACCCTGATCGATTTGGTCTTAGCAGTATCAACGTCAATATTATCCAAGCCCACTCCTGACCTAGCCACAACCTTCAGTTTAACTGCAGCATTCAGCACCGAACCTGTGATCTTGGTTCTGCCTCGTACTACTACAGCGTCGAAACCGCCTATGCATGTTTGAAGCTGTTCGGCAGTAATCGACGAATTTTCGACCACATCGAAGCCTGCCTCCCTCATAAGAGAAGGCCCATCGGGATGGATGGGATCGCAAATGAGAATCTTAACCATGCAGACCATACCGCACAGTTTTCTCACGCAGCGTCAATTAATATGATGTGTCAGTGAGTTTCAAGGGTGGGTTAATCTCCCGCAAAAATCAGTCATGGCGAGAACACAGATGGAGGATGCAATTCGCAAAGCGCTAAATGCGAAAGTCATCGCTGTGGTAGGCCTGTCAAAAGACCCTTCAAAGCCCAGTCACGACGTAGCCTCATACCTTCGCGCAAACGGTTTCAAGATAATCCCCATCAACCCAACGGCTGACTTCATCCTGGGAGAGAAGAGTTACAATTCTCTCCTCGACTTGCCCGGTAACATAAAACACGAACTTGACGTAGTTGATATCTTCAGACGGCCTGAAGACGTTCCTATGGTTGTGAAAGAAGCTGCTCAAATTCATCTCGATTACCTTAAGCCATCTGTCGTATGGATGCAGTTGGGGATCATCAACGAGACCGCCGCGAAGATGGCTAGAGACGCCGGGATGGCAGTCGTCATGGATCGTTGTATGAAAATTGAGCATAGAAAAACACTAACTCAGAATCCGTTTCGGTAGGGACGAATCGTTCGCCGTTACCGCGATGACGTTTAATTATCTCGAAGTAATACGCTGAAGCGTTTGCCGATAGCGACTTTCAAAGAATTGAATAGAGATCAGCGATGACATATAGTCCACATAACCACGAGCCGTTGATTCTTGTAAATTTCAAGACTTATTCTGAAGCTACTGGCAAGAATGCTGTGGAATTGGCTCGCAAAATTTCAGAGGTTGGACACAATGAAGGAGTGAAAGTCGCTGTAGCTCCACAGTTCTGCGATATCATTCAAATCGTGACTGGGGTAGGCGTTCCCGTATTCGGCCAACATGTTGACGCGATTGGACCGGGGGCCTACACCGGTCATGTGACTGCAGACTCGTTGAAGGCAGCGGGAGCTACTGGAACATTGCTGAATCATTCAGAGCGCATGATCAAGCTCGCAGATATTCGTAGCGCCATTATTCGGTCCCGTGAGTTAGGGCTCTTGACGGTGGTATGCGCCGGTGATGTTGCTTCTACGGCCGCCGTTTCGATGCTTATGCCGGACATGGTGGCAATAGAACCTCCCGAACTCATCGGGACCGGTAGGGCAGTCTCAAGAGAAAAACCTGAAGTGATCACAGATTCCGTAAAGAGGATTCGGGAAGTCAACCCGACCGTTAAAATCCTATGCGGTGCAGGGATTACCACGGGCGACGATGTCTACACAGCTCTAAAGCTGGGCGCCGAAGGTTTCCTTATTGCGAGCGGAGTCGTGCGGGCCCCTGACCCTACCCGCGTCATGACTGATTTTTGTGAAGCCGCAAACCGGTTCTCCAGGACACTGAAATGAGGCCTGCTAAGAACAATGCCCTCCATCACCCACCCAACTAGGGAGGACTAGTGTCGTGAAAGAATTCAGAGCCATCCTACAGGAGAAACGTGCAATAGTGAACAGGCGAATTGATGAACTGCTCGCAGCAACAGGATTCGAACAGAGCGAGGCAAACGAACTAGTAAAGTACACATTTCGAACTGGTGGAAAACGACTCCGGCCCGTCCTCACGCTGCTTGCATGTGAAAGTGTAAGTACCGAATCAAAACAGGCAGTCGATGGAGCGGTCGCTATGGAGTTTCTACATGCAGCTTCAATTGTCTTCGATGATTTGATCGATCGACATCGCGTCCGTCGGAATTCCCCTACGACGCAGCATGCCTTCGCTGACGACAAGGCAATCAGCGCAGGATTGTTTCTTGCCTCTAAAGGTGTGCAAATCTTATCGGAATACAAAGACCAACGTATAACGAAACTCGTTGGCTGGGGCTTGGTCGATTTGAGTAAGGGTGAGATTCTCGATGTCACGACCGAACTCGCAATAGATGTAGAGCAATACCTGGCGATTGCGGAGCTGAAGACAGGTTCCTTATTCAGTGCTGCGGCGGGGATCGGCGGGGTTTTGGGAAATGCGAGCACAGATGAAGTGAACTGTCTATACAATTATGGGAGATCAGTTGGTATAGCGTTTCAAATCAAGGATGACATCTTAGACCAATCGAACGATCCCGAACGGAATGAACGGGCTAACCTTGTGGTTATGCACTACATCGACGAGGCGACGAAGAAAGAACGTATCAGTAACCTCCTGGAGGATCACGTTGGAAAAGTCGACATGACGGTAATGTACGAGAAGGCGATGAAGTTCGCAGTTAAGAAATCGCTAGAGCATGTTGAGAGGGCCAAGCAGGAGATACAGATACTCAGAGATCGGGGTCGAGGCAAACTCCTGGAAGATTTCGCCGACTACGCACTAGAGCGGGCCTTCTAATCACGCCTCAGTCTCATAGTCCGTACTGCACGAGCTGCATCTCCACTTCCAGAGGACCTTACCTGACTTGAATACAAGCTCCGACTCGGCTGGAACCTGCTTCTTACATTTCGTACACCAGAAGTGTGTTGTACCGGCAGATCTCCACATGCTAGACAACTCAGGAGTTGAGCAAGAGATGTCCGCTGCGCTTAAGAAAATTTCTCTGAAACGCTGATCAACGAGTGCAGTATGATTTATATTCCGTGAATTTTAGACTCATTGAAACTCAGGTCTCTTGTTGGGACTATCATGGCACTTAACCCGTGGTTAGTAATAATCATCTGGGCCATTATTATCGTGGTAATGACCGGCCCTATGCTAACCCTGCCAATCTTCTGGTCAAGGAGAAAACCAGATCCATTCCGTGACATGCCGTTCGAATCAGGTCAAGTCCCTCAAGGTGAGGCTAGACATCGCCTTGTGATGCAATACTACCCGTATCTACTCATGTTTGTGGTATTCGACGTTGTGGGGATGTTCCTGTTTGCTTGGGGAATCAGCTTTACGAAGCTGCCGATAGAAGCCTCCGCCTTTGTGATTCTTTTCGTGGTCCTGCTCGGCGCTCCTCTAGGTTACGCGCTAAAGATGGCCTTGAACAAGGAGAATTGGTGATTGGTAGTTTTTCCCCCAACTACACCAGCAGAACTCATAGCGCTTATCATTAGAATTGTTACTTCACACACCTTCGTAACGGTCGTCATCTTTCCCGGTTTCATTCATCTTACAGTTGTAGTAATCTTTCTGACTTGGTACGAAAGAAAATTGCTTGCGAGGATCCAACTTAGAATTGGCCCGCTATATGCGGGTGGTCCAGGCGGACTGTTTCAACCATTAGCGGACGGCGTCAAGCTGATCTTCAAGGAGGTTATGATCCCTTACAAAGCGAGCAAACCATTGTTCTTAGGCATTCCAGTTGCGCTTGTTTTCCTATCAGCATTACCTTTCGCAGTGATTCCATTTGGTCAGCATTGGATAATAGCTAACATCGACGTTGGTCTGGTTTTCGTCTTCGCGATGACTTCGCTCTTTCCGTCGATGATTCTTTTGTTTGCTTGGGCTAGCAATAGTAAGTACCCATTCCTTGGAGGCTTAAGGTCACTGTTCCAGCAGGTTGCCTATGAAATTCCGATGTGGATCTCAACCCTAAGCATTGTACTCCTTGCTGGTTCACTCAACTTGACCGACATCGTCACGGCTCAAGAGAAGATATGGTTTATCGTCCCTGCATTTCTCTCCTTTCTAGTCTTCTTCATTTCTATTATGGCCGAACTGGAACGCCTACCTTTCGACCTTCCTGAAGCAGAACCTGAACTGGTTGCGGGCTGGTACACAGAGGCCAGCGGCGCGATTTTCATGCTAATATTCATGGGGCTATACATGAAACTTTACTTGATGTCATCGCTTGTCACCGTTCTGTTCCTTGGTGGGTGGTGGGGACCAGCTATCCTGCCGCAACCAGTCTGGTTCATTCTAAAATCGCTGATCGTGGCAACATTCATCATAATCCCGCGTGGGGTATATCCGAGGATCCGTGTGGACATGTTGATTAAGATAGGTTGGACTCGATTGCTCGTTATCGCACTTGCGAACGTGTTCCTCACAATCATTCTTATTGACACAGGTCTCTTGGCAGCGTGGGGAATCTGATATGGTCTCACTGATGATCCCACCAGACATTGCATTTGTGGTGCTGACTGTCGTCACCATAATTGGGGCGATATTGGCGTTGCAGGCAAAGGAACTGATCTACGGAGCGATATCTCTTGGATTGAGTTTCATTGGTGTAGCAGGCTTCTTCGCCTTACTTGACGCGCCATATCTTGCGATGCTCCAAATTGCAGTTTACGTTGGAGCCGTCGTCGTCCTAATTCTTTTCACGATAATGCTGGTTCACCGCGAACAGGCTCCCGAAATGGACGAACAAAAATCTAATCCGGAGAGTTCTGTGGGACTATGGCTCGCGGGGTTACTTGCACTAGCAATATCAGGCGTTGTAGCGTTAGCGGGCACAAATCTGCCGAATGAGGCGCCATCGGCCACTCTCCCTGTATCTGAGCTGGGCCCGGCGTTGACATTGCAGTATCCAGTTCCATTGATTATACTTGCCTTGTTGCTTTCCGCTTCACTACTGGGGGCACTTGTATTGGCGAAGGTGGAACGATAGATGGTAGGCCTAACGAGTTACCTGATCGTTTCTGCAGCCCTGCTTGGAATTGGAGTATATGGTTTAAGCGTGAAGAAAAATGCGATTCGAATCCTCTTTGCCGTGGAGGTAATTGTAAACGCAGCTAACTTGAACTTCGCCGCTTTCACGCGGTACATGAACCCCCCTCAGGTTTCCGGACAAATCATCGTGTTCTATTCGATAGCAGCAGCCGCAATGGAAGCGGCTGTCGGATTAGCATTAATCCTAGTTGCGTTTCGACTGAATTCTACAATCGATGTTAGAAAACTCAACAGATTGAAAGGATAAACCGTTTATGATCATGCAACTCTTCCAAATTCTTTTAGTGCCACTTGCTTTTGTATTCATTACTTACTTCGCCGGTCTGAAGTGGGGACGACGCGCGGGCTGGCTTGCCTTCATCTCCCTCGCATACTCCACGTTCATCACTGTCCGAGTGGCCCTACGCGGAGGCGCAGTTGAGTATTACGAATGGCGACCCATCGGACTATTCGGTTTCAACGCTGATGGACTTAGTCTCCCAATTCTCTTTACAATAGCGCTGTTATGTGCGCTAATTTCCTTATACTCAATGTCATACATGACTCACACAATTGGCGACAACAATAGTCAATTCGGCCTCTACTACTCGCTACTTCTGCTTTATTCGATTGGGATGATGGGAGCAGTGTTGGCAACTGACTTGATCGAATTTTATCTCTTCTTTGAGCTCATGCTTATTCCATCGTACTTCTTGATTGCGAAATGGGGTTCAGGCGATCGTGACAAAATCTCGTTCATGTATTTCATCTGGACGCATATTGGTGCGCTTGCATTTCTTGCGGGAATTTTATCAGTCGGATATTTCAGCGGCACCTTTGATCTGCAGTCAATAGTGACCGGCACGATACCCGAGAATCTTCGGCTACTGATTGTTTGTTTGATGACCATAGGACTTCTGGTCAAGATGGCCTCATTCGGACTCCATATTTGGCTCCCACATGCGCATGCTGAAGCGCCGACGCCCATTAGCGCACTGCTCTCGCCTGCAATGATTGGGATCGGTGGGTATGCAATAGTACGAATAGTGATGACGATACTTCCGTCAGCGTTTCTGCAAGTTTCAACGTTTCTTACAGTGTGGGCTGTTGTCACGATGTTCTACGGAGGAGCTATGGCCCTCGTTCAGGATGACGTCAAGCGTCTGCTAGCTTACTCAAGTATTAGTCAAATGGGGTATGTTCTGTTAGGTATAGCATCGGTCCAGACTCTTGGAGTTTCAGGGGCCATGTTCCAATATGTAACGCACGGATTGGGCAAAGGTATCCTTTTCATGGTAGCTGGAGCCATCATGCTTCAGGCGGATGGTCTACGGAGCATTCGCAAGATGGGGGGATTGGCTGTGAAGATGCCGATCACAGCCACGGCCGCATTAATCGGATTCCTTACTATAATGGGAATTCCTCCGACAACAGGGTTTGTTTCTGAATTTCTGATATTCGCTGGCAGTTTCAACCAAGCTTTTCAGATGAGTTCAATGCTACGGATTGCTCTCTCGTTCCTAGCAGTCGTTTCAACGGCCTTGACAGCCGGGTACTCATTGTGGGCAGTGAGAAGAATCTTCTTTGGACCACTGCCTGCAGATCTCGCAAGTGTCAAGGAGGCCCCGTCGACAATAACGGTACCGATGTTAGTTCTGTGTACAATCTCTGTTATCCTCGGGATATTTCCTGATCTTGTTGAGCGTTTGCTCCTCCCAGCTGTAAAACTGATTGTGGGGCAGTCATGAGTTTGGACTTCGTTTTCGGATGGTTGGCGTGGGGATTTCCGTTCATCGGCGCAGTCATGTCCCTCCTCGCTGCACGAGTTCACCCGAAACTACGCGATTATGTGGGTGTGAGCTTCTCATTCCTAGCAGCGGTGTCCGCGTCACTTCTTCTTCCTCTCGTAATTGCTGGCAGCGTTCATGACGTACAGGTCCCTTGGATAAGCAGCCTCAATATTACTGCAGGAGTTCTGCTTGACCCGTTAAGCATCATTCTAGCGAATGTAGTATCATGGATTAGCTTTCTGATAATGGTCTACAGTTTAGGTTACATGAGAGGAGATAATGGTCTAGATCGATATTGGTTCTTCATGAATTTCTTCATCGGCAGCATGATGCTGTTAGTATTGTCGGATAACCTTCTCCAACTCTTTTTTGGATGGGAGGGCGTAGGGCTTTGCTCGTACGCACTTATTGGACATTGGTATACGGATCCGATTGACAAATGGGTCGGGACAATAGGGGACAAATCACTCAACGTTCCTATGGCATACCCTCCCAGTCACGCAGGCATGAAGGCACTTATAGTAACAAGGATAGGCGACATTGGCCTCCTCATAGCTATCTTCATGATGTATGCGTATTCAGGCACCCTCAACTTTGTGGACCTTTCGAAGAATGTATCTTGGGCCCTACCTCTCAGTCATGTGGGATTACTCATACCTGTAACCTTCCTATTCTTCTGGGGGCCGATAGGAAAATCGGCTCAGTTTCCACTTCATGAATGGCTACCTGACGCGATGGCCGGACCGACCTCTGTCTCAGCCCTCATTCATGCTGCCACAATGGTCACAGCTGGAGTGTACCTCGCTGGTCGCGCTGGTCCGATGTTCTACAACATTCTTCTCCAGTATGGTCAATCGACATTATTTTTTGAACTCGTAGCGTGGATAGGAGCATTTACGACTTTCATGGCCGCCACGCAAGC
>DATKOK010000108.1:0-12100 GCA_035524675.1 Candidatus Methylomirabilota bacterium | reverse complement strand
GACCATTTTTCTCTCCAGCTTGATTCTCTCACTGATGTGGGTGAGATGGGTTTTTTCAAGGTAGAAAATCGTACCCCCATATTATACCCGTCACGGACGGCACTCATCTTCAGTAAATGGCAGTGCAAAACGCTTGAGGATTGTGGTTTGTGTAAAGCAGGTCCCGGACGTTGCCGAGATCAGAATCGACGAGGTCAAGCACACGTTGATTCGTTCTGGCGTGCCCAGCATTCTGAACCCGTTTGACGAGTTTGCTGTTGAAGAAGCTCTGAGGATCCGAGAGAAATCGGGCGGCGACGTGACCGTAATCAGCATGGGACCTTTGCAAGCCAAAGAGACCCTATCCAAATGCCTCGCTATGGGGGCAGATCGAGCTGTACTACTCTCTGACCCCAAGTTTGCGGGAGCCGACACCTGGGCTACTTCAAAGACGCTTGCGATGACGATTCAGAAGCTTGGCTTCGACCTAGTACTATGCGGCATGAAAGCTGTGGACGGAGAGACATCTCAAGTTGGACCGGAAATAGCTGAGCTTCTAGGCATACCTCATGTTTCCTATGTGAAACGCGTCGAAATCAAGGATGACGGCAAATCGTTGGTTGCCGAAAGGATGACTGAGCAAGGTCACCAACTCATCAGCTCTTCTATTCCGTGTCTCCTGACCGCGACAAAGGCTCTTAATGTGCCTCGCATTCCAACCTTACTCAGCCAAATGGCAGCAAAGAAGAAGCAGATCGAGATCTTCACGGCGGAAAGTATCGGAGCTCAGAAGGATCAGGTGGGACTACCAGGATCCCGTACGCATGTCCTGAAGGTTTTCACGCCTAACCTAAGAACAGGAGAATGCAAGATAGTTCGCGCAGATGACAAAGACGCCATTCCCCTACTGCTCGGACTGCTCAAAAAGGAAGGAATTGCGAATTGACTCAAACCTCAGCCAACGGCGTTTGGGTTGTTGGTGAACAGAAAGATGGCCAATTGGCTACGGTTACGTTAGAACTTCTGACCACCGGAAGATGGATAGCCGACTCCCTCAAGCAGCAACTGACTCTCGTCATGGTCGGCAATGGTTTAGATCCAATGGCGCGCACCCTCGAGGAGTACGGTCCTAACAAGATAATCTTCATTTCAGGCGAAGGCGCCAATCAATTCATCCCGGAAGTTTACTCGGAGTCGATCGCGGCACTCGTGAAAAAGGCACCGCCCTCGGTCATCCTCTTTCCTGCAACGTATGACGGTCGAGACCTTGCCGGGAGGCTGGCAGCGAGATTGGAGGTGGGACTTGCAGCGGATTGTACCGAGGTCAGTGTTGATGACGAGGGCCGATTCGTACAAGTGCGACCTGCATTCGGAGGAAACCTGATGGCAGTAATACATCAGCCAACCGCGAAGCCTCAACTCGCCACGCTGAGGCCGCACATAACAAAGCCTGCCAAAACAACCACGAAGGTGAAGTTCGAGGTTGAACATGCTAACCTCGCTGGGCTCCCAAGGACGTTCGACAAGAAAGTGCTAGAAACAGTGAGGGAAGTCGCGGAGGAGGCAGGGAACTTGGATGAGGCTGAAGTCGTGATCGGAGTCGGCAGAGGCTTAGGAAATCTAGATAATTTGAAAACAGTGAATAGGTTGGCGGTCTTGCTCAACGCCGCCGTAGGTGGATCCAGAGGAGTAGTCGATGCAGGATGGTTGCCCCACAGCCAGCAGATCGGTCTAACAGGCCGCGTTATCTCTCCCAAGATGTACATGGCCCTCGGTATTTCTGGAGCAGTACAGCACTTGGTTGGAGTAAGAACTGCGAAAGAGATTGTTGCAATTAACATCGACCCAGAAGCGCCAATATTCAAGGTCGCAACCTACGGTATCGTAGGCGATCTGTTCTCAATCCTCCCGACTCTAATCATGGAGCTGGAGTCTCAACCAAAGGGAAACTAGCCAGATATGTACCAACTTACGACCTGAGCTTGTTCCCGCTTAATCTGGAACTTTACCTCGAACCTGCTCAAATGTCCTTCGGGATCCTCGAAGGTTCCGTTGACTGCGACCAAATCTTTTGCTTGTGGTTCGACCTTCGCGTTCAACGATGTAATCGAACCTTTCTCCAATTTACTTCGAAGGAGCTCGACAGCCCTCGTCTCGAGCTCATGTAACTCCATATGCTATCAGAATAATTGGCGCAAGAAACGTGCTTAAGGTCCACGTTCTATTGTCGAGATAGGATATGACCTGCAGGCTACGGTCATCCGCGGCCGCATCCGAACGGAATGTTCCGAGGGTCATAACGTCGGGGCGACATTTCTAATACAGAGAACTTATCATCAACCTTGGCTGAGCCCAGTGGATATTGGAAGTATAACTGCCGACCTGTCCCTCCTTAGCTCACTGGCAATCATTCTCGGTGCATTGTTCGTTATCGTTCAGCTTCGACAAAATAACAAGTTGATAGAAGCCGCCAATGAACAAGCGAAAACAGCGGCAATTCAAGCAAAACTGACAAACGAACAGATGAAACAGAATAACGATCTCGCAAATATGGACCTGATTATGAGGCTGTATGAGTTTGCGAACACTGCTGAGGTTCAATCGGCTTGGTTAACTGTGTTGAACTCTGAGATCAACAGTTTCCAAGATTTCATGAAGTTGCCGAAGCAGGATCAAGTCTCGTTTTACCAGATAGGCGCGCTCTTCGAATCGCTCGGGGTCCTCGTTGAGAGAGGGATAGTGAGAAAGGACATTATCGAGGATATGTTTCTAACCGAACTAGCTTGGGAGTCGATGAGGGTCTTTGTCATCGGCATGCGGAAAGAGCATGGTGAGGAGGAGAACTACTTGGCGTTCGAACGTCTTTATAATCTCGTTACAAGCAAACAAGACACGTAAACTAAATGTCCAACGCCGGAGCAATTGAACCTGATTCCATTTCAATCATACCTAAATGTCGCCATATTATGGATACACCTGTTCGCGGCAACATTCTTTGTCGGAGGCTCCTTCTTCTTCTGGTTAGTGATAATTCCTGCATCTCGACTTATTACAACAGACGAGTCGGAACGAACACAGATCATAGGCAAGATCGCTAAGGTCTTCGGAAAAATCGTCACTCCTACGCTCGGAGTCATAGTTCTTACCGGAATTTACAATGCATCATGGTACATTACTTCCTGGCAGAATCTTCTCACCTACCCGGGCACGATTCTACTAACGAAGATTATTCTAGTAATCCTCTTGTTGATCCTGATATATGTACACAACGTCTACTTTGGAAAGCGAATCGTTGCTTTCGCGAGGGAACGAAACCTGGAAGCGCTAAGGAGACTTAGGGAAACCAGCAGAAAGGTCTCAGCCGCTAATCTGATCCTTATGGCGACCATATTTCTCTTGGCTGTCTTAATGCAAATGCCTCCATAGAGGTTGTGATCAATGTCAAAGCGAATCGTTCTGTTAAGCGATTTTGACGGGACCGTCATCGACATCGATTCTGGTGAGTATGTGCTGGACAGATTCGCCAATGGCGACTGGCGATATGTAGAACAGCAGTTTAGGCTCGGCGAAATATCATTTGAAGAATCGCTTAGAGATGAATTTGGGATGATTAACGAATCAAAAGATGAGATTCTGAAGAAGGTAGACTCAGCCGTATCGATTAGGCCTTACTTTGGTGATGTTGTGAACTATTGTCAGAGCAAGGGAATCGAACTGAAGCTGGTTAGCGGCGGGTTAGATTTTTGCATAGCACATATTCTGGAAAGGAACAGAATACATGTGGACGTTATCTCGCCCAAGACAACTTTCACCTCCGACGGCCTCAAACTCGAATTTCCAAAATTATCCGATCCCACATCTTTCAGCTTCAAGGACGATACAGTGAGGAGTTATCAACGAAAGGACTATTGTGTACTGTACGTTGGAGATGGCTATGCTGACTATTTCGCTTTGAAGGAAGCTAACTTGCGGTTTGTTATGAAAGGCTCCGTGTCAGCTGAACTTATTCGTCTGAACAAGCTCGAAGCGGTCGAAGTCGCGGACTTTGAACCAATTCTAAATGCGCTGAAAACAAAGTGATCTTCTAGTGAGGAATTTCATCTAAATCGATAAGTAATCGGTATGGCATCCACTAGCCCACGAGGGATGACTTTTGTCCATTAGACTATCTACAGGAAAAGAAATTCCGATTGAGATGCATAAGACAAGAATGGTACAAAAGATTCGGCTAGCAAGCGTCGAGGAGAGACTTAAGGCAATAGGCGAAGCCGGTTACAACACCTTCGTGCTGAAAACTAAGGACATCTTCCTTGACATGCTGACTGATAGCGGAGTTAACGCGATGAGCGACAACCAATTCGCCGGCATGATGAACGCCGACGACGCATACGCGGGGAGCATGACTTTCTACGAGTTCGCGCAAGCGGTCGAGGAAGTTCTAGGATTAAAGTACGTGATGAACGTTCATCAAGGCAGGGCCGGAGAGCACCTGCTCGCAAAAGTCTTCATAAAACCAGGCGACGTCGTTCCAACAAACTATCACTTCACAACCACGAAAGTACACATAGAACTTCCCAACGCTCTCTGCTTGGAAATCTACTACGACGAAGCTCTGAAGACCGAAAGCTCAAACCAATTCAAGGGAAACATGGATCCGCAGAAACTCAAGAACACGGTAGCGAAGTACGGAAAAGAGAAGATCGCGTTTGTAAGAATGGAAGCGACAACAAACCTCATCGGAGGCCAACCGTTCTCACTCGCAAACCTAAAGCAGATACGACAAATCTGTAACGAAAACGGACTGCTCCTGGTGCTAGATGGAAGTCTAGTTTGCGAAAATGCCTACCTCATAAAACAGAGAGAAAAAGGGTACGAGGACAAAACAGTTGGAGACATAGTCAAAGAAATTTGCAGCATAGTTGACCTGTACTATATGAGCGGAAGGAAGAACACCTCCGTTAGAGGAGGAATGATTGGAACAAACAACAAGCAGCTCTTCGACAAGATTAGACCTTGGCTTCCGGTCTACGAAGGATTCTACACGTACGGAGGCATGTCGATGCGAGAGATCGGAGCCATGACGGTGGGCATGCGGGAGATGGTTGATCCAACAGTCGCAGGTTGCTCAGTTGAACAAATCAAGTATTTCGTAAACAGACTCGTTGAAACGGGTATCCCCGTGGTGACCCCACCGGGCGGATTAGCATGCCATCTCGACGCAATGAAATTCCTGCCACATATTCCCCAGAATGAATACCCCGCGAGTGCATTGTCAGCGGCCCTATACATCTCGTCAGGAATCAGGAGCATGGAACGAGGCACTGTATCGATGGAGCGAGACAAAAACGGTAGGGAGGTGATGGCCGACATTGAACTGACACGTATCGCAATTCCAAGAAGGGTCTACTCGCTATCGCACATCGAATATGCTGTTGACAGGATAAATTGGCTTTGCAAACATCGAAGCCTAGTGAAGGGTCTGAGGTTCGTGTTCGAACCTCCCGTCCTGAGATTCTTCGATGGCAGACTAGAACCACTCGACAACTGGGGAAGAGGACTAGCCGACGCGTACAAGAAAGAGATAGGGGAATATTAGCCACCGTCCCCTTCCCAAAAGGAATCTGAGATGCTTCGAGTCACGTTTCAGTATACGGAGGATTGTCCCTCCCACGAACAAGCATTGGCGCGATTGCGGAAGGTCCTGACTGAAGAAGGCCTCACCGTCAGCGTAGATATAATCAAGGTGGATAGCGATGAACAAGCCAAGCGCCTTCGGTTCGTGGGGTCCCCAACAATACTCCTGAACGAGATCGACATCGATCCGCAAGTAAACAGTCACTACGGTTTAGCATGTCGAGCGTACCAGCTCGAAGACGGCAGAATCTCTCCCCTTCCATCCGAGGAAATGATTCGTCGAGCCATTCGAAGAGAATCTTAAAAGCTCCTCTAGACGTTGACGCAGCTGGTGAATAAAGTGGCGAACTTGAAGTTAGGCGATAAGGCCCTAGAGTTCAACCTTCCAGGGACCGATGATAAAACCCATTCATTAAACGAGTTCACGAACAAGTATACTGTGGTAGTTTTCAGCTGCAATCATTGCCCCTATGTGCGCGCATGGGAAGATCGCATGGTTAAGATTCAATCTGATTATGCGAGCAAGGGCGTCCAGCTGATCGCGATAAACGCAAACGACGCTTCGAAATATCCAGAAGATAATTTTCAAAACATGAAAGTACGGGCTCGTGAAAAGAAGTTTAACTTCCCGTATCTCCGCGATGAGGATCAGAAGGTAGCGACCTCATATGGTGCTCAACGGACACCGGAAGTCTTCTTGTTTGATACTAAGAGGACACTGCAGTACCACGGGGCGATTGACGACAATTACGATAATCCCAACGCGGTCAAAGTTCACTACTTACGCAATGCTTTGGATGCGATCTTGCGCGGAGAGAAGGTCGCGTTGGCGGAGACTGCACCAGTCGGCTGCACCGTGAAGTGGAAATAGCCATTCACTACTAGCTCAATTAAATTCCGTCGACTTGGCCCAATGTGTCCTTTCACGATTGAATTTGTCCAATTAATGGGGGGAGATCTTCCCAGCATTTGACTCGGAAGATGCGTGGCAAGATCTTGGCAGCCTTGTTCCAAGGCTGAGTGTACAGAAAGCCGAATCCGAACAATCTAGACGCAATGAGCGACATCAGGAAATCTGAGTCGTCGATGAAAATATCGTAGTCAAGTTCTGCTTTTGCGCTCGTGCTTATTGTCCTGACGAACTTTCCGTAAGGAATCCTATGAAAACGGAGCCATTCCTGCGCCGCGGGTACTGTTGCTTCACTTCTCCCCGTGACGATATCAATCGTCCCGAACGTGGTGAGACGAGACACTTTAGCAGCGAGATTGTCCTCCATTGGAGGTATACTCCTCCAATTGAACCATGCTTCGTCCAGGGTTCTCAGAAACTCGTCTCTACTTATGTGCGCGATTTCCCAGGCATTCCACCGATCGAATGCTTCAGGTGAATATTTGGTTGAGCGTCGGGCGTTGAGAATCTTGCAGAAGGATTGTATTGTGTCTGCGAGTACGCCGTCAAGGTCCATTGCAATTTTGAGGTTTGTACGCAGCATCTCTATTCCTGTTTCAAGGCACCTAGGGCCTTAAGACGTTCGATCGACGTCGTCAACTGGTCTAGGGGCATGGATAGTTCGGCTGCAGCGGTGGAGATCGAAATTGTTCCTTCGCGGGCTGTAATGTAATCGAGGACTCGCCTGTCCTGATCATTGAGACCTGTTTGAGGTTTCCCGCATAAAGGACATGTGACGCTTCCGAAAGGAATGTTCATTCTGCAAAAGATGCACATCTGCATCGGTCGCTGTGTTGGCTGAGTGTACGTTATGGGTTTTCGTGGCTCTAGGAATTCCTGAACTTTTCTTCTGAGGCTGGTTTCAGTTGACGCTATAATGTCGGAAGCTGACCGCGTTCCTTTCAATCCGCAGAAGTCGCATAAATAGCCGGTTCTAGTGTATCTCAGTACGTAACCGCAACGAGGGCAACGACTGGACGAAGTTGACATTGAAGATGCGGCCTGGCTCGAATTCCGCGATTTCACCTATTATCAGTTACTGATGGCAATGGCATTTCTGAGAGTTTAGATATTTCCGTGCTGATTCTGGCCAGGTATTCATGCGTTGAAAGCTTCTGTCTTCTTGCTAGCCGTTGAATGGCCTTTTCAACACCTGTTCCATGCTGTATTGCTTTTTTCCGTCTCCAAACCATCTCTTCCGGTAACCCTGCCCTCTGCGCTGCCGCTCTGAGAACCCATTTTCGCACCAGGTCGTTGCCGGGTTTGACTTTGAACTCTAGTGGGATTCGGAGTGAGAAGTCGATAACATCTAGGTTGGCGAACGGTGTGCGTAGTTCCACACCGGTAGGACATGTGGCTTGTTCATCACGTTCATAATTCACTTGGGGGGCCTCAACTATGCTACTATACAATGCAGATAGGAGAGCTGTTCTGCCTTTGTTGTCGAGGATTTTCGCGTACTTGTAGTAGCCTCCGTACAGTTCGTCGCTGCCCTGGCCGCACAGCATTACTGAGTGGCCTCGTCGCGCTGCTAGCAATGCTGCCCAATGCAGAGGAACTGCAATACTAACTCTCATTAGGTCGTGCTCCTCGATTAGCCAAATGATTCGTCGTAAGAAATGCTCAACTGAATCCGCCTCGTATGCCTCGATGCTAATTGGCAGGTCGAGTGCTTTCGCATATTTCTCGACGGTTTGTAATTCAGCAGAGTCTCTTAGTCCAGTGCTGACCAATTCGACTTGTAGATTTGCTTGCTTAGCTAGGAGTGCCGTAATCGCGCTATCAAGTCCTCCAGAGAAGGCTACTGCCACGTGATCTAAATTCGCAGTTATCAAGGTGATTGAACGCTGCAGGTGCCGTTTGAGCCGAGCAGCAGCATACTCCAACGTCATAGCTTGCGGGCGCGGAGGAGAAAATCTGAAGAGTCGTCTCTTGCTCATGCCGTATGAGTGGGCTGCGTAAAGATAGCCTGGGAAGATACGCTCAGTCTTTGTATGTCCTATGCGCCAGAGAGCCTTCCGTTCTGAAGCAATCGCCGTTACGCCATTATGGGTTGAGTGGTAGAGGGGTCTTAGGCCATTTGGATCTCTCACCACTGTAAGCCTATTCGGTCGGTATGAGATCTCCGCGAACGCTCCAGGTATTTTCATGATCGATCTGAAATTACGTGAAGATTCTTCGAGCGCTAGCCGGGTCTGACCTCGCAATGTCCTTCGGAAGAACAGTCCGTCAAGGATGACGGTCGAGGATTTGGATTCAAAGAAGCCTCCAGGCAGGCTACTTGACGCATATCCGACGCCCGCTTGATCGTTGTTACATTCAATCTTGACTCTGCCGCCTCTGTGACTCAGTGCGTGAAGCATGTTCGTGATGAGCCCGTTTGCATCGCAATTACGGTCGCCATAGACGGCGGCTAGAGCTGTCAATTTGGTCACTGCTTGTCCGTTGTGTTGGCTTTATAACTAAACTGCTAGGGTAGTGGTGGCACGAGAGAGCGTTGCCTATTCTTCCTATCGATACCGGCCGATATGGTAGTCCAGAAATACGGGATATTTTCGAGGAGAGCACACGATTCCAACGAATGCTCGACGTTGAAGCCGCGTTGGCTTGGGCTAGGGCTGAAGTTGGAGACATACCAAAGGAAGCAGCCCAAGAAATCATACAGCACTCCTCACTGGAGTATGTTAAGCTGGAGAGGATTCGAGAGATCGAGAAAACAACCGATCATGAAGTCATGGCCCTCGTCGACGCTCTCGCTGAAAAGTCTGGCAAAGGCGCGACCTACGTTCACTTGGGCGCAACTTCTGCTGATATCCTCGATACCTCATTGGCATTACAGATGAAAGATGGATTAGCGTTGATCTCGCAAAGGATGGATAAGCTCGAAGAGGTCATCATGAACCTCACGAAACAATACCGAGACGCATTGATAATCGGACGCACTCATGCGCAGCATGCTTTGCCAATGACACTTGGACTGAAGTTCGCAGTGTGGCTTCGCGAGATTGGTAGACATATTGAGCGGCTGAATGAATGTAAACAACGTGTCCTTGTGGGAAAGATGAGCGGCGCCATAGGCACTATGGCTGGATTCGGTAAGAATGCCGTTCAGATACAAGCTCTGGCAATGCGAAAACTTGGCCTTAGCTCGCCGGAGGTGACTAGCCAGATAGTTCAACGTGACCGTTATGCTGAACTAGTATGCCTTTTCGCCATGATAGCTAGTTCCTTGGACAAATTCGCTACGGAGATCAGAAACCTTCAGAGGCCTGAGATTGATGAGTTAAGCGAACCGTTCCAGACCGGAAAGCAAGTGGGAAGCTCGGCTATGCCGCAGAAGCGGAATCCGTGGAGAAGCGAGAGTATCTCCAGCAATGCTAAGATTCTACGTAGCCTGGTTCTACCTGCTTTGGAAGGGATCGTAACGTGGCATGAACGGGACCTTTCTCAGTCCGCTTCCGAACGTTTTGTAATCCCAGAATCGTTCATCCTCACAGACCACGTCTTGGGCTCAATGACGAGGATTCTCAGTGGACTCCGAGTGAATGAGGATAAAATGTTGGAGAACTTGATGAAATGGAAAGATCCTATGATGTCAGAGTCGGTTATGATTTCTCTCGTGCAAAAAGGCATGCCGAGACAGGAAGCTCACAGGCTTCTTCAGCAGATTGTATTCAGCGGTCAGCAATCTGGAGATAGCTTTCGCACTCTACTATTGAAGAACGACGTCGTTTCAAAACTTCTGAGCTCATCAGAGGTAGACGCCTGCTTGGATCCCCGATCATACTTGGGCATGTCTGGCCAGCTTGTTGACTTAGCGATTAGCAAAACGTTGGAGGAGCGTCAAGCTCGCGGGCTATAGCTAAGTTGCTTCGTCTTCACGGTAGTCAGTCAACAAGCTCTGTTCAGTGCTCTCAACGGCCCCTGACTTCAAACTTTCCCATTCATCGGCTTTGATCAGTCCGCCGACCTGCTCCTTGATTTTTTTCGCTACCGTCGGCCCTATCAAGGGTACGTTCATGAGGTCGGTGACTGATGCGTGCTTGAGTTCTTCAATCGTCCTGTAGCCAGCGTTGAATAAGGCACGGGCTCGTCCGCGTCCGACCCCTTCAATTCCCACCAACGGTAGGAGTTCCTCCTTCACTCCTTTAGCGCAGCGAATCTGAAGTTCTCTTGTGATTCTCATGAGATCCTTATGACCGAAGAGTTCAGCCAGCTCGTAGGTTGCGTGAAGGAGCCATTTGGAAGTGTCAACTATCCTTAGAATGTCTCCGGGTTCTACTTTGTGAGCTTCCAGTATTCCATCTTCTGACGTTTCATTGATCCATTCATAGAGCACCCTAGCACATTTGATTTCGGAGAGGAATTCCTCGTAGGTGATACCATTTACCTCGCCAAAGAATTCAGGGACTTCACACATGTACTCCCCTTCATGCTCGCGAGCGAAGAGGTCCAACATTTCATCTTCGCCCCTTCGGGGGTAAAGTTTGGGAGCTATGTCCGGAGTTCTGGAGATTAAGTGGAGGAAGCTGACCTCGGTGACATGTTTCGCTCGAGTGTAGAGGCCGTCGCGTAAGATGACTGCTGATACGGGGTCTATGTAAAGTTCTGACACTCTGCGGCCGAACCTAGTGGCTTTGAGTTCTTCCCCGTCAAATTCAACCATCTGTTCTCTGCCTAGGAATCGCAGGATATCGCCTAGCTTTGATCTGATCATCTTCGGATCATATTGGTATGCGTAGAATGTCTTGGCAAAGAACTCGATCAGGCCGTCTTCACTATTCGCGAACCGGGTGGCAATGGTTGCTAGTACATGAGGGCGAAGAACCTTTTCGGCTCCTAGTTTCGACCAGATCCTTTCGGGATCTGCAAGGGCGTAATTCTTCAAGAGATAGTCCTGTTCGTCTTCAGTCCTCGCCATGAGGATCGCTTCCCCATACTTGTCGTAGCGTGGGCGACCCGCCCGTCCGCAAAATTGTTTGTACTCTAGCACTGAGATGGGGTATCGACCGTAACCTGCCTCGTATCTCTCGTAGCTAGTGATGATGACCGTCCTCGCGGGCAGATTTACTCCTGCAGCTAAAGTGGGAGTTGCTGACAGGATCTTCAGCCGGCTTGCCTTGAATCCCTCTTCAATCAGTTTCCTATGACCACCTGTTAACCCTGCATGATGAAATGCAGCTCCGTTCAGTGTCTGTTCAGCAAGCGTTTCTCCCAGTCGAGTTCTCTCGCCGACAGATAGGATTCGTTGCGCGATAATCTCTAGCCCTCTTCGGTCAGTTTTTGGTAGATTTCGTCGAAGCAGTGCCGACGCTTTCTTGCCCATGTCCACTGCGAGTCGTCGCGTTTCAGCAAATAACAGAACTTGTCCATCATTCTTCACTACGTCGAGAGCAATATCGAAAATCGGGTTCTGTTCTGTGTGAGGAATTGCTCGAGATGATCCGTCTTTGAACTGTATCTGTCCATCGTAGTAGACTCCTTCGCGAAGTGGCACAGGTCTCCAGTCCGTCGTCACAGGAACGCCGTTCAGCCATA
>DATKOK010000107.1:0-18155 GCA_035524675.1 Candidatus Methylomirabilota bacterium | reverse complement strand
GCCGTTTCCTCTGGAGTGGTCACGGTGACTCTTCTTCTACGCAACATAGTGAGGATAAGGGCGCCGATGATTCCAACTACGAGTATAGCCGGGAACACTAGGGGAGTGTAGTCTACTGAGAAGTTCGCGTTGAGTGATTTGCCCGAATCCATTGTGACGTTAACTTGATTCATCTTTGAGTTGAGATCACCAGTCCAGCCCTGGAAGACGTATTTCATTCCTATTTGGTCGAGTGGAGGGTTGAACGGGACGGTAGTATTTGCATTCAGAGTGACGTTAACGCCTGCATCGTACCACTTCGAGTATGAGTAGGCGGGTACAGGGGAGGTTACTTGCAAAAGGTATTGATGACGGTAATGTCCAACCAGTCTTGTATCTCCGTCTAGCAAAACGCTTCTTTGAGTGTCGTTATTTCCATCGCTCCATCCACTGAAGATCAGTTTTGTCGAATTCTTTAGTTCAACGTCAGTGGGGACGGTTACGGAGTATGTTTCATCAACGGGCAGGACGAAATTTACGCCGCCCGAATTGGAAGTCTGCTGTGTTGAGTTGGCGACGGTTATCTGTAATCCTGCTTGGCCTAGGTCTACCTCAAGGTTAGCGGCTCGCGCGACTTTCACGGATATTTGCGCGTACCCCGGCCCTTGAATGGAATTATCGTAAAATTGCCAAGTATCTCCACTCAGGTAGTACGCGAACACCGTCAGTCGCATGACTCCTTCGTTTGCGGGTGCGGTTAGAGTGAGATTCCATGTCATATCACCACCGCCGGTAACGTTAACGCGTGTGCTCTGCCAAAGCGGGTCCGATCCAGGTTCGATTAATGATCCAGAGTAAACTGCCGATCGTATGGTTCCGTCCTCTAAGCCGTGAGTGGCGTACTCTACGTCGACATTTAGTGGGAATACACTATTAGGTGCGACCTGCCCGGGGGCTTGAAATCTCGCGATACGAAGTAGCCCAACGTTTGCCTCCTGCGCGTAGACAATCGGAGCGAGGATAAGGAAGAGCAGTATGATGGTAATTGCAGATCGATTGGTTGCGGCCAAGCGATTCAGGCTTCAACGGAGTTTTTTATCGCCCATTCAAGTGCTTTACTGACTGCTTCGTCAACATTTTTGGCTACGTTAAGTGTCGGAACGACGCTGTCAGGCAAGTTTCGTCCGACTGGGATCACATGGAATCGGTGGGCGAATCCCCCACGATCAACCTCATCCTTGAGGCTGGATAGATGAGCTTCAACATCCTCCTTTGGAAGGAGCGGAAGGACAATGTCTGCTCTCAGCTCTTCAGAATTCCTGAGGAGCTCGAGAGCAGTTTTCGTCTTATTCAAGGGCGTAGCATTGAGTCCGACGGATCGCAATAGTGCAGCCATCGACATGGAGAGAAGATGCCCCGATTCAAGCCCAACCGGGCCGACTGTGGCGGTAAAGTCAAATTTGCTCTCGGATTTGCTGATTATCGGGTCCAAGATTTGCAAGCAGGCAACTATCGCTCCTTCAGCGCCCGTTAGCCTATTCTCATCTGCGCCACCTAACTCGCTAAGGTCGAGCAATATGTTCACGCCTTCGATCACCGCGTCCAGGACCTCGTTCGGTGTGGCTTTCGCTAAGGCAGCGTTTGTTCTCTGTCTGGTCTGTTCTGCATCGCCCGCCAACACGGCATTCGTTAACTGTTGGAGGCGCTCATTGCTTTCAGTCAAGGTCCTCGCCGTTCTGCATTTTGAGTCAAATTAGGCATTCGGTTGGGCTTCTGGAGGGGAGTATGATGGCAGAGATCTCTGTTTTGGCACCAATTGAACATGGAGGGTGAGGAGTCCGGTAGTATATGGTGACACTTCTTGGAGGAAGCTTGAGAACTTCGAGAGACCAACTATTGGTACCCCCTGGATCAACCTTTCGCGAGGTTCTCCCAACGTTAGTATTACTGGGAGCAATGGAAGTTCGATTCGCCCTATTCCCCGCCGCTGTATAATCTCAGGCCGTTCAACTAATGCTCGTCCGCGTTGTATCTGCGCCTCAGCGGCGATTTTCATGCGTGAATGCGTGAGTGCACCTGACCAATGTTTGCAGTCGACAACCAGAATCCACACATCGTTCCAAGCGATAATGTCAATCTCGCGTCGGCCAACTCTACTCTTGAAAATTACATGTCTTACTGATCTGAAGCCACTTTCATCTAACGCTGCTTCCACGAACTCTTCGAATTCCTGCCAGGCCAGTAGTCTAGAAACTTGTTGAACATCTTGACCGCTTCGTATTAGTGATTCGGCCAACATTACGCGTTGGCGAGGCGTTACTTCAAGAAATTCACGGTTGAGATTAATCAGTCCTTTCTCTTTGAACGCTTGCAGTTCTTTGTCGAGATCTTCTGATCCCGCTTCTCTCTGGATACTGTCTACTGAAATACTGCATTTTTGTTTGGTCAGTTGCAGTAACTTGGTTCCTAGGGGTGTTGCCAATGTAATCTGGCCTATAAGGCGAAGATGAAGAAGCAGAGCACGAGCATCAGAATTCCGACAGCGAATAGGGCTTTTCTTGAATTTGAGAGAGGTGAGACGTCATCCAGGGGTTCGACTCCTTCGAATGGGCGACGGCTTAGAAACATGAAGATGATTAGGATTACGGCGAACCCCCAATATCCTGCAAGGAATAACATACCAAAACCAACCAGAGCAATCAGCTTGTGCCCTTTATCGCCGAATGTTGCGCGAGCGATGTGGCCACCGTCCAACTGCCAGACAGGGAGGATGTTCAAGAAGGTAATCAACGCTCCCACCTCAGCCGCGAAGGCGATTTGTGTGAGCACCATGATTTGGCCCTGAGGAACAATCCTCAATCCAATTCCGGTGATCAATTCAAGCAGTAACGGTTCCTTGGGCCAGTTGTTGATTGTCAAGAGGTTGGCTTGTAGCAATTGTTGAGCCTGCTGCTCACTTATTAGCGGCGCTGTCAGGTATGCAAAGAGTGCAACGACAATCGTCGCAAGAAAACCGGCTATTGGTCCGCTGAATCCAAGATCGAATAATTGATCCCGATTGCCGGGTGGACTTCGAAGGGAAATAACAGCGCCGAAAGTGCCGAATGGAAACGGAGGCGGCGCTGGGACGAAGTAGGGGAGGGTAGCGTCCATCTTATGATGTCGATTCGCAAGCACATGGCCCAACTCATGTATCCCAACGATTCCAAGGATGGAGATCGACAGAATCGTTACCTGTACCAGCAGGTTTGATCCGGAGAAAAGGGCTGACGTCAGCCGTGGATCAACATCGAAGATTAAGGTGTAGCTTGCATAGCCAACGGTTACTATCGTGGCGAGGAAAAGCATCAGATTAATTCTTAGACGCGGCGTCCTTAAGGTGGGTCTGGGAAACACAGAAACGACCAAGTTGCCGGCAACTCTCTGGATCCTTGCCGTGAGCTGATGATTTCTCAGATCCAAGAGAAGTTCCTGAAATTTCTGCTTGACAGGTTCCTCCATGACTATAAATGTCGGAAGACCGTTGACGTCTACGTACGCGTCTTTGACTGTAAATCTGTATTCGAGCATCGATCGGATTGAACCAAAATCGATTGAGAATGTGGGAAACGAGCTAGTCGTGGATGATTCGGACACAAATAGTACTCCCGTTTTCGGTCGGCTAGAGTAAAATCTCATTTAAACGTATTCTATTACGGATCGCTGAAGTATGTAGATAATGTGATATAGTCCATCGAATTAGCAATTTTCGACAAATCAATTGCTGCTACAGAACGACTATTCACTTCGCGTATTCACACCTGCTGACGTTGAGGCTGTTGTGAACATTAATCGCGCGTGCTTGCCAGAGAACTACGCGCCCTACTTTTTCCTAGATACATACAATAGCTCACCGCAGACCTTCATTGTCGCCGAGTCGCAAGGTCGGGTCGTTGGGTACATAATGTGCAGGATCGAGCATGGATTTTCGGATGTTCGAAAGCTACACTTTGCTAAGAAAGGACACATTATCTCCGTTGCCGTAATGCCCGAGTTTAGGCGGATGGCAATCGGACGCGGACTTGTCGAAGGTGCTCTGGCGGCGCTTTCAAGTCTTAGTGCGGATGAGTGTTTTCTTGAGGTGCGAGTGTCAAATGACCCAGCGATCGAACTTTACAGGAAGTTGGGGTTCGAGATTACACGAACAATTGCTCGATACTACTACGACGGCTCAGACGCGTATGTGATGACCCGGCCGATTTAGTCGTCACCAAACGGATCGGGGAACTTCTTCAAACTATGCTATTCTGTAGCTAAGACTCATTCCATCCCCGAGAGGAAGGACTAAGCTTCTTAACCGTTTATCATTGAAAATCATTCGAGTGTATTCTCTGATTCTATTCGCTCCCTCTCTAGGTTCATTACCTATTACGGATCCACCCCACAATAGGTTGTCAGCGAGGATGACGCTTCCGACGTGACTCAGTCGCATTGCGTGCTTAAGGTACGATGGATACTCATCCTTGTCTGCATCGATGAATATAATATCAAAATCTCTCTTCAAATGAGGAAGTACATGGAGTGCGGGTCCTAGGTGGACAGTGACTCTTTTGGCGAACCCGGCTGCTCCCATAATCCTCTCGAATTCGGCCGCGACATGAGGGCTATGCTCGACTACCTCCAGCCTCGAGGTTTTTCCCATGCCCTTGAAGAACCACAAACCGCTGTATCCTCCCCCTGGACCGATTTCGAGAACTCTTTTCGGTTTCGTCATCATTGCGACTAGTTCCAAGAAGCGTCCGCGAGAGCGATCTATCGGGACGACGCCGTAGGGTCGAAGTTCTATTGATGTTCTGTATGCTCGGGAGAGTGCTGCATCCCGTTCGTGTATTAAACTGTCAACGTAGGATACCACTTGTTCGTACTTCATATCGTTCAACCTAGCAGCAGTCGTCGTAATGTCCGCATCGTCTGCATCTTGACCTGAGTTTACTCCCGGAGATGAAGTCGACTGGTGCTTCACATTGTGGGCAGACCGTAGTGTCCTGCGTCAGCGTGCACCTTTGTTACCGTTGCTTCACCATGACCTGATAAGAGTTACTTGCTTTCGATAAGCGTTAATTCCCACGAGTAGGGATTGTGTGGATTGTGAGTGTATTGGCGACCCGTTGCATGCACTGCGGTGCTGAGAATCGCGATGAAGCGAATTACTGTTTGAAATGTGGGGAGTCACTGATCCAACGCGTTCCATGGCCACCAGTTGTCGCCTATATGCAACCTTTGATGGCGTGCAGGAATCATCCGATGCGGTTCGGTCAACTCACCTGCGTAGACTGCGGAACTCCAGTATGTTTCGAATGTTCGCGTCCCCCCTACTGCGCGCCTTGTTACCGACGACGTGTGTTAGCGAGCGAGCTTCAAGCGCCGGTCAGATTCGAAGCGCCGCCCTCAGGCATACTCTACCGAATATTCTAAAGTCACTCAGATTATCGGCGGGACCTCATTAACGATACGGCCACGACTAATCCGGCTATGGCTGTGGGAAAGTAGACGACGGCAAGTTCGAAATCGAACTGAAGGAATGCGAAGTTAAAATGTCGCAGCAGAAGGAGACATAATGAGACGCTGAGTAGAATAGTGAAAGCATAGGCCCAGGTCCGACTCTCGGGAGTTTCGTGTTCTTCCGTTAGAGGGTTGCCTCCTCGCGTTCTCCTTCGAGGAGGGTTTTCAACGGAATATTCATGCTCGTGCCGTCCGGCAGGGCCCTTCTAATGCTGATTGGCAAGGCCCCTTCCTGCAGCTCGGTTTCGGCAATCTCAATCGGCGATTTCGCGGCGGGTGAAATGTCGAGGAGTACAGGTGCTCCCATCGAAATTTGAAGTGCGCGGGCTCCTACGACTCTGGCTCGTTCGAAGCGGGTAAGCTTCTTAGGGCCTATGAGCGTAGTGGACGCTCGTTTAGTCACCTTCTCCTTCTTCTTTGGCACCATCTTTCGGCCCCTTGGGTCCGCCCGCTCCTTCCTTCGACTTCGAAGCGGCGATGACATCATCGATCTTAAGAAGCATTCCGGCTGCTTCTCCAGCAGATTTCACAGCTTGAACCTTCACCGCGAGGGGCTCGTAGACGTCGAGTTTCGAAACGTCAGTGACTCTTCCCTTAAAGGGGTCTATACCCGCCCATCGTTGCTTTCCCTGATGTTTAGCTCGTATCTCCATCAAGGAGTTTATTGGATCCATTCCCGCGTTCTCGGCAAGAATCAGTGGAATGGTCTCAAGTGAGTCCGCGAAAGCTTGAACCGCCAGCTGCTCTTTGCCAGATAACTTTTCGCCGTAACTTCTGATCATTCTTGCCACCTCGCTCTCAGTAGCTCCACCGCCTACGACAACGTATGGTTCGACGACAACGTCCCGGACAACGCATAGGGCATCGTGTATTGCGCGTTCAGCTTCGTCAACAACTCGCTCTGTGCCGCCCCTCACGAGTATGCTGAGTGCTTTCGGGTCTTTGCAGCCCTCGATGAAGGTCATCTTGTCATCTGAAACCTTTCGTTCTTCTGTGAGCTTTGCCTGCCCCAGATCGGATGATTTTAGATCGCTTATGTTCGTGATGATATGGCCGCCCGTCGCTTTGGTGAGCTTCTCCATATCAGATTGCTTGACCCTTCTGACTGCTAGAATATTCTTCTTTGCCATGAAATGCTGGACTACGTCATCGATCCCTTTCTCACAAACGACAACGTTTGCGCCCACGGACGCAATCTTCTCTACCATTTCCCGAAGTAGTTTTTCTTCTTCGTCGAGGAAACGTTTCATCTGTTCAGGGTTATCGATGTTGAGTTTGGAGTCGAATTCTGGCTTTTCAATTTCGAGCGGACAGTTGAGTAGCACGATCTTGCAATTCTCAACTCTCTTAGGCATGCCAGGGTGGACTACTTCTTTGTCTAGAAGTACGCCTTGAATCAGTTTAGTGTCAGTCAAAGAGCCGCCCGGTTTCTTCTCAACCTTCACATTATCGATGTCGACGGTATATCCGGTTCCTGATTTGTCTGCGACTTGAAGTACTGCTTTGACGGCTATGTCCGCGACGTACTCCTTCTGTTCTGAGATTAGTTTGCTGGCGATTGAGACTTCCGCTATCTTCTTCAACATTACTTTGTCGGTTGGACCCACTTTGATGGCTATCTTGTGCAGAAAATCGATGGCCTTCGCTTCTGCCAAAGAATATCCGTCTATGACTTGAGTGGGGTGGACATCTTTGTCCATCAACGCTTCAGCCTTGTTGAGTAATTCACCAGCTAGGATGACAGCCGTGGTGGTACCATCGCCAACCTCATCATCTTGCGTCTTGGCGACTTCCACCATCGTTTTAGCCGCCGGGTGCTGGACGTCCATCTCATCGAGGATGGTTGCCCCGTCATTGCTTATGGTGACATCCCCAAACCCGTCAACAAGCATCTTGTCCATGCCCTTGGGTCCGAGTGAAGATTTGATTGATTCAGCTATTACCAGGGCAGCCTCGATATTCGCATGCTGAGCCTCTCGGCCTTGCGTGCGTGAGGTACCCTCTCTCAAAATGATGGCGTTTTGTCCGCCAATTTTAACTGACGTTACCAACAGCCTCCGCTGAAAGACCGTAGATCAGACGAAAATTGTCTCGATATAAGCGTTATGCGAGTAGCGTCATTTGCTTCTTCATGACTGTTAAGGATGGGTCAATCTGAGCTCCGCGTCGATATTCATCTATTACTGAGCAGGTTGCATAGCAAGGATACCAGTAAGAAATGTTTATGCATCAATCTGCCTCCTTTTCGGTAAATTCTCGAGACGATAAGCGTGCGGGACATTATTCGAATTAACCAACCCATGGTCGGCAAGGAGGAAATTGATGCAGTTACGGATGTTTTGAAGAGTGGAATTCTTACTGAGAAGAGCGGTATGGGACCGCGAACGCTGGAATTCGAGAAGGAATTTGCTCATTTTGTGGGAGCCAAACATGCCGTAGCCATGGCCAGCGGTACTGCTGCACTGCATGCAGCTCTAGCTGTGACAGGCGTGAAACCGGGGGATGAAGTAGTCGTTCCATCCTTTACATTTCATGCAACAGCCGAAACCGTTCTTATGTGTGGAGCTGAGCCTGTCTTCGCAGACATTGATCCCGAGACTTACAATGTGACCACTGAAACGGTCGAAGCAGTTATGACTCGAAATACTAAAGCGATCGTGCCTGTTCACCTCTACGGTTTACCAGCGGATCTTGATCCGCTCAAGAAGCTTGCCCGGGATCGTGGTGTTGCTCTTATCGAAGACGCGGCCCAGGCACATGGAGCTGAATACAATGGAGCCATGATAGGATCGATCGGTGACATGACATGCTTCAGCTTCTACGCTGGAAAGAACATGACTACGGGAGAGGGAGGTATGATAACAACAAATGACGACGATCACTCAGAAAAGCTTCGTATGATGAGAACACATGGAGAACGACGTCCGTACTGGCCCACAATGATAGGTAACAATTACCGCATGAACGAGATGCTCTCCGCTATCGGGCTAGTTCAACTCCGAAAATTGCCCGGCTTCCTTGAGGCGAGGAGAAACAATGCCCGGGTCTTAAGCGAGAAGCTTGGGATACTCGGAAAGGTTATGCCACCGAAAGAACCGACCGGGAGGAAGCACGCTTGGTATCTTTACACGTTGCGGCTAAGGGGAGCAAACGCTGGAAAGAGGAACAAGGTAGTGGAGAAGTTGAGATCGAAAAATATCGAAGGTGCAGTCTACTACGAATCTCCTCTTCATCTACTGCCACTTTATAGAGAACGGGCCTTAGCGTCACGCCGGCCACTTCCCGAAACAGAGAAGGCATGTCGTCAGGTATTCTCTATTCCGGTTCATCCGAAGCTGGGCGATTCCGAGTTAGAGTACGTCTTTGAGACGCTCAAGAGAGTCCTAGCTTGACTTCCCTGACTTCAAGTGTGCTCTAAGCAATTCATCAAGAGTAGGCTTAGTGGTTTCGCGAATTTCGTATCGAACACGTACTGCTGGTTCTCTGATACGCATTATCCTTCGAAGGTCAATTGGTGTGCCAAGAACTACTGAATCGCATTTGACTGCATTGATTGTGGTTTCTAGATCTCTGATCTGGTTTTCGCCATAACCCATTGCGGGTAAGACACGCCCCAGGTGCGGGTACTTTTCGTAAGTACGCTTGATCGAGCCGACGGCGTATGGCCTTACGTTAACGAGGCTTTTGGCTTTGTATCGATGTGCAGCTATGGCGCCTACTCCTTCTTTCATTTCTCCGTGGGTGACCGTGGGACCATCTTCAACTACTAACACTTTCTTGCCGCGAATGTTCGATTTGTCGTCGACGTGAATCTCTGATGCCGCTTCCACGATTTTCGCGTTCGAGTTCATGCGTCTGATGTTTTCTCTGACGACCTTAAGGTTCAAGCGTGTGGCGCTATCGACCTTGTTGATTACTACGATGTCCGCCATCCGCAAGTTTACCTCACCTGGGTAATATGAGACCTCATTCCCGGGTCGGAGGGGGTCGACGACGACAATTTGGAGATCTGGAGCGTAAAATGGAAGATCATTGTTACCTCCATCCCAAACGATGATATCTGCCTCCTTCTCCGCTTCTCGAAGTATCTTCTCGTAATCGACTCCAGCATAGACAATGTTGCCCGCGTCGATGTGAGGTTCGTATTCCTCTCGTTCCTCAATGGTGCATTCATACCTATCCATATCTCCGTAAGAGGCGAAACGTTCGCACACTTGATCCTCCAAATCGCCGTATGGCATAGGGTGACGGATTACAACGACTCGATGACCCATCTTCTTCAACGACCGTGCAACGGCGCGCGACACGGTGCTCTTTCCAGCTCCGGTCCGGACCGCACAAACGGACACCATCGGTAAACTAGACTTGAGCATAGTTGTCTTTGGGCCCATCAAACGAAAGTCGGAGCCACAGGCGAGGCAGAGAGATGCCTTTTGCATCACAGCATCATGAGGAAGATCACTATACGCGAGCACCGCCAAATCAACATCTTTCTCTCGAATGATCTTCGCCAAGTCTCCTTCAGGAAGAATCTTGATACCGTTCGGATACCGAGAACCAGAGAGGGATGGAGGATATGTGCGACCTTCTATTCCTGGTATCTGGGTTGCCGTGAAAGCAACTACCTCATAATCCGCGTTGTCCCGGAAATAGACGTTGAAGTTATGAAAGTCTCGGCCAGCAGCCCCCATTATCAAAGTTCTTACAGGCGTGTCCATTCGTGACCATCCTCGAGTCCCGGCATCAACGCGAGTGCTAGTTATTCTTTATTCCCTAGTTCTATGGAAAACACAACGCGGAGGAACGTCGAACAGAACCTATTTCTAAGTGCATGAAGAGATAGGTCCGACTGTTTCTGCCGAGGTGAGAGCAAGCTGACAACTGAACCATCCGAGTCTAAGCCCGCCGTGGATGTTTCACGTTACAAGATCCGGCTCATTGCCGAAGGATATGGGGAGGCAGAGGCAGAATTAATCCGGTTCCACAGTCCTGTTACAGTTGACAACTTGGCGAAGGCTCTCCCGTTCGAAGGACGGGCCGCTCGATGGAAGGAGGAGATCTACTTCGAGACGCCCGTTAAGCTGGGCTCTGAGAAGGCCAAGGCCAAGGTCGACGTGGGAAGCTTAGCATACTGGCCGATGGGATCAGCACTCTGCATATTTTACGGTCCCACTGACCCGTACAGTCCAGTGAACATCGTTGGTAGAGTAGTTTCTAATCTAGATCTATTTCGAAGCATCAAGAGCGGAACTAAGATTACGGTTGCGAAGGCCTAAGCAGCCGCAAGGCGATAGATTCTAATCCTAGCGTTCCCGCCCTCAGCCTTGACCAACCGTCTTCTCTCTAATTCTTCGAGTATATCACGGGCAACACTTAATCTTACGTTGAATTGTGTCGCTATCGAGTATGGGGTTAATGCACCCATTTTGGATAGTTCACCGATGAACTTCTCATCTTCAAAGTTGGGGAGGCTTATACTCGCAGTCTTCTTGTCCGGAACAGGTCCTTTTCCTTTAGTCTTTTTTGCAGGTTCGGGTTTCTTGTCTTGCTGAACCTGTTGCTTTTCCATTTGTGCCATGCTCTTCTTTTTAGCCCCACCCAATAGAACTCACGTCCTACGCGGTACGAAGTGAGGTGAATAAAAGCCTTGGTTTTGTCCTCGATAGGCAGTGCAATGAACTTGTACTATGGAGCCACCTTGGCTCAGTGGACATACCAAATTTGTTAGCACGTCATTTTAGCGATTCATGCAAGCCTCGGGCTGCGTTCCGTGGATTTTCCGAACCGTAGATCGTCCTACCCACAATGAGGTAATTTGCGCCAGTCTCAAGAGCTTTCATTCCGTCTCCTCCCTGCGTTCCGACACCAGGGCTGTAAATCTCCATGGAGGGCCCTACGAGGGATCTGACCCGCCTGATAATATCAGGGCGCGTGGCACCTACCACTAATCCATCTGCTCTCCATTCGACTGCCATCTGGGCAAACGTCTCGAAGATGGGCCTTTGTCCGTCTTCAACTCCAGTCATCATGGAATAGAACTGTTCTGCGCCAGGATTACTCATGTAAGTGAGCAGAATCACTCCCTTGTCCTCCTTCCTCGCTATCTCAAAGACAGAATCCATTCCTCCCTCCCATCCGGTTATCGGACTTGCGATTACTGCATCAAATCCTGCGTGAACGTAAGACTCCATCATGAATGAATTCGTGTGTCCAACATCGTTCAGTTTCGCATCCATTATTGCCGGTAACGACAGTTCGTGTACGTTTGTTACGATTTGACTCACAGTGGGCAATCCGAGCGCGAGGACAAGCTGGCGGTTTATCTTGACTGCGCAAATGTACTTGGCAACGCCTTCCAGAATTGCGTTGCACTGCTTCAGGAGTGTCTGACGATCGTCGTTTTGGAGATCGAGTGCTAACACGATTCTGCTGTGGGCTCGTTCCGAGGACGCACGCATAAGATTAGAGAATGGCAATACAGTCACGATGAGCGATGTAACCAATCGTTCAACAAGTCTAGTCACTTGGGAAAGATTGGCATATCGTTGACCGAGACCAATTTCGCGTAGAAGAATTTGGCGTCAGATGTATGATGGGTATATTCGACTTTTTCCCCGTTAGGTTTTATGGCTATGTACTTTATGAAACCGTCGTGTGGATTTATGGGATGGTCCATTGATACGTAGAAGAAGACGGGTAGGGCATCTGCGTCGTAGTAATGTTCGAACGGGATGCATGTACCTACAATGTATCGGTTCCCGCGAGGAAAGTGCCAGAGCGGAAACAAGGTTCCTTCCCTCAGTGAGAGGGGGAGCAGAATTCTAGCTATTGACTTTATGTCTTCGACTTCGGCAAGCATGGGTTGGGATACCTCTGGAAAGTTACCGTCGAGAGCTTGAACGAATGCTTCTGGTATGCTTTTCAATTCCACGAATGAGCCGTATCGATATCGTGTATCTCCTGCTTCATCCGAGAACATCCATTCTTCACCTTTGGCGGAGTCGCTTCGATATGCGAGGAAAGCCTTTGGCGCCGAATCTACTATCGTGTATGCAAGTATCGGGAGATCACCCTCCCAGTACATGTAGGCGGTGAATAGTCCTAAGATGTGCTTGCCCCTATGTTTGAAGTACCATAAGATCTGCGAGCCATCTGTCAAGCCCAGCGCTAGTCTGGAGAAATTTAGCATATCCGTTACGTGCACCGGTACTGGTGGCTTGACTTCTTCCACTTAGAACACTATCTTTGCTAGAAGCATCTGGAAGGTATATAACCTTACGAATATTGTTATCGAAATAGGTCCTCTTCTCTAGGTCTGATCAATAGTCTAATCGACCCGTCTTGCTTGACGTAGTCTACTCCTCTAACAATCGCCACGGGTATGCGATCACTTTTTCGCATTACGAGTTCCGCGGCAGAAGCCAATTCATCAGCCATTGCAATTTGGGTGACGCTTAGCTGATTTCCGAACATGTCTTGAGTGCCTCGGTAATCAACGATTGGGCTTAGGCCGGCAACTCCTATGGCAACATTCACCTGACCGTTCCTCCATGCGCGGCCGAAGGTGTCAGATATGACTATTCCAACGTTGGCACCTGTCAACTGCGTTATTCGATGCTGGATCATCTTCGCCGACTTGTCAGGATCGATGGGCAGTAATACCACCGAGTCTTCCTTGCCGACGTTTGACCGGTCTACTCCTGCGTTGGCGCATATGAAACCGTGGGAAGTCTCCACGATTAGATGAGGTCCGCGCATTCTTACTATGCTGGTCGATTCGCGCAGTATGACTTCCACATGTCTAGGATCTTTCCCTGAAGTTTTAGCGATAGTCTCTGCGAGCGAGGATGGGTGAATGGTGGATAGGTCGATAAGGTTTCCTTCTGCCTTTGACACTATCTTCTGCGCAATTACAATGATATCGTTTGGTTGGATCTCGATGGATTCTGCTTTGGCAGCTTTGACAATCTGATCAGCTATGTTATCGCCCGGCTTCACTAAAGGCATGTTGACTATGCCGAGGATCTGGATCAAGTTTCTGCATCATCCTGTAAAGAACGATTCAAGTTTCTTGACTCCTGCAAGGTCTTCAAATTCAACTCCTAATGCGTCAAGTACCTGTTCGAAGGTTCCGCGAATATACTCGACATATTTCTCGATGTCGATTTCGTCGGGTCGGGCTAACTGGACCGGCTTAACGCCTAGCTCTCCATGAACCTTCACGAATGATACAATGTCCCCAGACTTCATCTCAGTCCCTGCCTGCTGGAGTAATCGGGCGGCTTTGACGTGCTGCGGCGTGGTTTTCGTATAATTCTCGGGAGTTCTGCTCATCATCATAGAAAAAGCGAGGTCGGCTAGAGAGTATTGTTTGGTGCGCAACTTGACATAGCATTCCTTGACTATTTCGATTATCTTTGCTTTCGCCGTTTCGATATCGTCGGGTGATCTGACTTCACTTAGAATTGAGACCATTTGGTAGAATACATTATGGAGAAACGCTGGGATGTGACGTTTCTTTCCAGTTAAGCCTTTGATGTCTACACGCCCGTCTGGAAATACTCCGAAGTAATTCTTCTTTCTAGAACTCAGAGCCAAGTATCGATAATTCTTGTCGATCTCGAGTTCCATTCTGAGACTTGTCCGGGACCATTCGATAAGCTTGTTCAGCGAAACAGTGTTCTGGCCACCCAGGAAGATGGAGTCAGTGTCACCATAAAACACTTCGAGCTCGAGCTCTTCAGCCCTTTGCAGGGCTTGTGTGATAACATGTCTCCCGATTGCCGCAGTTGCTTCGGCGACTGGTGGACAGTACAGAGCAAAGTTGTCTGCTCCGAATACCCCATAGCTCGCGTTGAGCACAACTTTCAGAGCGTCCGCCACAACCTTGTACCAGCTTTGCAGGACCGGCGGGAGTGTTCGGTCCTTAGCTCTCACCTTATACCAGTTCACCCGAAGGTCGCGCAATGACCCAATAAGGAGGCTTTCCAGCCCACGCTTTTTCCTGCAAACCCAGTGTGGAGTTCCAGGAACCAAATTACGCTTGCACGACTCATCGTTGTGTGGGCATCTGACAGTTTCATAGCCTAGGTTCCACACCTTTATGATTGATGGGTATAGTGAGGCAAAGTCCAGAACCGAGACGTTGAAGTGGACTCCCGGTTTTGGTTCAACGACTATCGCTCCCTTGTATTTTTTGCCTCTGATGACTGCCTCTGTGCTTGTTTCGCCTTTCACTTCGAGAATTTCATCCTTGCGCGGAATAAGGTAGCCTCGCTTGCGGTGATGACAGAACATTATGCTACGGATCCATCCAGAGACGCCTTGTCTTGAGACATCGTCGAGAGTCATGTAGCTGATTCTTGAAAGTGCGGTCATCAACTTCATGACTAGGTCATCGTTGAACGAGGTTAGGTTAAGTACGATTTGCGAGTCACGATAACAGTATGCCGCTAATTCGCGATACGCGGCCTTTGAGACTGAGTCTATCTCTATCTTGGAGCTGCCAACTAGGGCTTCTCCCACCGCATCAAGCGTGTTTTCTCGGTACTTCTGACCGAACGCGTAGATCTGGATTGATCGATTAAAGAAGAACTTGTAAAGGTCGATGTGCACGCCGTATCTGAGGAAGGCAACGTCACGTCCCATTTCAATTGGGATTTCATCGTTTCTAAATCCCAATCGCTGGGCTCTGTGGTACAGATATTTGAGATCGAAATCGTCGCCATTGAACGTAACGACCACTGGGAAGCTCAGAAGAGTTAGGAAGAGGGCTACGAGCAATTCTTCTTCCGTCGAGTAGAATTCGAGTTTTATACCAGGTGGCAGACTGGCCTGTCCCTCTTCCGTTCCCTCCCTCTGAAGCAGGAGGACTCTGCTGGTCCCATCTGAGCCGACTAGGCTTACACAAATGACTGGGTCCTCTGCAATCTCAGCATCTGGGATTCGGTTTTCTACACGATTGGCTACCTCGATATCGAGGGCGACTCTCCTGTATTGGGGGACGGGGCATTCTAACAACCTCATCCATTCATTTGCAAGTAACTTATACTCTGAGCTTTCATCATGAAAGATCTTCTCGATTTCACTGCTTGCTTGTGTCGATAGTCTGTAGTCAACTTGCCGAAGCTTCCTTGCTTTGCACTCGTACATCATGCCAGGTTCGATGCCACAGTCGTAAATGTAGTTCTCGACGTACTTGATGTCTGCTTCCCAAGCCGTGAGTTCATCACGAATCGATCCTGTCGCTTTACCACCGATAGTTAACGGATCTTTGGCGACGATTTTCGTAACGTTTACTGGTTGTCCTCTCAATGCCTCGAATTTTGATACTTGCTCAAAATGATCGAAACCCGGATTCCTGGTGACGTTAGCATTCTTCTGCAATTCTGGCAACGATTGTTTGCTGAAGCAGTAGGGTTTGTGACCAGTATCATCATACCAGAAGTGGATCTGGTGAGAAGACGGATCATACAAGCGAAGGAAACATTTCCTGAGGCCTCCGTCGTAACCTATCGATACCAAATAAGAAGGAGGAAAGTCTTCCGAGGCTGACGGGACGAAAAGAAGCCCCTGACGGTTTTGGACTGGCTTGGCCGTTTGCGCTAAATTGTCTTTGAAGTATGCCTCAAGGGTCATTTTCGTCTACTCGACGTGTGTGCATAGGGTCTACTAAATAGTTGCGTGAAGTAAATCCTCACGGTCAACTTGGGATGAGGAGAAGATCTCTCGCTGTCGCAATTGAAGCGTTGAGTTGGATGGCTTACGCTAGATTGGGAGAGAGAACTGCACTGTTTCGTGCGGCAGATCAACTCGGTGCAAGTCCTGATGAGCTGCGACAGGCTCATCGACTAATAATGGAGACTACTCGATTCCAAAATCGACTCGACTACTACGTTTCGATGGCCTCTGGAGATAAACTTGGCAATGCGCCCCACGGAGTCTCAGTATTCCTCAAGATCCTCGCGCTCGCGAAGTATGTTGATGGAGTGGACCAGAAACAGCTGCAGGTCATAATTGCGTCGGCACGGCAGATTTTGGGCTGGAAGACATTGCATCCGTTTGAGGAGACAATCGGGAAGATAATTTCCCAGACTCCCCAGATTCATGCCGACGATGAATACGAGAAAACTGCATTGGAAACTTGTCATCCTGCATGGTATGTCAAGCACGTTTTGTTGTTGTTCGGACGAGACGTGGGCCTTCAGATCTTGAATCGAGACCTCAAACCTGTTCCACTTTACGTTCGATCTAATCCTCTGCGAAACATCCCTCTGTCGGTCCAAGATGCGATTGGAATCAAAGTCGACGGACTGGAAGGAGTTTCGAAGCTGAGTAACCCTCCCAAACTTGAACAGAAACAACTTGATCTAGTTAAGTCGGGCAAAATCGTGATTCAGGATCTGTCTTCAATCGTCTCGGGCATGGTCGCCTTGCCTCGACCGGGTGATACGGTACTTGATGCGTGTGCCGCTCCGGGCAACAAGACTGCACATCTAGCAGCCCTAATGCACAATGAAGGTGAAATACTCTCTATCGACGTCTCTCCTGACAGGATGATACGCTGGAAGAAGGATACCAAACGTACGGGATGTCTGATAGCTCATGGCATCGTGGCCGACGCGGCGAGGTTGGACCTTGAGGTTAAGGTTGATGTCGCAATCGTGGACCCGCCGTGCTCCAATACAGGAGTATTCACAAAGAATCCTGCTATGAAATGGAAGTTGTCGCCTTCACGTCTTCAAAGTCTTATTGAGAAACAGAAGGCGATCCTGAATGCAGTATCCAAACAAGTTCGCGTGGGCGGAACTCTAACCTACTCAACCTGCAGTATCCTGCCCGAAGAGAACGAGGGATTAATTGTTTCTTTTCTCCGGAGAAATCCGGAGTTCAGTTTAGAGCAGCAAACGCCTTTCTTGGGCTCAATCGGGCTTAAGGGATTGACCAAATCTCAACGCTTTTGGTCTTATTTACATGAATGTAACGGATATTTCATTGCGAAGCTACGACGGAACTAAGCCTTACGGGATTTCTCTGCACTGGCAATAACTTCGAAGATTAATCGGGATGCTGCCACCGCTGCGGCTCCGAAATCATAATTCGGACATATTTCTACAAGATCAAAGCCTATCATTCTCTCTGCTGCGATCGCCCTGACAAGGTAAGTTAACTCACTTGCAGTAAGGCCGTCGAATTCTGGGTTCGCTACGCCTGGACAAAATGCGGGGTCGAGAACATCTGAATCGATTGTCAGATACGTATATTGGAACCTGGCGAGGAATTCTTTCAAAGTCTCTGCGGCCTTCTCGAGACCTAACTCGCGGAGGTTCCAAGGAGTGAGATTTCGGATGTCTTCCTTCTCGATGAAATCGACTTCCTCCCTACACAGGGCACGCACGCCGCAAATGAAAATCCCATCAGTCCCAACCACTTCACTTATTCGCCTCATGACGGTCGCGTGCGACAACTTGCCACCCCCGTATTCGTCGCGGAGATCTCCGTGTGCATCAAAGCTGATCACGCCAACGTTCTTCGGTAAGCTCTGCACGACGCCTAGCGTAATCGTGTGCTCCCCCCCGATGCAAACGGGCATCTTCCTGGCAGACAAAATATCGCCAGCAACGGCCTTGAGACGA
>DATKOK010000106.1:0-8363 GCA_035524675.1 Candidatus Methylomirabilota bacterium | reverse complement strand
AGTATCGCTACCCAGCAGGGTCCACTGGAGCTTGCCGTCTGGCTGGCTTGACGCAGAGACGAGATAGCACAGGGCACGGGCGAAGGTTCTGCATGCCGTGCACTTCTTCGTCTTCAATGAACCGATAATGCGTCCCGGTTTTCCCTTGACAATATCCACATCATACACGTAATCATCGTGCTTTAGAAAATCGACAACCTTGTCCGAAAATTTCTCGTCACACCTAATTTCGAAGAGTTCCTGAACCCCTTCTTTCTCTGCAATACTGCGACAGTCCAAGACTCGTATGGCTGCGGGAAAATTCGCTGTAACCCGCCTTATCCAACTGTGCGGTGGCGTGATGCTTACTACTGCTTCAAGCATCGGTAAGCAACTTCCAACTCAGCATCGACTCCGTGGGCTATAGAGATTGTTCACGAGTTCCCGAATCTCATGACTGAACAGGTTAGGGATAATCTCTATTCAATTCAGTAAGCTAATTTTGAGTCAGGATCTGAAAGTTGTGAAGGACTCAGGGGCGAAGGAGGGAAGGATGGGGGGTTCTCACGTGGGGCGTGAAGGTAAGGGTAGAACATTCGCACGATTGCAGGATCAACATGAAAACATCTTGCAGCAGATCCGACTCCATTTGACGAGTAAACGCAACAAAATCAGCGACCTGAGAGACATCCCACACGGACATTTGAAGAACGGTTGCTTCATCCAATTGAGGAAACTCTTGGCTGAACATCAGAGGGAAGAAGAACGAGTCCTCATTCCGATCATCAACAAGTGTTTAGATTCGAGTACATGTGAAAATATGCGCCTCGATCACTCACACATGTGTGACGCTCTTGCAAGACTTGAAAGGAAGCGAATGCAAGTCAGTGCTTCTCTGGCATCTTTACATCGCTTCTTTGAAGCCGCCACAGACTTTGAGATCCTGGTTCAGAAACAGTTCTCACGAGAAGAGAACGTGATCTACTGGTTCGCTAGTCTCTACCTGTCTCACGCAGAGTAGCTCAGTGCGCACCTAACAGGTTCGGGTAAGGGTTTACCTGCTATCTAGTTGACAATACTAAGGAGATGCTTGTTGGAATCAAGACGCGGTTTCCTGCGATGGCTGGTCTACTCAGCCGTTGGAGCGGGATTTTTTCTGGCTGCAGGCAGCTTGACCGAAGTCGTTTCTGGCGGTGTCAGTGAACAGCACTCTGAGAAGACTTTTCCCTCGACAATTCTTGTGAATGCGACCAGCAATTCTGACCGTTCATTCATCAGCATTAAAGTCGTGTACATGCAGATGGTTCAATACGTTAACGCAAGTGACGAATATTTCGTGCTTCAGGATCCGGCCACCGTACGGGATCTCTTGGGTAGTGTTGTGCAAAGGCACCCGATGCTCTCGTCGATGATGGGGAGCATGTGGATCATGATAAATGGGGTTCCCTCGAGACTTGGGGATTTCCTGAAGGACGGTGATGAGGTTGACTTTTTGCCTCTAATGACTGGAGGCTAGTGGACCCATCACTCTTACTTCGCTTAGCACGATGTGTGCGGTGGATGCACGACGAGTTAATGGTCTTTCTTCTTGGATTTCTTAACCATTCTAAATTTGCCCAACAGAATTCACGTATCCGAAGTCTGATTCCATAATTATCTCTCTTTCCCTTCTCTTGAGGGGACTGAGGATTGTTTGGCTAGCGCTTCTCCGGGAGAGCCTTTCCATCCACGCATGGTCAACCAGAGATTATACGCATGCAAATAGAGCGCTAAGACTTGAATAACTAAGGAACCGACTATGATGAATTTCAAACTCGTAGCATACGGCAAGAGGCCCGAGAAAGACACAGTTAGACCTAAGACCCCTATATTCATCAACCAGAACTGCAACTTCGCGAGTCGCAAGCTATGCAGAAAAGCGTGCGAGAAGGACGGCACGAACAAGTAGGACAGACCAAAAATCATCATCGCCACAAACCCGTACAACTGCATAAAGTAGAAAGCGGTCATTTCAAACGCAAGAACATGTGTGAACGTGAGAAGCAGTAGTGACCCACCCAGTACGAGGTATACGAGGCTGGCCTTCACGTATCTTAGGCTGAGTTGCATTACAACAGCCGCGGTAACGCCTTGAGACAACACTACAACCTGACAAATGACCTCGAAGTTGGTGACCTATTAGCTTGATGCATTTCGGTTTCAGAGCACTATGATATGATAGGTCGTTGGATAACCTCGCAAAGCTCAACGCTTAGCCATAATTAATCCGAAATGATATGGTTCCAGATTCAACCTTACGTCTGACCCAGTAGCAAAACCTGCTTCACAGCACCATGCCACGCATTGCTCTAGCGTCGGGCGCATCTCTAGGGGTGGCCCTCTAGGTGTACTTCGGTCACTGATCCAATGAATGATTCCAACATGTCCTCCTCGCCTTAGAATCCTCAAGCATTCTCGAAGCATAATCAGGGGGTCTTCCGCGTGGAGTATGTTGAAGAGCATTACATAATCGACACTCTCATCCTTCAATCCTGAACCATCTCGCAACAAGTCGCTAGTCGTTGGGCGTACATTGGTCAATCCTAATCTGATCGATTTTTCCTCGATTATGCGGATCATTCGAGGGTCGATGTCTATGGCGAACATGATCCCTCGGATCCTTTGAGCAGCTGGAATGGTGAACGTGCCGTAGCCACAGGCAAAGTCAGCCACGTCACCGAGTCGCGATTGTATCTTCATCTCGTCAAGGATTTTCTTGACATTGAAGAAACCCGCCCAAACCTCTTCTGTAGGCATTCCACTTTCGCGAATCTTGCCTAACCTAGGGTTGATCATGAGCCGGATTCTCGACCACTATCAGAATACATCCAATGCTAGGATAAACGCGTGACTATCCCTCTGCAAATTGCGAACACGATTTATCATGAGGTTAGATGGATATGGTTCTAGGTGTTTCATGTGAATATAGGAATCATTATCCAAAGTAATGAGCCGGAAATAGTCTGGAACGCAATTCGATTCGCGAACACAGCACTGAATGCTAATCATGCAGTCAAAATATTCCTTCTTGGGAAAGGAGTCGAGTTGGAGCAAATTACTAATGACAAGTTTGATGTGCAATCAGTTGTACGCACGTTCCTTGAAAAGAAGGGAGAGATGCAACATGCTTAGAGTCCAGAAATTCAACGAGCAATGTGTGCCCAATGTCCAACATGATTAACCTTCTTGGAATCGTAGAACGATCAGATAAGTTGCTCGTATTCTAATGCCCATCCACACCTACATCGAGTGATTACGACAGAAGTTACTGAAGATTAAGGAAAAATTCCGATAGTGGCGCAGCAATAAGTCCGTCCGAGATCAACTGGCGCTATGTCGACCTCAACGACTTCAAAAGTTGGAGATATGGAACCGTAGCAGAGTACGCTAACGACGGGCTTTCAGCAGTTCTAGGCAACGTTTACTAAATGTGGGTAAGAGCGTGTATGAAAGGATTGGTGGAGTTATGCTGTCTGAAGCTGGTTTCGCGACGTTGGTGCCCATTCGAAACATGGAGAGGGCCATAAAATTCTACACTGAGATCCTAGGCGGTTCAGTGAACATGCGAGCTGAGGGCGAGATGAAGAATTACTGGGCGTCGGTAAACGTGGGCAAATCAGAGTTTTGGCTTGTCAAGCCGGAGAAACGCGAGAAACGTAACCTTGCCTACTCAACGTTCGTCGTCAAAGACATCAAGAAGACCGTCGGCAATCTCAAGAGCAAAGGTGTGAAATTCCTTCGCGCCGAAAAAACGGGACCAGAATCGACGATTGAAGGACCAATATCCTTCAACCCATACGGGGCGGAAGCCTTCTTCAAGGATTCAGAAGGCAACCTGTCTATGCTTTGGGAGAACAAGATCCCCTTCCCTTCACGGTAATTTTGCATACGAGAATATCGTCCATCCCGAAGGTTCATGAGGGACGTTTATTACAGGTGGAGTGACTCGAGCGGGGCATGCGAGCGTCTAAGACTAGTGTTTCGTTTATCCTCCTCCTAATGTGTGCGGCACTGATGCCGCTGACCCTCTACCCAATCTGGACTGTGAAAGGCGATCGAGGGAGTGATGGAGGCGGGGGTGGGAACGGTCGGGGTGGAGGGGGCGGTGGCGTCCCGAACATTAACATACCAACCGCGAGGCCTAACATCAACCAGCCTCCAAACGGTAATCAGTTTACGGCTCGTCCTACGATCAACCTGCCGACTGCCAGCTTCACAATGCCAAATGTGATGACGAGCTTCTCGTTCAGCCGCAGCGTAGCTACAAGCTTTAGTTTTAGTCAAAGTGCTTGGACGGGGATCAGTTTCACTCGCACAGTTCTTACGAGTTACACATTCAATCCGACATTCACCGTCGCAAGTACCACTGTCTATCCGTATGGTGGCGGGGGGTCCTATGGAGGT
Source organism: Candidatus Methylomirabilota bacterium (assembly GCA_035524675.1). Taxonomy (GTDB): domain Archaea; phylum Thermoproteota; class Bathyarchaeia; order 40CM-2-53-6; family 40CM-2-53-6; genus FEN-987. The sequence continues at coordinate 3,941 of DATKOK010000106.1, read as the reverse complement.
TGGACTTTCTTGGAGTATCCGCCAAACTACAATTCGAATGTAGGGTCATTCACGCTCGATCAAACACTCACTGGCCAGAATGACCTCCCCTGCGCGTACTACACCTATTTCGAATTCAACGCGAACGGCGGTCAGCAATTCCAAGCACAACTTTGGACGCAGGGCCCGACCATTAATTACGTAATTGTTCCTCAGAGTCTGCTTTCGACATTGCAGCAGATGGGTTGTGGTTACGCCACATCGGGTACTCATAATCAGGTCCAATCATTCAGTTCGCAGACCTCCCTGAACTGGACCGCGCCTCAGACCGGTCAGTACGCTATCGTCTTCTATTCGCTGACCCCCTACAGCGGCACGGTTTACTTCCTGCCAGGAGCACAATAGGCCTTAATGGAACGGGTTCTCGTATTCTAACGCTTTGACCGTCCAACAGAGTCCGATTGAAACCTCCACCACGACACGAGCACAAACTCTGTATATCTTGATGCTTAATTCTCTCTCTAAACTGGGCAAACTCTATACTCGTTCAGTTGCGAGTAGACTGCTCTTTGAACTAGGCTGATTTCACCTTTCCAGACTATACCTAATTAATGGGCTCCGCTACACCTCAGAAACTAGGGCTTAACAAATGGCGCAGATTCCAACTGGAATCAAAGGACTCGACGAAATATTGCACGGAGGTCTCCCAGAGGGTAGGACCATTCTCGTGGTAGGAAGTCCTGGCTCGGGTAAGACAACCTTTGCGATGCAATTCCTAGCCAGCGGAGCAAAATCTGGTCAATCAGGTCTGTATGTTTCTCTGGATGAGAAGCCTGAGAGAGTTAAGTCAGACTTGTCGGGTTTCAACTGGAACCTTGAAGGTTTGGAGCATGATGGAAAGTTGACATTGATTGATGCGACACCGTTGAAGAGACCTGGTCCCAAAGTGGATGCACGAATAACATCCGAGAAAGGTGTCGAGCTAGTTCTTCCTGAATTAACACTTGGATCACTGGCTCGTACTATTCGACGGATCGCGACGGAGGAGGCTATTCAGCGAATAGCTGTCGACCCGATCACATCTCTAATGCTACGGTATCCAGAAGAGCCAAAACGTAGACGATCCTTACTTCTCTTCTTCGACGCGCTCGAATCTACGGGATGCTCATGTGTGATCACTAGCGAATTACGCACGTCGGAGCTTGCGAGACGCTTCCAGATTGAAGAGTACCTCTCTCAAGGAGTAGTACTGTTACATACGATGGTGCATGAAGGGAACGTTATACGTGCGTTACAGGTCGAGAAGATGAGGGGAATCGGGCATGATAGTCAACTTCGACCTTACCAGATAGGCCCGTCGGGTATAGAGGTCTATCCAAAGGATCGTGTCTTCTAGGTAAATGTGAATGTCTCAACCGCGGAAGACAACTCTAAATCAAAAGTTGTCTTCCTTACCGTCAACCTTAGTGAAACGTCTGAAGCGATTAAGCGGTCGCGATGAACTCCTAATCCTTGCCGCGGTGCCGATACTATTCTTGTTTGCAGTTGCTCCGCAAACCTTTGAGTTAAGCTGGGCTGGGTTCGGTAAGCTCGGAAGAGCGGGCCTGTTGTTCGTTCTCTTCTTCCTAGCCTTTGACCTCTTGGACTTCCAGAAAGGTAAGATCAGTTGGACTAAACGCCAGAAAATCGCAACAGCGCTTGTTGTTGCTGCTGCGACAGTCTACTTCGTCGAAGTCGGACTTGGTCAAGAGTTAACTAATTTCATCTACTCTATCGGCAGATCATTGGGTGCGTCAGGTGACGTGAGCAACAGTTTCCTCATGGCAACTGATTACATCGCTATAAGCATCTACCTGCCTACCCTAACCGCGGTTGTATTCAGCATTGGCGCGATCAAACGCGCAGTGACTCCGATCGTTTTTTCTCTCGGGATGTTACTCTTCTACATGCTTGATGCATTCTTTCCTTACGGTTCGCTTGGTCCGCTGCAATTTTGGGCGAACTTTATTGTTGCAGGTGTCGCGTTTCTAGCAAAAGTGTTCGGTCTTCCGATCTATGGATTTACGAACCATCTCACGATCAATGGCTTGCACGGCATCTACCGACTCGTCGTCTACTGGCCTAGCGTTGGCGTACAGAGTATTCTAATTTATTCGGTAGTGATGATCGTCATCGCAGCGAAGTTGCAGGCACCCGCGGTGCGAAAGTTCATTTACGCGGCTGTCGGAATTGCCGGCACTATCTTTCTCAACGTGGTAAGAATCTTCACGATTTCATACTATGGTTATGTGTATGCGACTAGTGGACAGCAACTCGACGCTTTTCATAATGCGATAGGCGAAGTTCTCTTTCCAATCTGGATAGTTGTATTCCTGGTGTTAATACTAGAGATTGAAGATAGAATATCTGACAAGACTAGTGCAGGACGGAAATCAAAGAAGAAATCGAAGCCTGGAAGGAAAGTGAATTCGAGCAGAGGCCGGTAAGTTGCGGCGGAGACTTTTCGCAGTCGTCACTTTGGCCCTGTTAGTCGTCTCATTCATTTCGACTTGGCATAGTATTCCTTCTGTGACTGGTCAGCAGCTTCCAGCGGAGTGGCAGGAGACTGAACCCATGCGAGTCATCATCCAGTCAACATCAGACTGGGGACGGCTTCTCTTCGATGACTTGAACGGGACTGGCACCAATGGGATTCGAATAAGGACGGTGCTGACGAGTGGGTGGTTTACTGGGAAGTACATTGATTACGCGTTGGATGTCGGGAGAAATCTTCCCTGGCAGGACCAAGCATACAATCAGACCGTCGTCAGGCACGGCGATCTGATGAGTTTCTACAAGGGTCTATTGGACTTCCGCTACTCTGAAGTGTACGCTGACATTGTCTTCGACGTCGACCTATCGATGCCGCAAATCTATGTCTGGTTGATGTCAGGGGGCAACGGTACAACCACTTTCGAGATTAATAATCTGTCAAACGGGGGCACGATCTGGCGAGATATCATCGTTGGAAACGGCGTGTCCCAGCAAGTCAGGCGTGTAATGTCGCCTCAGCCATTCTTCCATCCCGCCCGCAGCGAGAGCGTGGTCGTGGCCGCCTGGCTATCGGTCGCGCTCGTTGTGGTAATCTTCCTGAACTTTCCAATCTTGGAATTCATAGTATACCGAATACGAAACCGCCGTAATCGGAACAGGAACAATCGAAACGGAAGTGAGGATGCAATAGAACGGTGAGCTCTTTCAGTCGCGTTCGGTACGAATCGTTCATCCTCCGTCTCTCATTTCTCTTCGTGGGCCAGTTTGCGCTCTACGAAGGTTTCCAGGATTGGAACCGCGGCAGAGCGGACATCCACCCAGAAGTTGCCGTGCTCACGTTGATACTATACGGCGTCTCACTCTTCATAATCGCGTTATCGCTCATGCCAGCGAAAACGGTATCCAAGTTCAAGGATTTCTCGCTGGTCCCGTTAGTGCTGTCGATAATCACAAGCGTATACGTGGTCGCGGAGATCGCGTACCGCGGATCATACAGGACAGATGTGTTAGCGTTCAGCCATTACGCGGCGATTCTTGTAACGAAGGGACTCAACCCGTACACGCAGGATCTGACACCCGCCCTGGCTATGTTCGCTGTACAGCCTTCAGACCTCACACCCCTAATCTCCGGAAGTTATTTGGCAACTTTCCAGTACCCCTCCCTACACTTCCTGATTTTCGTCCCGTTCGTGATTGCAGGATTGAAGGACATGAGGTGGGTCCTCGTCGCGTTCGAAGTGGTCGCGATTCTACTCCTTTACTTGAAGGCGCCCGTCAATATTAGGCCGATGCTGATTCTTCCACTCTTCGCTGGAGCCGACTTAATGATCAACTTCACGGCCTCAAGCGTGTCCGACATGCTCTGGGTATTGCCGTTGATGCTTACTGCGTTTACGTTGGACAAGAAAGTTGTTACGTCAGGAATTTTC
>DATKOK010000105.1:0-7225 GCA_035524675.1 Candidatus Methylomirabilota bacterium | reverse complement strand
GATATTCTGAGCACTGCTATCCTTCAACTTAACCAACACGACATGTGTAATCACAATAGTCACAACTTACGATGCTAGTTGAATGACCGATAAGAAGTTCTTTACGAGGACAAATTGTGAACCAACCGTTGGGGGTCAAGAAGGAACTCGGGGCTCTATCCGTGCTAGGTTATGATTGATGCGTTAATGCTTGGCGTGTTTCTTAGACAAGGCTTCGCTCAAAAGGACTTGGGCCTGTCGATTCTTTCGTAAGGCTGTCTCGTAGTCGTGGGACCGGATAGCGTCTTCTGATTCCGAAAGCAATAGCACAAGTTGCCCTTCCACAGGTCGTTTCCTAATCTGCCTGATAACGGTGAGGAGATTTGACATTTCTGTCAATCAAATGGCCCATTTATCCGAATATTAACGTTCCCTTGTAGATACATTAATGTACCCGTATTCGGCGTCCAAAATGCGCACATCATCGGCTAAGGATGGCTTTCCTCAATACTTCTTTGACAGTTGCTGGGTTCGAGACCGCGGCTCCCGCGAGTTTCACCACTCCGTCGACTGATACGGCGGGAATGATGTTCTTGTAGCGTTCATAAAGTTCCGGATCGTCAGTTATGTCTCGAGTTGTAAGGTCGAAGATTTCGACAGTTCTTAATTGTTCTAGTTCGGATAGGACCTTCTCGCACAGATGGCAGCCCGCTTTGGAATATACGACGATATTCTTCACTTCGAATCACTATCGACGGAATCTGTTTGGCAGTTCGACTGTCATCTTCCTTGGACCGAGCCGTCAGCGTTGATTTTCTCCACGGACTCGAAGCCGCTGTATGCGACGGCTTTGATCTCTGCTTCCACAACCTGGCCGGCGTCTAAGTGACCGCACTTTCCTTTCCGTCTGGCAAGTGCAAGGTCAAATGATAGCCCGTTCGAGGCTTCGAGGATCAGTGTGTACAGTCCACGCCATCCACCAAACGTACGGAATAGCCAGAGGTTTGGGAAGACGCTTGTTGGAAAGGATAATCCGAAGCCCACCTTGGATTGGGAATCTGTTACTGCGTACCAGCCGTGCGACACGTTAGGGAGATAGTGATGGTCTGCGAGGTTTGATTCTGGTGGGAAGATTTGGGTCATGTCAATCTTGTTACCCGAACGGTCCACCGCAGTCGGCCAATCGTATTCAATGCCTGGTTCAAAGTGGCCCGTACCCCAATTCTCAACGATTCCCCGCACGGCGGGCACGTCCAACCTTGTTGCTGACGAGATGGCCAGGGCGGGGTGAATGTTCCAAAGAAAATCGATCGGTCTCGGGCCCATGTTGGTCAGCCGGTATTGTATGGTACAGTGTGATTCGCCTGGCAAGAGGGAGATTGTCTTCTCGAAGACGGTTGGCAGCACGTGACCGTAGTTCACGAATCTTACGCTTGTGTCCTCAGACTTGATGTGCCATTCGCTTGGCTGGGACCAGATCTCTCCGTGGTCTGGTAGCATCTCGTTTCCGAAGACTGGAGATGGGATGTCGTTCGGCATCAGTTCGTCCCATCCTCCTGACCATACGTCATCAAACTTTGTGCCCATCACTTGGCGGCTTGGTGGTATACGCGGGTTATGCCAGAGCAGATTTCGATTCGACCTTCGATGAATGAAATTGTAGATCTTGGCTCCAAGCTCAGGTAAAACGTCAACGGTGATGAACTCATTCTCAAGTCTAACGACCTGTAGGTCACGGTAACGCCAGTTTAGATCAATCATACACGGCTACTCTCTAGTTTCTCACGGTCTTCAAGGTTTGAGGACGATCTTGCCGTATGCACCAGGCTTCATCACCTCGTGGTGCGCCAGAGGCGCATCCGCTAGCGGCATTTGCCTCTCCACGATGGGAGTAAGAGTTCCGTTTCCGAAGCCCGCGTGCAAGCCAGTGTGAATAGACGCTAATTCCTCTTTCGTAGCGTTGTTTAGGAGCATTCCCACGACGGCGGCATCGTGATTCATGATATCTCTTGGAGCAATCTCGATTCTTCCGCGACTCCCGATGATGACGACGCGTCCGCGTGCAGCTAAGACGTTGAAATCTCGGTCTAAGTTGACGTTGGCGAGCATCTCGAGAACGACGTCTACTCCGTGATTACCACTCAATCTTCCTATTTGATTAAGGTAGTCTGCTTCATGATGGTTCAGCACGTAATCGGCGCCCTGTTCCTTCACCAAGTCTCTCCCTTTCTCGGTGCCACCTGTTCCAATTACTTTCATGCCGGCGGCGTGCGCCAACTGAACTGCAGCGACACCAACTCCCCCGGTTGCACCATGAACCAGGATCCATTCTCCCGATGCCGCGCCGGCGCGATGAAAGAGAGCTCGGTAGGCTGTTGCATATGGGATACCGATTGCGGCACCTTGCTCGAACGATAGTTTCTCGAGCAACTGATGAACTTGAGACTGTTCACAGAGAGCTTGTTCCGCATAGGTTCCAGTTATGGAACCTGCAGTGTACACCCTGGCCCCGACTGACACGTTCGTGACGCCTTCGCCCACTGATTCGACTACTCCTCCCGCATCTGACCCTGGAGTCCACGGCAGGGCTGGTTTTCTTGCGTAGATGCCTGATCGCATGTATGTTTCAACAGGATTGACGCCCGCAGCCTTCACGCGGACAACCAACTGTCCAGGCCCAGGGTGCGGCAGGGGAACGTCTTCGATTTGCATAACCTCGGGGGGACCAAACTCTCGAACCCGAATAGCTTTCAAGCTTCTCCTTCTCCATTCAACAGCTTGTTTAGCGCAGCAGGTTGTACATTAGTGCAGCCTTAATGACGGTAGTTTGCGTAACTAGGCCCAGCAGCTTCGACTTCTCATCCACAACGGGAATCCTTTGGAGTCCCGTCTTAATCATCTTCTCAACTATCCACCTCAACGTCGTAGACTCCTTTGCCTTGACGAGAGAGCGAGTCATGAGGTCTGAAACGAGCAGATCGGATACATCTGCGCCTGCTAAGTCAATATCTCGTTGCGTAATTATGCCCAGCAAAACACCAGCCTCGTCGATGACGGGGAGGGCGCCCACGTTATGCCGTAGCATCAGCAGGCGGGCATACGCGACCTTCCTGTCCGCAGTAATAGTGAGAACGCCCTTGAGCATAATATCCCGCGCAATGATCTCACGCATCTACAACCGCTTCCGATGAGAGAATACTTCCTTCGGAGATATGAAGCTGGCAGACGTCCCTCTTTCGGGACATCTATACGGCTGTGCCGTCAAGTAGTAATACTAGTCGAGCGAAGATTACATTGAAACGCCTTGATACGAATTGGTTTGATCGGCAAGACAAATGCCGGGAAGACCACGTTCTTCAATGCTGCTACACTCCTCAATGCCCCTGTCTCCACCTATCCGTTCACAACCAAGAAACCAGCCACGGGTCAAGCATACGTCCGAACGGCATGTGTCTGCAGAGAGTTTGGCGTAACTGACACTCCAAGAAATTCGACCTGCATCAACGGCGCGCGTTTCATTCCAATCCAGCTAATCGACCTTCCCGGGTTGATCAAAGGATCATGGAAGGGAAAGGGACTTGGAACTAGGTTCCTCAGTGTCGCAGCTCAAGCCGACGCCCTCATTCACATTGCTGATAGCTCAGGGAGCTTGGACCCTGATGGAAAGTTAACCAAACCTGGGATGGGTAATCCGGTTTCCGACGTCTACGACATTGAGGAGGAACTCGTCAGATGGTTCAGTAAGGTCATCGAGAAGACAGTGACGAAACTAAATGTTCACCCAAAGAAGGGTGTACCCTTTGAAGAGAGCCTCAGCCATGACATTGCTGGACTAAAGATAACGCATGCGCATACCCTGAGAGCTTTGGAATTAAGTGGACTTTCGGGTGTGGAACCCGCACGATGGAAGAAGTCCGATGTCTGGAACTTTGCAAAGTCTGTGCGGGAAGTCTCTAAACCTACTCTCATCGTCGCGAACAAGATGGATCTGAGTCCCGCTGAACGGAACTATGAGAAACTCGCCGACGAGTTCGGGCAGGCGTTCGTCATACCTGCGTCAAGCGACGCTGAGCTGGCGCTGAGACGGGCTGAGCATGCCGGATACATCGAGTACGTACCGGGTGAAGAAACCTTCAGGGTTAAGGATAAGGAGAAATTGACGGCGGAACAGCGGGAAGCTTTGACATACGTAGAAAGACGAGTCTTCTCAAAATGGATTCAGACAGGAGTGCAATTCGCCCTCAACACATGCGTCTTCAAACTGTTGAGTATGAATTCGGTCTATCCGGTTGAAGATGTTGAGAAGTTGTCTGATAAGAAGGGCAACGTACTACCTGATGTTTTCCTTATACCCCCAAACGCATCCCTTGTCGAGTTGGCAGCTGACATCCATTCCGAACTAGCAAAGACTCTCCTCTATGCCATTGACGTCCGGTCAAAGATACGACTACCCATTGACTATAGGTTGAAGGACCGAGATGTGGTCAGGATAGTCGCAGCGAGCAAGCGGAAGAAGTCAACTTAACCAAGCAATACCTGCAATCGAAATGGTTCGGGTATTCAGCCGAAGAGTCTGTCCTGTTCTCGCCTCAGCTTCAGGAGAACTGAAGCCTCGTTCAGTTCAACGTCATCATAAGTGATTACTTGGTCGGGAAGAATCTTCTTCTTAAGGCGAATTCCTTCAGCAAGTCCTAAGGGCAGAAGATTCTCTTTCCTCGCAATTGCCGCCTTCTCCGCTACCCCGTAAATTGCGTAGCCTCCACCTCCATCTAGGACTTCTCCAGGTTCCAGCGGTCTTTTTGCCGCTCCCAAGACTTCGGCGGAGGGTGCTTTCGGCAATGGTACTCCGGTTGGTTGATGGTTGAGCACGGCTCGGATCAAGGAATTTGAAGCTTCGAGACCTGCCCAATGATGGGGCCTGTATACAAGTGCGCTTTCGCCCCTCGCTCCTCTTGGAGCCTCGAGTGTCTTGAAGTACTTTTTGACATCTTCATTATCGGTTGTTATAACTACGAAAACGCCCCATCGAATATCGTTCGGGACTCGAGTGCCATCAGGCCGTACGCGAGTGATTACGTCGACAATGCCTTTGTTCTCTAGTATGCCCCCGTCTTTCTTCAGGCTAAGAAGCTCTGGGACGTCCTTTATCGATCCTAACGGAAAGTGCATTCCTCTGACATCGGGTATCAGGCCCGTTGCGTTGCAAACGGCAACCATTTCAACGGAGCATTTTGTTGTGTCGATGAACGAGTTGTACATCTTCGGATTCAATCTCAAACGTTCAATTTCTTCCTGGGTGAATCCGAACCTTTGGAGTGCATCCTCAGGAGTCTTGTGTCTCCATTCCAATCTCGCAGCCGTTCCTTCGCCTGCTGCTACAACATCGAACCCTGACGATACGGCCCAATCGTACAGTTCACAGATGACTGAGGGCTGGTCCCCGTAGGCCTGGCTGTATACGACCCCGCGTTCTTGCGCCATTTTGGATAAGAGAGGTCCGATTACGCATTCTGCTTCGACCGTAGCCATAACGACGTTCTTCTTCTTACTTATCGCGTCATAGGCATGTTTCGCTGCAGCCTCGGAAACGCCGGTTGCCTCAAGAATTACGTCGACGTCGCTCTCTATCAACACCTGACTGTTCGTCGTGATTGCAGGAACACTCTTCTCGATGCAACGGTTCGCCTCCTCAACGCTGTTCACCTCGGTGATCTCCCCGGGCTTCCGACGAGCGAAAGTTACGAATCCGCGAGTGGCCTTATCTTTGTAAATATCCGCGATTATGGAAGTCGTGATTCCAGGGATTCGCGATACTTGACCAATGGTTTGACACGCGAAGAGGCCCGCTCCAATGACGCCGACCTTTATTGGGCCGGTGCTTTCTTCTCTCCCACGAAGCCTTTGCCACATGTCTGCGACCCTCCTATCATCACTGTTAAAGCTTGTACTGCTAACTATTGACATTGAAACGGCGTGAGAGTAATTAGCATGAAAAGCTGAACGAAAAGGATGACTATGGAACTAGCTTGTGCGCTTCACTTCGCGGGTGTGGATTACCCGAAGGCAGTCAGACTTGTCGCAGATGCAGGCTTCGACGCCTTTGAACTCTCTCCGTGGCTTCCAAGGCGACTAACAGACCGCGATATCAGTAAGTTGAGAGTTCTCCTGAAGAAGAATCATTTGAAATTCTCCGGTTTCACCGCATTTTACCCGCCGGAGATGATCCTCGCCTCCCCGTCGCCTCACGCTCGAAAGAACGCTCTTCTTTACACGAACCGATTTGTCGACGTTGTTCACAGTCTTGAAGGGCGAACCATCGTGTGGGGAAGTCCACGGTCAAGACGAATTCCAAGGGGCGTCTCCCCCGAGGTAGGATATCGGAGGCTCATAGATCTTCTCAAGAAATCAGGAACTTTTGCTGCGAAGAGAAACGTTAGCATCGCCATTGAACCAGTGAATCGGTTTGAAAGCTCGAACATCCACACCGTCAAAGAAGCACTTTCACTCGCAAAGTCCGTCAATCGGAAAAGCGTTGGCATCGTCTACGATTCACATCACGCATGTTTCGAGGAAACATCATTCACCAAACCGATATTTCAGGCAGGTAAGCGAATTGTGGCGGTTCACGTGTCTGACTGTAACCGAAGGATACCCGGGAGCGGTCACATAAATTTCGAACCTATACTCGACGCTTGCAGGAAGGTTGGGTATGATGGTTACGTTTCACTAGAAGCCATATTCGGGCGTGACATTCGACGCGAACTGGTCACTGCTAGAAAGCGTCTTGAGGCGCTGATATGACCCTCACGCGCTTCCGAGTAAACCATCCATGAACTTCTTCGACTTGTAAGCTGCTGCGTCAGGGTCTTGCTGATAGTTGAATGACAGTTCTAGAGACAGGTAACCCTTGTATCCTGACTCGCGTAATGCTTGAATGAACGGTTGAAATTCCACGATGCCATGACCTGGAATCAGCCCCTGGTCAGCTGTGCCGTTGTTGTCGCTTACATGAACGTGATACAATTTCTCACCTAAGGTCTTCACATAGTCCAGGCCGTCTTCATGTACGATGTTCATGTGTCCCATGTCGAGAAGACATCCTAGGTTCGCAGCATTCACCTCATGAGACAGCTTCAGATAATCCTGCAGGTTGTTCACTAGGTTGGACTCGATTGGTGGAAGCGGTTCAGCACATATCTTCAACCCTAGAGACTTGGCGTGGTCAGCACACTCGCCGAATGCTTCA
>DATKOK010000104.1:0-8605 GCA_035524675.1 Candidatus Methylomirabilota bacterium | reverse complement strand
ACATCCCCTTCATTCCGCGTAACGATGCTGAATGGGACCTCGTCATACGCAGCGTAAGGGTCATTCAAGCGTATGTCGTGCTGAATTCCCACATAGCGAGCCATCGGGCCGACAGCACATAATTTCTCGGCAGTATCTGCGCTAACTTTGCCAACCTTCTCAGTTCGTTCGAGCATCGTCTCTTCAGTATCAATTATCTCCCTATAGTATCGCGCTCGATCCGCTAGGTACTTCATTTTCTCGACTATTTGATCTTCCATGTTTTCGGGCATATCACGCCTGACTCCGCAGAAGGCGTTCATCGATTTGTGAACTCGGTTTCCGGAGATTGCTTCCACAATATCAAGAACGATTTCGCGGTCGCGCCACACCCACATGAACAGTGTCTCGAAGCCTGCCCAGTGTCCCATTAAGCCAACCCAAAGCAGGTGGCTGTGAATTCTTTCGAGTTCTGCAACTATTAGCCGAATGTACTTGGCGCGTCGGGGGACCTCATACATCGTCAGTCCTTCGACTGCTTGTCCGTAGCAGAGGCTGTGTACGAAACTGCAAATGCCACAGGTTCTCTCGAACATGTACATGTTCTGAACCCACGGCCGAGTCTCCGCGGCTTTTTCCAATCCTCTGTGAACGTAGCCGATCCTTGGGATGACCTCTACTATCTTTTCGCCTTCAAGAACGAGTTTGAAGTATTCGGGTTCCTTCAGTGCTGGATGAATAGGTCCGAACGGGACGAGGTTCTCCGTCGAATATTTCATCAACCCAGCGGATTCCACTTTCCTTTCTGTCTCACTCATTTGCTTTCTACCTCCAATTTCAATCGTTTACGAATTTCAGCCGCTTTAGACGTCTTCAGTAAAGGCGGGGGTAAGTCGTCAGGCCACGTTTCGGGGAGAAGCAGTTTCTTATCCATCCACGGGTTTCCGACAAATGTAACTCCGAACATGTCATGAATTTCCATTTCGTACAGGATTACACCAGGAATGATTTCAACTATTGATACCGCAGTCGCGTTAGTTTTTGGAACAGTTGTTCTGACATGTAATACGTCTTCGTTCTGCCAGAAATGGTAGACTATCCCAAGCTTCTGACCCAAGTCAAGTCCAGTTATCGTAGAGAGACGGCGCGAGATTCCATCGTTCCAAATCTTAGTGACTAACGATTTGACATGTTCTTGTTCCACTTCAATTAGGAGTTCGTGATCACGCAGCTTGATCACTTTCGTCTTTGCATCGGCCGCGCAAGATTCTAGTCGTTGAAGAAATATCTCGCTCATTTCACTTCCCCCAACAATTTGAGTACTCCGTACATGATCGCTTCGGGCCTAGGAGGACAACCTGGAACGAACATGTCGACAGGGATAACGTCCTGTACTCCTTGAGCTGCATTGTAACAGCCTTTGAAAACGCCGCCGGCTGCTGAACATGCCCCTAGCGCTATGACATGCTTTGGCTCGGGCATCTGCTCGTACACTTTCCTAAGCCTATCTCTTGTCTGAGCATTCACAGTTCCTGTCACGATTAGAACGTCGGCATGCCGAGGACTTGGAACCAGAACTGCACCGAATCGTTCGATATCATATGTAGGCGTAAGGCTTGCCACAAGTTCGATGTCACAACCATTGCATGATGACGCGTTGATGTGATACACCCATGGTGAGCGTTTTCTAGCCCAAGTTGAGAGTTTATCAAGCAAGCTCAGCGCCTCCAGTTCCCACAAACCATACCATGAGCACGAACAGTGAGAAGCCGCCTGCGAGCGCAAATAGAAGTTGCCAGATCAATTGGTTAGCGGCGATTGAACTCGCGATCAACAGGCCAACGACTTCGAACGCGACGAATAGTGCTGCGTAAACGAAAAGCTCAGAATGATACTTGCCACGTTCTGGCGGTAATTCTTCGCCGCCAGAGAATGCGTCAAACTTGGTTCCGCTTCCGGTGCTAACTTTTCCTAATTTGCCTACCAAGAAGTAAAAGGCGAAGACGAACACTATGACTGACACGATTGCGCCTAACAGGTCAAAATCAACTATGAACACTCAATCTCCCTCTGACAATTTCTCCAGAATGAACTGCGAAACCGATATGCCTGCTTCGCTGACTTCTGGCGACATCTTCTCGCCAAATTCCACCTGCTTCGGTTGAATTGCTAAGACCCATGCTTCACTCTGAGGCAGTAGCCGCTCGGACAGAAGCTTCAGTGGGATTCCGTGAGTCGTGAAGAATGGATAATCGGTTTCGGATACTGAGATTAGGCGAACCTCTCCGGGCTGAACATTCATCTCGCACGAATCAATGAATATAATATGCTTTGGTCTTGCCTGGTAAGCCTTCGTTATAACCGATTCTACGCTGTCTTCTGCGTCCAAGAAATCTACGTTGATTGATTTACATTCAACGCGTTTGATGAGTTCTTTGACAACATAGCTGCCTACGTAATCGTCTCCTCGGAGAGGATGACCGACCCCTACGAAAACTATCTTATGATTCGAAGATGAGAGCAAGAGGTTACTGAGTTTGACCTGCCAGTCGACTATGCTCAAGGCTGTACGCGTTGCGGCACTTTCCGAACGGACCAATGCGACAGCCTCGATTGGTCAGTTCGATTGACGCTACTTAAGCGGTCGGCATCGTTCTCGTGGCTGAAAAGCAGTAATGCAGTCACATTCATAATCAGAGTTCTCAGAATCAAACCAAACGTGGACAAGCGAAACCACTTATCTAAGAATATCTACCAAGAATGAGTCGACAACTTCCCGCGCTGGAGAAAGACATGTCAAACGAAGTCAGCAATTTGACGTTCGTAAACCGAGTATACCAGAATCTCGAACAGACGAACCCAGCCGACATCGAGGCTCTGTATCATGATATTATGGGCGCGGGAGTGATTCTACCATCTGGAGAAGGAAGATCAAAGGGAGCACTCAGCATCGCATGCAGTGAAATGGCAAAAATGCGTGGAGGAAAACTCGTCCTAGACCGAGGAGACATAGGTTTCCCTGGCAGAAACGTGATCGAAGCTGCACCAATTCTCAAGCAGCGCTTTGGCCAAGTCTGCCTACTCATAAATTCGGGAAGCGGAAAATCTTTGATGCCGCTACTTGATGCTCAACAGCTTGCAATGTATGTTGCTGAGAAAGGAAATCCCAGAGATTTTAGAATCGACGTCATCACTTCGGAACGTGATTCGCCTATAGGAAAGCTCGGCACGCGTTATGGAAACGTCCTCGTTCTCAAAGGGCGCGAGCCGGATGAGGCTCCTATGGAATCGAAGGAGTTCAGGAGCACCGGAATCCTAGAAGACTTGTTCATACTTGGCACAGGAGTGCTCTTTCAATCCATCGCGGAGGCGCTCTACGAGGAAGCTCCTGCGGATCGGGTTGTTGCTCGATCTAAGGCGCTCTTCACGGAGATCGGTTCCATTGTAGATCAAATAGTGGATTCAGACTTTTTCAAAGGACTCGTTAACGCGCTTGAGCAGAGACACTCCTGCTTTTTTGTTGGATTGGGTAGCGGGCGAGAAGTTGCCCGCATGACGGCGGTCCGCGTGGGACATGTGAAACGTGCGATGGGCGATCAAATCTATGTTGCGGGAGAATCAAATACGCCCGCCCCTCGAGCGGGAGATGTTTTGGTCGTAATTTCTCACAGTGGAGAGACCGAGATAGTTGCCGGATGGTGTAAGAACTTCAAACGGATGGGAGCGCTAGTAGCTTCAATCGTCGGGAACCCAGATAGTACCATCGCTGCTAGTTCAGATCTTAGTTTCACAATAGAGGGAAACGGTCTCCAAGGACGACCAAATAGCTTCTACGTCAAAACCGCTTTTGGCCTAAGTCCGCTCCCAATATACTTGGTTGAAAAAGTCGCAGAACGCGGTCTTCGACTTCCCGAATACATTCTACGATGGCACCATTCTGTAACGTCGTAAGGTCCGATTCAGTTAGGGTTACTCGACTGCTAGTGTGCGTACGGGACGGAACAGGCTTTCGTAGTATTCACGCATCCATGGCAGGATTTCTCTTCCAAGCAGATTCAGAAACCTCTCTTCGATGGGGCTTGCGCTGTGAATGTATACCCGGTCAAACCCCATTTTCAGGAACTCGCCCAATCGTTTGATGATATCGTCGGAGTCTGTTGTAATCAGCCATGACTCTTTGATTTTTCGTTCTTCTTCAGGTCCTACGAGAGATTGTAATTCACGTGGATCCCAAACGTTCTCGCGCTTTTCCCGTGGTATTGCTGTTGTCGCCCAAAACATTGCGGATTTTAGAGCCCGGTTGTAATCAATATCATAAGCCACTTTGAATTCCATGCTCTTGCTCAATTTCTTAGGATCCCTGCCAACCCTGACTGCTGATTTCTCCATCGCACGAACTATCTTGTTGAATCGATCCAGACTTCTCGGGTTGGTTAGGATGCCGTCGCAGAATTGTCCCGCGATTCTTGCGACGCGCTCATTGGATGTTGCTAAATATATTGGGATCTTCGTCTTCGGTTTTGTGTAGAGTTTTGCTTTGTCAAGCTGATAGTACTTGCCACTGTAAGTCAGAAAATCTCCCTGCCAGAGTTTCTCTATAACCTCCAAAGACTCTTCAAGGCGTGCGATCTTCTCCTCAAATCCCGGCCATTTGAATCCGAGCGGGATCTCATTCATCGCATGTCCAGTCCCCAAGGTTACGAAAATCCTGCCTGGATAGAGATTGTCAAGAGTGGCAAATGCCTGTGCAACTATGGCTGGGTGATAACGATAGAGCGGCGTAGTTACAGCGGTTCCAAGTTCGACTTTCCGAGTCTTCTCAGCCGCAGATGCAAGCCAAATCCAAGGGAAGCCCGATTGCCCACCTGTATCTCCCCAAGGGTGAAAATGGTCGCTGGTCACAATCATGTCGAAGCCTACGACTTCAGCGTGGACAGCATACTGCAGGAGTCTCTGAGGGTCATATTGCTCCTGTGCCGCCCAGTATCCGAGCCGAAGTGTCGCCAACCACACGCGCCCTTAGAGGAGAACAACTAAGAGGTCCTACTGCTTAAATGTTCTAAGGCTTGACAGAAAGCGAATTCTTTGCTCGCCTAGATTGGAATCAACCCACGGATGAGATTTGGTAAGCCGCTTATCTTGTCGAAACTGATTTGATTTGCGCTTGTTTCCATCGCGGTGATCTCGTCGCGGGTAAGTTGCCAGCCTGTTGCGCCAGCACTGTCTTCCACGTCGACCGGTCGTTTTGCGCCGGGTATTGCGACAACGTTTTCTTTGCTTATCAACCAATTTAATGCGACTTGTGCAATGGTCTTCCCATGCGCGTCTCCGATATGCCTCAGGACTCTATGTACTTGATCAAATCTGGCAAGGTTTCTCTTGGAAAATCTAGGACTCGCACGTTGGACAAAGCTGTTTGGGCTTGACCCTGCAGTGTACTTGCCAGTGAGAAGGCCTTTCGCCAACGGACTATAGGCGATGATCGTCACTTGTGAAGCGAGCGCGGCAGGGCGAAGTTCTCGTTCTATTCCTCTATCAACTAGGTTGTATTTCATCTGATTTGAGGCAAGTTCAATTGGCTCCAGGGCCTCCTGTGCCGCTTTCATCTGTTTTGCATTGAAGTTACTAACCCCTACACATCGCACCTTCCCAGTTTCCACGAGTTTTTTCATGGCTTTCATAGTGTTTCTAATAGGCACAAGGTGGCTTGGCCAATGGATTTGGTATAGGTCGATTACGTCAGCCTGTAGCCTGCTCAAGCTCTTCTCTGCCGATCGTAGGACCTTACCATAACTCAGATTCCACGGCCACACTTTTGTGGCAATTATGACTTGGTCGCGAAAATCATGGATTGCTCTGCCAAGGATTTCTTCAGATCTGCCATGGCCATATATTTCGGCTGTGTCTATGAAGTTGATTCCAAGTTCCAAACCTTTTTGAAAAGCTGCTTGAACGTCCCTCTCTGAATAGAGCTGATTCCAGCCCCACTCGCGACTGCCCCATTGCCATGTCCCTAATCCTATGACTGAGACTTTGATTCCCGATCTTCCCAGTTCCCTGTAGTCCATTTGATATCGCTCTAATTCGTTGCTATCGAACCGCGGACTCTAGCGTCTTGTTCGATCCAATTGAATGCGGCGAAACCCGCAAGGAGCATAATGAGGGCAACCAGAATGCCCGACACGTACTCCAGACCTTCAGGAAGGATAGTAGGCGTAAGGAGCGCCGCGTGTCGCATTAAGTCGATGAAATATGTGAAAGGAATTGCTAGTGACACGTAACGGAACGGCATCGGGATCACAGTAACTGGGAAAAGGGCTCCGGTTAAGATCATGTAACCGAAAAATACCAAATTGGAGAGCGTGTTGTATGATTTCAATTTCATTGTTAAACCGGCGAATAATAGGCCGAAGCCAATTGACCCTACTTCAAACAGGCCTAATGCAAAAGTGAAGAGTAGTGGCTGGTAAAGGGGCAATGGGCCGCCGCCGAAGAGATAGAGAAGGCCTGTTGTATATCCTACAACAAGCAGATCTGTCACGAAAATTCGCGCCCATCGTCCCATAATTAACGTCAATCGATTGGCAGGCGCGAGGAAGAACTGTTCCAATGTTCCCGCCATCTGCTCATTTCGTACACTCTGACCTACACCCCAGATAGTTGTACTAAATAGAACTATGAAGATGAAACCGAAGAAAAAGAAGCTGAAGCCGTGATATTCTGAAGTCTGCGTGGTCGGCGCGAAGAGGGTAACGCCCACGGCGAAGAAGAAAAACCATAGTGGAGTACTTACCAAGTCCCCGATGAGCCATGCAGGATAGCGAATGTACGATCGAAAATCCTTCATGAAGGCGGCTTTGAACTCTTCTGCAAGCCGCTTAAGTCCGTCAATATTTTGATAGTTCACCGGTAACACTCGCGTCCTTCTCTAACTTCTTGAATACAAGGTACCCGAGGGTTGGATATACGACAGCCAACGCCAGGAGTATGAAGATGCTACCATAGAGACTCACTAAGGTTTGATTTGCGAGAATGATCTGCCGCATGTTGCTGATAACATAGGTCTGGGGCAATAGGCTGGAGAGAAATTGTACCCAGAAGGGAAGAATCGTAACAGGATAATATGTGCCCGTCAACGTTCCGAAGATTAGATTGACCATTTGAGTGAAGATGTATGGCTCCTTAAACTTGATAACGAATCCAGAAAAAAAGAAGCCTAGACCGAAAAGGGGAATCAACCCAATCAACAATATCAAGAAGGCTTGAAAGAAGGCCAGGTAAGCTCCGGGCATCGTGAAGGCGAGAGTTGCTCCAACAACCACCAAGAAAATCGCGGTTGTTATCGCGATATCTGTAAGGCTTATGCCTATCAACAGTGTGAACCGATTCACAGGCGCCAAAAAATTCTGCTCCAGAGTTCCCTTCATCTGTTCGTCTCGTAATGCAACACCGACGTCCTCGACGACGACCCAGCTTGTCATCCAAACGGCGCCACCGAGCATCTCGTACACTAAGACGTTACTGGTTCCAGTTCGCGTGGCGAAGTTTAGGGCCGCGTTGCCGCCACCTATGAAGCGTCCCATCCCGAAGATTAGCATCGTGAAAAGAAAAGGGAGCATGAGGTAAATTAGGAGAGAACCCGGGTAGCGAACGTAGTGTTTCATTCCCTTCCAGAAGATTGCCGCAAGCACACCTAGAGTGCCCCTGAGTCCAGAGACCATTCTCACTAGTCTCTCAGACTCCTTCCGGTTTCTGATATGAATACGTCTTCCAACGTTGGTTCGATGAAACTCACTTTAGTTATGGAGACTTGCTTGCGTACTAAGAATTCTAAAAGTCTGGGCAGAACCTCCTTTCCCTTCTCCACATGAATTCTGAGCATTCCTCTGTTATCGTTCGAGTCTCCTGTAGAGAGTGCGACTTTCAAAATTTCGCTGAACGATTGAAGAGTGTTGGCGGTTTGGTCCGAAAGGTTGACTGCTTCAATCTCAATGATATCATTGCTTTTCACTTTCTCTTTGAGTTCTGAAGGCGAACCTAAGCGCACAATTCTTCCATGATCGATGATCGCCACTCGGTCGCTGAGGACGTCAGCTTCGTCCATGTTGTGCGTGGTCAGGATTATGGCATGGCCCTCTTTCTTCAAACTTCTAATTACATCACGGATTAGGCGCGATGATTGGGGATCCAAGCTGGCGGTTGGTTCGTCAAAAAGCAGGACTGGAGCTTCGTTCAGAAGAGCTTTGGCAAACGAGAGTCGTATTCTCATTCCAGTCGAATAATTCTCGACAATGGTATCCTCTCGATCTCCTAATCCGAGAAGTTGAAGCAGGTAATCGATGCGAACTTTGACATCAGAGTGTTGCAAATGGTAGAGTGCAGCGAAATACTCCAAGTTCTCTCGGCCAGTCAGTTTCCAATATAGGGTTCGTTCACCGGTCAGCATTACGCCGAGGTTCTGACGGACTTTCTGCGCATTTTCGACGATACTAACTCCGTTGATAAATGCGTCTCCAGATGTCGGCGTTATCAGGGTACAAAGCATCTTAATCGTAGTCGTTTTACCTGCACCATTCGGGCCAAGAAGCCCAAAGATTTCTCCCCTGGGTACACTGAAGCTGATGTC
>DATKOK010000103.1:0-10711 GCA_035524675.1 Candidatus Methylomirabilota bacterium | reverse complement strand
TTGGTGGCGAGGTGTGGTTGAATCCGTCAAAGTACATCATGTATCCATTCGTTCCGATCACAACGTCAGGTTGCTCGACGCCTCCAGAGTCCCAGCTGCCCGCGGGTCCCGGAGTAAGTACAGGGTTGGAAGTCTTGTTCCAAGTTGCTCCGTCGTTTGAGGTCGCGTATCCAATTTGTGGTGTTGTACTGGTCCGGTTTAGGCCAGTGTACCACATGCCGAAGCTCGAGCCTACTCGAAGCACTGAAGGTGTCGAGACACTCAGTGAATCCCACGCGCTTGAATTCAATGAGGGTGAAACCACCGGCCCAGCCCACTTAGTCCAGGTTAGGCCATTTGTTGAAGTTGCGTAGAAAATTCGGATAGCTGGACTAGTAGGTGGATATGCAGCATACCACACGTTGTACGTGATCTGCCATCTAAGTCCGGAAGGCCTACCTAATGCTAGACCATCGCCCGTCAGGATGGGGTTGGCTGGGGACTTGGCCCAGGCAATTCCATCATTCGAGACAGCGACGCCGATTGCTCCGTTCTGGAAAGTCGTTGCATTCGCACCCAAATATGCCATCAAGAAGAGTGTCCCATTCCATGCTACAGCTCCTACTTTGACTTGTGAATCGTCCCAGCTTCCGGCAGGACCTGGCTGCAGCACCGGCCCAAGGTACTTCTTCCAGTGTATACCATCTGTGGAATTTGCGAACCCTATCCCATTCACAGTCGCCTGACCTCCGTCGTACCACATCCTATAGGTCACCCCGTCGTACAGCACGACCGGCGCTGTTGTGCCTCCGGAGTCCCAAGCACCCGGTGTGGGACTCAGAATAGGATTACCGGGATACTTGGTCCATTGATTTGAATCAGCACTAACAAGAGGCGCAAGCAGAGGGACAAAGATGGTTAAGGTTAGAAGAAATAGGACGCGCGTTCTTGCGGGCAATTACATTCACGCGAGAGTGTTAGCTGTTTCTTAGCTATTAGTTCTATCTAAACGCACTATCTTGGCCTATCAGCAACCTGGCATTTACTTAGCATACACCAACGAACACTTCTAACGTGTTGCGAACTTATGTCGACAGCATCGGTCAATTAACTCCTGACCTTGAGAGTCCATATCGCAAGCGGGAGGATGAATGGGCGTGCATTTTATGTCTCAATGCGGACGATCCAGTTATCAATAAACCATACTTATAGTACGCGCCGGATCTTTGCGAATAATAGAGTTGTGGTAAGAAGCGTTGACGACCCGGTCCTCTACCACAGAACATCACAAAACTATTTGACGAATAGCGGCCGTCGTAGTGCTTATCGGTATTGTTCTAGTAGCCCAGCGTGCCGCTGGTTTCCGAACAGGTATTGTCAACCTCTCACAGATCATTACAATCTCAATTCAACTGATTTCTATAATTAATCCTCTGACTTTCGGGGATTGACTACCACACAGTGCTTTAGCCATTCACCACGACCGGACGTCTTCGTTCCGAGCCCGTCTTGCGGCAGGACAGTTACCATGGCAGTGTACCTGAGCCACACGGAAATCAATATGAAGAAACTGAATCCGAATCCAATAACTCCGCTCACAACGTCCTCTGGATTGACGGGAGGTCTGCTAAGCAGTGACGATGACCCAGTCGAGAGTGCAAGTCCGAAGATCAAATCAGATAGAGATTCGATTCTGGGTTTCGGAATTAGTCCGCTAAACGTCATTCACCCCGAATAAAGTGAATGGCTGGACATTACCTCGTTAAGTCTTCGGTGTTGCGCCTTGTAGGTGATTATCCTTGCTAAGCCTGAGAAGATGACCACGGTAAGTGCCGTAATAATCAGAGGGTTAGGGATCCACCGCATGAGTCCTTCATATGAGGCCCAGAAAACGAACGCTCCAACGAGCAAGCCTACCCCCGTACCTTTCATGGCCGTGGAGACCTCCAATTCCAGCAAGTAGGCGACGATGACCGTCACCCACCAGCCAATGAGGAAGGTGGAAAGTGCGATGACACCGACCATTCCAAAGGCACCCGCGTGGGTTACAAGGTAACTGGAAATTGGACTATGTTTCTTCCTCATTTTCAAAAGATGGGGCGCGACCCGAGGATATTGCTCGATTGAGCGCAGAATTCTAAGGGCAGCGTACGTTGTGAAGGCAAGAATCGGAATGACGAGTCCAACTGACACGTAGCTTGGAATCCCCAGGGTTGAGCCAAAGGCGTTGGCGAAACTAAACCCGCCCAACAGTGCTAGGATAACGAATTGTGAAGGCCACGCACTGAGAACACCACCAGCAATAATCCCCATCAGGAAAGCGATTCCAAGCGTAAGTAGTGGGTAGGTGTCCATGAATCGGCGCAGCGCAGAGATTTCCGTTGAAAATGTCGCGTAAAATGCTTTCCTCGCTCTTCTCACCCTCTCCATCTTACAGCACTACTCTTTCATGTCGCTGAGCGTGGTTGTTGATTTCGATTCCCGCTGAGGATTGTAACGGGATTCAGGGGCATATTAAGTGGAGTGGGGTGACTTACTCGTTACGCCTCTTAGCCCAGCGGGCGAGACCGAAGATCGCCACTACTACACCAATCAGTAGGAGTATCCCTATAGCCACTGATCCAAGAACAGCGACAATCGTTGGTACGATGAAGCCGAACATCCAGAAGGGAATTATCACACCAAGACCTACGCGGCGGAATAATGCGATCCCTACACCTACGCCAGGCACGATAGAGTCCGATCCTATCATCACCAAAGGCGCTACGTACAGACCAAACCTGTCCACAACGAAGTCGAAGCCGAATATCAAGCCGATAACAAAGTACCAATCGAGACCGGCAAAGTTCCATCCCGCCAAACCCTTGTGCTCGTTATCTTTCCCTGGCGAACCTTGGCCTGTAACCCCTCCCGCAGCAATGCCAACGGTAATAGACGCCCATCCCCTTTCACCAAACTCCCACACGGCAACCACCCTCTAACACTAATCATTTCAACGTGGGTACGAAATCAGGTTTAATCATAAAAAAGTTGAACCCAGGAAACTTTGGTTTCCTGGGGCCCATGGGGGGTTATTATTTCTTTAGCTTCTCTGCTCGGTAGTTCTCTAAGCTTGCTTCCCATTTTACCAGAACGGGTGTTGGATACATTCTTAGTGCTTTCTCGCTTTCGTTGCCGGTACCGTATTCCATGATGCGCTCAATGACTTTCTCTCTTCTGTCGTATTCTTTCTCGAGCCGTTCAACATTCTCTCTCAGCTTCTCTTCGTCCTTGCCGTATTCCTCAAATGGGAGCCCTTGGTAGAGCGCCTCCATCTCGCTTAGCATCTCTTCTTCTGCAGGAAGCTCTATTGTCTCTAGCCAGTCGAGGTGTGCTGCAGACTTTCTTGCTTCTTTCCGTATGCTGGCGATTCGTGCTTCCAAGGCAGCCTTTGTCTCACCCGTCGCCTTGGCCGCTTTCTTTTCTAGTGCCTGCACTTTAGCGTGGGCCTCCTTTTGTTCTTGTTCCGACCTCTGTTTTGCCTCCTGTAACTTGACATGAAGCTTCTCTTGCAGTTTGTCAATCTTGGTTTGCAGCTTGGCTTTATGGTCAGCCCGTGCGTGAGCTTGCTCTGCCTTCAACTGTGCAATGTCCGCTTTTAGACCTGCGACTTCTCTGGCGCGTTGTTCATCCTCGACATTCTTCCGAGCGCCTCGATAGACGGTGCCGCCGAGGGCTTCCATTCGGCTATCGACGGGAGTCACCCACTCTTCGCTAATGTCCGAGACTATGGCCCACTTGCCTGGCGTGAGTTTCTCTGATACGTCTTTGAGGTAATCTTCGTTGACTCCGGAGCGGTGCAGGTCTCCGATAGCCCCGATAATAGCACCAGTTGCTGCGCCAACGCCGAACCCTACGGGTCCGCCGAGAAGTCCTATGAGAGCGCCGATCGCCGTTCCGCTCACTGTGCGAACCGGGAAATCGTCTCCCGATTGCTTTACGGTAACCGTTCCGTCAGGATTCTTCGTTATCACGGCTTCGGCGTGAACGGAGATGCTCCCCTCGAAATCGAGTTGGTTTAACGCTCTAGCTCCTTCGTAAGTTTTTGATTCGTCACCAAAAACCACAGTTAACATTCTCTCCATCGTGTCATTCCCCTTTTACGTCGGATCGATTAGAGTGAAAAGAGGCTAATTATCAGTACGTTCGCGTAGTGTCACAATAGATCACAAAGTAGACTCAACTATTGCAGTCCATCTGCGCTCCATTCCAATGGTGCGCACCTTCATCAACCGAACGGTTAAGATTCACCTCCTCGACATGAACTGAATTATGGAATCGACTGAATTGGAATTCGTAAGGCTGGATCGTCGCGGTAGTCCTCAACGGAGATCCATTAAATCATAATACTAGACAAAATTGAGCTGAAGATTGTTGGATACCTTTGCTAGGATTTTGCGATTCCCCAGGCCACTAGTGCGCCATGGATCATGCTTGCTGCAATGGCGGCTAAGATTATGGCCATGAGTCTGCTTACGGCTTGTACTCCATTATCTCCAATCAAGTTTGCAATCTTATTCGAGTACTTGAGGATTAGGAAGACCCCAAAGGCCGCGATCATCCCTGCTACTAAAACATTGATGAGGTTATCAGTGTTCGCGAGAACGATAAGCGTAGCCATCGTTCCCGGTCCAACGATCAGCGGAGTTGCAAGTGGGACTAAGGCTGCCTGCTTAGCATTCAACGCTTTGCCTTCGATTCCTTGCAGCATGCTGACGGCGATTACCATAACCAGAACTCCTCCGCCCATCTGGAAGGCCGAAACCGTAATCTGGAGTGCATTGATAATTAGCTGTCCAATTAGGGCGAAAGTAAGCACAAGAGCTATGACGAAGAGACTCGTAATGTGAACGATTCTGCTTCGCTCAACTTCTGTCAATCCTTGAGTGCACAACAAGAAAGTGGGCAACGCGCTCAGCGGGTTAATTATCGCAAGCAGCTGAATTGATATTGTGATAATTTGCGGTATGTTTACAATGCCTGCTCGAAAACCGGTCACCGAAGTTTGTACCAGAACAAGTCCGATAAGGATGAGAACTATGACAATGGCTAGACGCCTAATGGCAACGTGACGTCTTGTAAGGGAAGATTGGTTCGTCAATGTTGATTACCTACTACTTGGCACCAAATGGCTTTCACTGGAATCGTTGATTCCTCGTCAATAGTCCTGGAATCGCAGTCTTGTATTCGACTACGTGCGATGCTTTCACTATTGCGAGGGTTGTTACCACGTATATTAAAGCGATGATAATGTAGGTCGAGACATATTCGTAGGTCTGCGTGCCTATAATTGTGCCAACTCCGGTAAGTTCAATGACCGTAATCAGGTAAACGATGGATGAGTATTGGATGAGATACACGACTTCATTTGTCCATGCCGGAATTACGAATCTCAGTGCTTGCGCCAAAATCACTTCTAGGATTGACTGAGCCTTGCTCAGACCGATGGATTCTGCGGCTTCCATCTGTCCTGACTGAACTGAATTGATCGCTCCTCTGAAATATTCGGCTTGGTATGCTCCGCTGTTCATTCCTAATCCGAATATGGCAGCAGTCATCGCGTTCAACGTAACTCCAACTTGGGGCAGAGCGTAGTATATTAGGAATAATTGCACGAGCATTGGAGTTCCACGTATGAGCTCGACGTAGCTAGTTACAAGCCATCTCATTTCTCTTGGAGCGTAAGTCTCTACAAGTGAAAGCGGAAGGCCTGTTACCGCCCCTATTATGAAACCTGTGACGGCCAAAATCAAAGTTGTTTCGAAACCTTGAAGCAATAGCGGCCAATACTGAGCAAGAATTTGTAAGATCGTCAACTATTTCTCAGCGCTCCCTCCGGATTCAGACTTCAAATCGTTCAGGCTTGCTAGGAATTTCCTTGTTCGCTCCTGTTTTGGACTAGCAAGGAATTCTTCTGGTGAACCTGTTTCGGTAACAATTCCGTCTGCTAGGAAGATGATTTCGTTTGCAACTTTCTTAGCGAAGCCAATTTCATGTGTCACAGCGAGCATTGTAGCGCCCGATTTTGCTAAGTCCTCCATAACTTTCAGTACTTCATCTATGAGTTCTGGGTCGAGTGCTGATGTGGGTTCATCTAGGAGTATGATTTTTGGTTCCATTGCTGTTGCTCTGGCGATTGCCACTCTTTGTTGTTGGCCACCGCTGAGTTGGGCTGGGTAACGTTTGATGAGGTCGTCGGTTATTCCTACATCTTTGAGTGCTTTCAGAGCCCGGTCTTCCGCTTCTTTCTCGTTTAATTTCCGCACTTTCACGAGACCAAGTTTCACGTTATCGAATGCAGTTAGATGCATGAATAGATTGTAGTGTTGGAATACGAAGCCTATTTGACTTCTGACGCGGCTTATGTTCACGTGTCGGCCTGTTACTTCTTCATTGTCCAGAAATACGCGGCCCGAATCTGGTACGATAAGAAGGTTAATGCAACGGAGGAGCGTACTCTTTCCTCCACCGCTCGGACCGATGATTACTTTTGTTTCGCCCTTATTGATGCTTAATGATACGCCCTTCAACACTTGCTGCTTTCCGAAGGCCTTATGCAAGGCCTCAACACGCAGTAATGCCATCAGGTACCGCCTCCTAACCCGGGAATTTTCCATCTGACGTAGAGCATGTTCATTGTCCTGTTTATCCCTGTACTGGCGACGAAATAGATGGCTGCAACGATTAGGTAAACGCCAAGTGGTTGCAACGTCAGAGCGACAATGTTTGCAGCTTCCTTGAGTAGTTCCGTTACGCCGAGGGCGTATGCCAGGCTTGTGTCTTTAAGAACGATTGTGAATTCATTGCTCCAGGCAGGGATAGATAATCGCAGGGCCTGAGGTAAGAGTACATGTCTATATGCTTCGAATGTATTCATGCCGATGCTTAGCGCGGCTTCGGTTTGCTCTGTTCCAATGCTTTCTATGGTGCTTCGAAAAATCTGGGACTGGTAGCCTCCACTGCGCAGCCCTAGCCCTATAGCTGCTGCCAATCCAGGGGCTAGAGTGATCCCCACTTGCGGCAGCGAGAAGTAGAGTAGAAAGAACATAACGATGAGGGGTATACCTCTCAGCACTTGGTCGACAGCAGCAGAGAGATCCCTTATTGCTTTCGGCAAGCATGTTTCAGCAAACGCTAGGCTAATCCCTATACCGCATCCCAGCAACAAACCTCCTGCCGTAAGCATAGCAGTGTAATAGAATCCTGTCAACAGATAGGGTACGTACTGGAGTGGGTCGAGCCCCTGTTGATTTTGGTTCATCGATTGTTGATCGTTGCTGAAGTATTTCGTTAAGAGGACGTCCCAATCAGGACTGCCCTTGAATTTCTGTAAGGCAGAGTTTAACGCGTTGAGCAGTACAGTATTTCCTTTTCTCACTGCGAATCCATATTGCTCCCCTGTTCTAATTGTCGCCGATGCCACTACTGGGTACTGACTGGTGAATGCTGGAGCAACAGGACTGTCGACTAGAACTGCGTCAACTCTTCCGTTGACAAGATCAAGCACTGCGTATAGGAAGGTGTCGTGGTCTTTGATCGGTCCTAGAGAAGCATTGTCCTCCTCGGCCAAGTAGGCTCCAGTTGTTCCGGTTTGCACACCAATCGTCTTACCCGCGAGATCTGTCATGTCTTGCGGGTTGAATCCGCCCCCCTTCCGTACGAGTATGGTTTGATCTGCTTCCCAGTATGGGAGCGTGAAGTCGACTTGCTGTTGCCGGGCAGGCGTGATGGTCATGCCCGATGCAATTACATCGATCTGTCCTTCCTGTAGAGCAAGTATCAGACTGTCAAATGGCATGTCATTAACCGTGATGCCATCATATCCGGCCTTAATTGCAATCGCATTGATAGCATCAATATCGAAGCCAGTCACAGTCCCGTTCGCAACATACTCGAAAGGTGGAAAAGGAGTATTGGTACCAACTACGAGCATTCTAGCTGGTCGCTGAGTTGACTTCGCATAGTGATAGTACCCTGCCGCAACCGCGAGTATTAAAATCGTGATGAGCAGCAGATGCCGCGTCCTCAAGCCTTAGGTCATCTCACGGTTATTCCTGCGAATTACAAAAATCGCAAAACGACCTCCTAGTCAGTTCTCGTTTTTCAATTGGTGTTCTGAAATAACAATACGTTTCTCCAGCTAATCAACCTTCATTGCTTTGGCAGCAAGCTTCTGTTTCCGGTCGACTTGTCAAGCTGATCATGTGATTCCTTGAGCTTACACACTGTTGATCACATTCTTAGCACGTGATGTATATGTGACCAGATCAGTCAAGCCACAATCCTCAAGGATTGTACGAGCTGAGGCACATATTACCAGCGCGTTCGGAATATATCACAAAAGATCACAAAGCGGACCCAAGTCTTAATGTGTTCGAAGTTGCCCTCAGTACGATGTGGGACTAGTGAATGGTTTGAATGAGAAGCTGATTGTGATAGCGCTTGGAGGAAATGCGCTTCTACAGCGAGGTCAGAAGGGCACCTTTGAGGATCAGTATTGTAACGTGAAGAATTCTGTCAGCGAAATTGCTGACTTAATTCAGCGAGGGTACAAAGTCGTGATGACTCATGGGAACGGACCTCAGGTGGGTGACACATTACTTCGGCATGAAGCGGCGAAGAACATTGTTCCGCCTCTTCCACTAGATGCTTGCGGGGCAGAGACGCAGGGGTTCATTGGGTACATGATTCAACAAGCACTTAGAAACGAGTTGAAGTCCCGAGGGATCGACAAATACGTAGTTACCGTCATCTCACGCGTAATCGTCGATAAACATGATAAGGCGTTTGAGCGACCTACCAAGCCTATCGGTCCCTTCTACTCAAAAGATGACGCTGACAAACTCAAGCAACAGCGACCGGACCTAACGATTATAGAAGATGCGGGAAGAGGCTATCGTCGAGTAGTTCCTTCGCCGGATCCGAAAATCATCGCAGAACGAAATGCCATCCGGGCTCTCGTGGATGCAGGATTCATCGTCGTCGCATGTGGCGGAGGCGGGATACCCATAATTGAAGAAGCGTCGCTGGCTGTAGGAGTTGAGGCGGTTATCGACAAAGACTTGGGAGCTCAGAAACTCGCCACACTAATTGGTGCACACATACTCGTTATCCTAACCGACGTTGAGAATGCATATCTGAACTATGGAACGCCCGATCAAGAAAGAATTGATGAAATAACGTCGGGGAAATTAAGAAATCACTTGAATGAAGGGCACTTCAAAGAAGGCAGCATGGCGCCTAAGGTCGAGGCGGCCATAAGGTTCGTTGAGAGCGGTGGCGAACGAACAATCATTTCGAAACTTGGAAAACTCGTGGAAGCCCTAGATGGCAAAACCGGCACCCAGGTCGTAGCACCGAAAGCTTGATTCAATTTTGATAGTCCGCGTATTACGACCTGTTTTACGTTAACTCCGTTCGTGCCGCGCGGGATATTTCAGAAGCAGGTTGAGAATTCGTTGATAGTCTAAGTTCGGACCCAAATACTGAAAGTACGTCGTCAGAGTACTGGAAATTTGATCGGATACACCAAGTTCATTTGGCACATTTATTGGAATTCCGCTTTCCTCCAAGATGATTGTTGTTGATTTGCTGTTCTCTCCTGGGCTTACTGGCACTGATAACTGTTGAGAGAAGTGTCCTTCGTTATGAATCCATTCTGTAATCGTCATCTGGTACAGGCCAGGGTCGAGGTATCCGTCAAAAAACCCATCCCAGGTATACCAATAATACTGGTAGGAGGATGAGTTCTGAGTGAATGCGAGCGTTATCCAACTGGCTTCGCGATCTTCATTGTCCCAGTTCATAGCCAACACCGTTCCCTGTACTAAGCCTCTCTGATCCAGTTCAAAGATCGCAGACGCCTCACCACCTTGCCATACATTCGAAACAATCCCCCACCCGTTTTGTCGGAACGGGCCTAGATGATTATACGGGAAGAAGTATGGAGATTCACCTTGAAGCAGACCTGGCACAGGCGGACTGAAAGCGTCTGGGAGATGCCAATTCACAACGTCAACCATAACCGTCCATGCTCCGGTATATGCGCCTGGGTGCATCGAGTTACCCCAAACACCACGATCAAACGAGAAAAGCGTGTTGACTGCAATGTTTGAGTCTCCCGGATTCGTGTACCTGAACAGGCCTGCGAGATCTGTATATGTGAGATCCTTCGTGCGACTTGGCACACCGGTTGAAATCACCTGTTTAGTTGCAGGATCAATTAGTGACTTTCCGTCGGCAAAGAATCCTACACGGAATGGCCCCGGAGGATTGGGGGGAGCAATGATTGGCCCGGCTAGAGTTCCGTCAGAGAATAATGTTGTAGCAGCGATCAGAGTATCTTGGGCATCGTAGAATCTAATTCTGACCGAAGAATTGTACGGCAATCCAGTAATTATGTTCTGGTCCTTGAATATCATGCTCAACGTAAAGTTGACTCCAACAATCACTTGGACCTTTATGTCAGCTATTGAACCCAGCCAAGAAACAGCGAGCACATCGTTCCCTACATCCCCCGGAGCCGCTACGTTATCTTGTACGTAACCGTAAGTCCAACCGACTGCAGAGTAAGTTCCCGGATAGATGGCAATGTTGGATCTGAACGGTGTTGGAGAATTCAGAGGCAGCCTGTACAGGGTTGAATTCCATAAGAAACCTACCTTGAATATTTGATCTGTGAAGATCTGTGTGA
>DATKOK010000102.1:0-9367 GCA_035524675.1 Candidatus Methylomirabilota bacterium | reverse complement strand
TGACAGCACCGTCATTACTGATTTCCTAGCCTGAGTGTACAGGGATTGTAATTTCTGTTCGATTCTGCGCCTGCCCTCAATTACTTGGAATCGCTCTATCTCCTGTCGTACGGGCTCGACTCGCATTGACTCGAACACTCTGCGAAGATCCTCTCCGCGGCGCTCGAGATTCCTGAGCCTTGCCTTTCGTTCGTCTATTAGAATTTGCAAGCACTTTTCGAACGGTGCGGATTGAACGCGTACGGGCCTCTCAAGTGTAGCTTCTACGAGCCCGCGGTGTTGGAGATTCCTGATCGTTCGATAGGTTTCAGTGCGGTTAATCTGGACCGCTCTCGCCACTGCACTCGCCCTGGATAATCCCGACTAGGCTAAGTAGAAGAGTACGCGTGCCTCGTTCCTGGTAAGCCCGTATTCCTGTAGGTCTGCTACGATTTCGTCTGTACCCTTGTGGGTCTGCAGGGCGTCGAGATAGCTCGTTCCCAAAACCTCGATCGATCGCTACTTTCTGATACGCAAGCGAAATCGACCGATATAAACAGCCCATGATGTATGTTCAAACTAGCGTAATTTGCTTAGACGATGCCGGTTCTCACTTTGGTGTAGGCCCGGTCTGCGGCGTATGGTTTGAATTCGGTGCCGCTGCCAGCGTAGAATTTGAGGAACCATTCGACCCAGTGGAGTCGAAGGGATTGCATGAAGACGAACGCTGTTTCGAGAATGAAGATTAGAATCACGGTCAACGCTCCAAACATAGTGTAGCCTAGAACGTCACCGGCCAAGGTTCCCCACGCGGTGAAGAAGATTAAGACACCAGCGAACAGATGGTAGAAGACGTCTTCGATCAGTTTCATCGCGAGGATTCGGACGTACGAAATGGTGTGCGATAATGATGCGAGCAATGATTCGAACGCGTGCATGAGCCCCATGGGGCCTTCAGCCCATGCTTTGAGGGCGAGCATTGCGATGAGTGGAATTCCTATTCTCATGAAGAGGTCGACGCTATTGGCTGGATTGAATAGGTAGTTGGGAAATCTGAGTCCATACTGAAGCAGCGTGATTCCAAACGCACCGTAGAACCACAGCCAGACGAGTGGCCCTGAGACCAACTCCCGATATTCCTTGGCGTATGCTTTATTGAAAATGTCTAGAACAAGTCCGGAGATGATGTGGACCACTCCAATCGAGATAGACAACCTGAGCATGAGTCGAATATTGTCAAAGGGTTCAAACCAAAGTGGTCCCGGTAGGCCCGTGAGCATCTTGAACCACTCGAGGTTCCCGAAAACGGTGCCATAGAGGAATCCTACGACTAACGCGGCGGCGCCACTGAATATTAAAAGTCCGGACCCTTGGATTACCATGTTGAACACGCCACCCATGCCGCCATAGGCGGTGTCTGGTATCACCAGGCCCCGTCGTTTGTACATGTAAATGATGCCCGAGATAATCATCACAACGATCCCGTTCCCAACGTCGCCGAACATGAACCCGAAGAAGATTGGATAGGTGATGAGCCACAGCACTGTGGGGTCCACTTCGTCACTCTTAGGAATGCCAAATCCGACGGTTAATTTCTGGAAGATTGCGACGGCCTTCGGGTTGTGAAGGCTCGTTGGGCCGTTCTTGCTTGCCCAGCTCCTGATTATCACTTCGCCGTTGCACATTGTTTTCAGTTGGGTTGAGACTGGTGAAATCTTAGCTGTGGGTATCCACCCTTCAATCATGAATGTTGTTTCAGTTTTTCCGCAAAGACCCTTCGCTTGTTCGAATGCTCGCTCGGCGCCGACAACTTCGCGCTGCACTAAGAGATACTGCCCGTCAGTCTGTTTGATCTCCTCTAGTTCGTTGTTGAGTTCTGAGAGTCGCTTCTTTGCTTCCTCAATTCGGCTTGTAGCTTCGTAAGTCAATCGCTTGCTTCTGACTATTGCTTTCATCTTCAAGCCGAGAGTTTGCGTGACCGCGTCGGCGATTGCACTCTCGCTTCGCTTGGCAGAGAGCAGTTTCGCCACGTTATCGGTAATATCGCTTACAATCGCGTCTTCGAGGCCTTTCTGTTCAATCAGTTGGCTCAGAGGTTCAGCAAATTTCAGTTCCGCAGGCTTTAGAGTTTGGAAGATTCCGCTTACGATTTCTTCGAGTTTGTTTCGGCCTTCGGGTGAGTTTACGTTCTCGATTTTTGTTATTTCCTCGATGCTTAGCTTGAGCTGCCGCTCTGCGTAGTTGATGAGTGATTTCAGTGCTTCCGCTTCATTTGATGCAGATGTAACTTTCTGTTCGATTTCGCTTATTTTCCGTTCTGACTCTGCAATCTGTTCGTCAGACATGCGAGCGTCGACTGTTGTCGGTTTGACCGACGGTAACGATAGTAGTTTAAGGGCGGTGATTACTGAATTGATCTTTGATTCGAGTGTCGTTAGCCGATAGAGGCGGTCTGATACTGTAGTTGGGGAGACGCCTTCGCCGTATCCTTTGATCATCTCCTTTACGTCTAACAGTTCGATGATGCCTAATTCGCGAAGGTAGAGCATCACGTCTTCGAAGTTCCTTTTCGGAACGATGATTTCGATTCGTCTCATTTTGGTTGGTAGTAGCATCCTCTTTTTCCTCGAACTCTTGCCAATCCTGAGCTTTACTCGTGTTCTCTGACGTCTTGATTTCTCCGTCGCCGCTCCTTCTGCGACAGTATCCGTTTAAGTCTGTCTGTGATCGTGTCGTAGACTTCTGCGAGTTGCCAGCCGCTCGCCATGTAATTGTAGGTGTTCTTAGGGGTTTTGATGTGGACTCTGACTTCATACCGCCTTTTTTCTTTGCCTGGTTTGCTTGCTGTTGCCTTGATTACAGATCTGGCTTCGAGGATCTGCGGTAGAATCTTGTGTAGTTGATTAATTGTTCGCTTGAACTTCTGCTTGGCTGCTTCTGCCTCGAATGGATCGTCTGGAAGGCCCACAATGTAAATTGGGACTTCTGGTTTTTCCTGAGGTTCAGCGAGGAGGGCTACGAAATCGCCTCGAGTTGCGATGCCTTGAAGCTCGTCCCATTGGGCGACTAGAACACATGTCTTGTCGAGGTGCAGCAGTTTGTTCAATGTTTCATCTGCTGAGTCTTGAGGCGGGGTCGTTAAGGGGTCTGAATCCATGATGTCCTTCAATGAGAAATCGAGGCCGGATCGGGTTTCAGGGCTTCTCGACTTCATACCGACTCGTTCGCGAGTTGGCAGCACTGCAAGAATCTGGGTCGAGGTTACTAATCCAACTAACTTGTCCCGCTGCTTAACGGGAATGTGATTGATCCGTTTGCGTGAGAAGAGTTCTCGAGCAGATGCAGCAAAATCTTCAGCGTCCATGGTCACTGGGCTTTCCTTAGAGATCGATGATACTCTACGGTCGCCTAGGTTTCCTTTCAAGAGGTGGAGGAGATTACTGTTCGTGACCTGACCCGTTATCTTGCGGCCGTCTGAAACTGGGACTGCGCCGATCTTGTAATCTGTCATTATACGGGCGGCTTCGCCTACTGTAGTTTCCATCGTCATGACTGGAATATGACTCACTAATGCTTCGGGTTTCGTCTCCATGCTGGCGCGTAAGGCGTCTGCTGCGGTGATCATGCCGCATCGGTTCTTGTCGGGTATCAGTATTTCATGAACTCCCTTTTCGGCCATAATTGAGATTACTTTGCGTAGGTTGCTATCCGGGGGAACTTCGATAAGGTCTGTGACAAGTGAGTCTAGCTTAGTCGTCCTGATTTTTTCGAGGGGATTCAGTGCATGCGACAAAGAAGACTCTCATCCTCTTCTCTCAGTAACGTTGTGAGCTCTCAAATATCTTCCGTAGTAAATAAGTGCCCAGAGCGCGCGAGCTGCGCGTTCGGGCATCGAAAAGGATGGGATACCACGTTTCTCGAACATGGTTCGCATTGTCTCAGCCATTTCGGTTTCACCCATGTCGCATACGGTCACGGGTTTCGTGCGTTTCTCAATGGTTTCGGCTATCATTCCCACAGCATCATCCAGGATAGTTGGTGCATGATGCAAAGCTATGAGCACAATTCCACCGATGCTCGGGTCGTCGAGTAGTATGGACAATGTCAATGCGAACATGCGACTAGTTGCCTCAGCTGTCAAGTCGATCGGATTTGTGCCTGAGAGAACCGGCAATAGTTTCTTGCTCGCTTTAAGGTTGGAGAACTTGGACATTATTCGTGAAGGGAATTTTCGAACGTGCAGCCCAGATGCTTCTAATGCATCCGTCGTGATGATTCCTGGGCCTCCTGCGTTGGTTACGACGGCGACATTGTTCGTGAGACCTGGAGGTTGCATAGCTAGTGCGCGAGCGAAGTCGAAGAATTCCTCGACATTCTGTGCTCTTATGATGCCTGCTTGCCTGAATGCTCCTTGATAGATTTGGTCAGATCCTGCTAGTGCGGCTGTATGAGACGCTGCGGCCCGCATCCCTGATTCTGATCTCCCAGACTTCAGGGCTACGATCGGTTTCTTCTTCGAAATCTCCTTGGCCTTCTCTATGAAGACACGGCCTTCGGATAACCCTTCAAGATAAGTCAGGATAACTCGGGTTTTGGTATCCATTCCGAAATATTCAAGCAGCTCGCTTTCAGTCACGTCACACCTGTTTCCGTAACTGACAAATCTCCTTATCCCGATTCCGTGAGGGCCAGCCATGTAGTCGAGTGCAGCGCACCCAAATGCGCCACTTTGGGTAAGTAATGAGACTGTTCCACGTCTTGGTCTAGGCGTGGCCACTACTTCTCTTCCATCGGAGAGGAGTTTGGTTTCTGGCAGAAAGAGTGTGTCCATTCCGGTATACGGATCGTACACCCCTAAGCAGTTGGGTCCCAAGATCCGTATATCGTATTTCGATGCGACACGAACCAGTTCCTCTTCCAGGGTCCTGTTTCCGATCTCAGCGAAACCTGAGGATATGACTATGCCAGCAGTTGCTCCTGCCTGACCTGCGTCTTCTATGGCTTCCGGGACTAGAATCGACGGTATCGCAACTAATACTGTTTCAGCGGGTCTCGGAAGGTCGGAGACCTTCGGATAACATGGTTCGCCCAGTATTTGCGAGTGGTTTGGGTTAACGAAGTAGACGTCACCTTTGAAAATACCTTGACGTCTGTTAGCGAGCATATTCTCCGCTAATACGTATCCTATTCTATTCCGAGTCTCGGACGCGCCTACAATTGCTAGTGATCTTGGTTCAAAAAAGGATGTCAGACTATTAGTTTCTTTAGGAATTGGATTTCTCCCCCGCTCTTCCGCTCCTTCCAGAAGCGGCAGACATCTGTGTTGCTCTCCAAGTATCGGTTGATGGCAACCTCGCAAATCATCTTAGCTACTCGGGAGATTTCAGTAAGATTCCAAACTACCCCTCTGAGCGCGACGGCTATCTTAGGATTCTGAACTGATGACATGACTTGCTCTGTCAGACCTCTTTCGAGTTTCTCAAAACTCTTGCATTTAGCTATGATTCTATTAGCCAGCTCTATGTCCAGCATGAAGAGTGAGTCCATTGCACCTTTCGATATCTCTACCGCTTCCATTCCTGTCTTGCAGATTTCGTCAATGATGGTAAGTGATTGATCATGTTTCTCGTCAGCTATGCTCAGAATCTGAGTGGCTATAGATTCGCTGCAGTCGGCTACTTCTTCAAGGTATTTCGAGACTGCTCGGTAACCGACAGCGTTGGTCGCGGATTCGATGCCAACATGACGTGACAGCGGTATCTTCGATATCGCACGGAATATTTGGCGCAGGATTAGCCAGTAAAGTCTGTCCGCTTCATCCTCAAGCTCCAACACTTGAAGCGCGAGTGAGAATTTTCGATCCATCAGTGCTTGCATTGAGGTCTCGAGCATCGAGACCGATACCTTATGCAGTCGAGAGAGGAGACTCGTGACTGAGAACTTCGAAGGGTCAAGAAAACACTGAATGATTGTCTGATTTAGTGATTGGTCAACGATACCTAATCCGCTCAATCGATGAGTCGAGTCACGGATCTCAGCAGCCTGTTCTGCCGTCAAGCCCTCTTGGGAGGAGACGATGATCGTATCTCTGCCCAAGATGTAATTTCCTGTGATGACTCGCCCCAGCACTTCTCTATTCTTGCAAGTGTCGGCATTGATCTTGCATATTGTAGTCTCTTCTCCTTCAAGCTCACTACCAGGAGTTACGATCAGCTCTCCAAATTCAGAAAGTCGAAGTGTCACAACGCCTCCTTGCTTTAGCCCGACTTGTCTGACCCAATCGCTAGGAAGAGAGACGGTGAGAGTCGAATGCCCCACTCGTTGGACTTTTCTGATTTCCAATCAATGTTCCTCGATATGAGTTGCTGGCGTGGGGTAATGTGCGATTTCAGCCCTGTTATATATTGCGAGGGGATTCTATATAGAAAACAGATTGTTTGATGCCTCTGGTCATTTCTTTGGAGACCGAATACGAACCTTCGTAATCACCACCTCGTCTCCCCCTTGAAGCTCCACGGGCGATCGACACTTTGGGCAGGAGAGGGTTGGAAGGGTAAAGTGGTATGAGTCGTCTGCAACCGCAAAGTCCTGCTTTAGCCCACATTTGGGGCAGCGAGTCTTGGCTGGGGTTTCTTCAATTATCAATTTCGACCCTTTCAGGAAGCGGTCCTTCGCCAGTACCTGGTAAGAGAACTTCAACTGTTCGATTGAGATTGCTCGCAGTTTCCCTACTCGTAGGTGAACCTCCAGCACCTTGCCTTCTGGATTTTTGGGGGCATATTCCAGGAGTGTGTCGACTAGCGTACTTGCTAAGGAGAGCTCATGCATCCGTCTCTATCTCGACACACTAAGTCAGCCCGAGGCTGTGAATCACTTCACTTATGCCAACCATGTTTCTACAGTCCGTCATCACAACCTTCGCCTTCGGGTTGACCTTAGAGATATCATCCTTCAGCTTGGCTGGATTGACTCCCATCGCTGCGGCCAAATCAACCTTGTTTATCGCCACCGAGTTCGCTTCGTAGAACATCATTGGATGTTTGACGACCATATACGGGCCTTCGGTGACGCTGATCACGACGAGTCGTTTGTCAGATCCCAGCGGGAACTCTGCGGGGCATATCAGGTTACCCACGTTCTCGATGAAGATCAAATCTAATTCGGACAGTTGTATGCGGGCAAGTGCCTTCTTGATGAGGTTGGCGTCGAGATGGCATTCCTTCCCTGTATTCACCTGCACTGTGGGAACGCCTTCTGAGGCGATAATATCCGCGTCGATAGTTGTGGTAACGTCGCCCTCAATCACTGCTATCCGATGAGTTGCCTTGAGCAGAGATACGATGGCTTTGATCAGGGACGTTTTTCCCGAACCTACCGATCCCATCACGTCTATCGAAGTGATACCGTTCTCCTTCAGCTTCGAATGGTTCTCTAGAGCTAACTCCCTGTTCGCCTTCAGGATGTCTGCCTCTAACTCGATATCGAACACTTCATCCTCTGAAGACGTGACGACCTCAGTCCGTTCTCCCATTACCCATCCGCTTCCTCTTGCCCGACTCATCGTAATGAACCTCTTCTACAATCACCATAGGGTAGAATATTATTCCAGAATTGGGAATTGTTTTACAAACATATAGGCGTCGAACATTGACGGTGTCCTGACAAACATGTGTCTCTCAATTCCGGGCAAGATCATTGCAGTCGACGGCAAATTCGCCTCAGTCGACTATGGGAATCAAGGAATCAGAGAGAACGTGAACAACAGCCTCGTTGAAGGGCGAGTCGGAAACTTCGTGCTTGTCCAAGGAGGGTTCGCCATCAAGATCCTCACAGAATCCGAAGCCCAAGAAATGACTGATGCGCTCAAGATCATAGAGACAGAGTTCGGAACCTCGGAAGGAATGTTCTAAGTGAGCGTACAGAAGAAGGACGGCGCCATCCTAGCAGCCCGGCACAGTTTCATGCCGAACCGCCTCGGTTACTGTGGCCCCGACGAAAACGAAGTCTTACTCGAAGCTTGCTTGACCAATAAGCGAAGCCAGCAACTCCTCAAAGCGCTTGAGGCCTTCAAAGGCGCCCAACCCTACTTGAAGTTCATCGGCCAAAGCCTTGGCATGGACCCATTCGATTACCGAGTCGTAGAAGCATACTGGATTGGGAACAGCCTGCTCGACAATATCCCCAGGACCGGGTTCTACGAACACCTCAGAGAGAGGTTGGCAAGGAAATTCCCCAAAGAGCACATCAAGAGCCTGTTCGAATCCCGACCATTTGCCACATTCCCGCATCACGCGCTCCACGTCTTCAACGCCTTCTCAACCATGGGTACCGTACCAGACTCGTTTGCAAACGCTACGGGACCGGATGACCAAGTGGGAGAGTTAATGGACAAATGTCGCATATCATGGGGGCGAGTAGTCTCATCGGACAAAGACGGCAACCTGACCGTTGAATACGAACCCATCCAAAGACGAGACGGAATCCTAACATTCAGTAAACTCACTCATACAAGGGTCATCTCGATGATCAACGGGAGCAGCTTCATGCACGTGGAGCCTGGCGACTGGGTGTCATTCCACTGGGGATTCGCATGCTCCACATTAACCCCGACCCAAGTTGCCAATCTCAGGAAGTATACGTGCATGGACATGGACGTCGCAAACACGGTTCCAATCCCGCAATGACCTAAATAGAAGATAGTAGAGTAAATAGAATATCAACGGCAATGCTATCAGTAATTACCATCGAGGACCTTCACGTCGGCGTATGCGAAAAGAAGAGTTACTGGCATTGCTCAAGGAACAAATGCAACATGAGGAGCGGGAGACGGAAGTATACGCTCGGAAGGTCAGAGAGACAGACCACAGCGTCGTGAAGCTGATATACGCCAAGCTAATGCGCGACTCGATGCACCACGCCGATGTCTTGAATTCCGCAATCACTTACCTATCCAAGAGTGAATGGGAATCCGCACCCGTGAAGGAAAGTCGCGATGAGCTCCTTCGACTAATGAACCTGGAAGAACAAGCGCTGCGACTGTTCACAGGAGCCTCAACCCAGGTAACAGACCCCCATCTGAAATCACTCCTCACAATGCTTGCCGCAGATGAAGAACAACACTACGCTATGCTTCGATACGTTCTGGAAAATTTCGTGAACAAGAAGGAGAAGGTAGCAGCATGAGTCAAACCGTGATCGTAGGACCGCGCGCGAACGTGAAAATCCTCGAGGAGCGCTGCAAAAGTTGCGAACTATGCATCGTATCATGTCCGTCGGGCAACCTGAAGTTTTCTACCAAACTGAACCATGCAGGCTTCCACCCCGTGGAGTTCACGTATCAAGGAACTAAAGGCCCCTGTACTGGTTGCGCAATATGCTACTGGGTATG
>DATKOK010000101.1:0-25714 GCA_035524675.1 Candidatus Methylomirabilota bacterium | reverse complement strand
GCAGAAACCTAGCCGAATAGAGCTCCGAGACCTGCCAATGCCTCTTCGCTCTTCTTCTTCTCGTCTTCAGGTTTCTTCTCTTCTTTCTTGGCTTCCGTGGCGGCTGCTGCAGGTGCCGCTGCAACCGGCGCGGCTTGTGCTGCTTTCAGAGCGTCATCGATTTTGATCTCTGAGAGAGCGGCGACAAGTGCCTTGACACGAGGTTCTTCTGCTTTGACTCCAGCTGCGGTCAGGACTTTCTTCACGTTGTCTTCTGTGACTTCTCCGCCTGCCGAGTGGAGCAGAAGTGCTGCGTATACGTATTCCATCATTTACACCGATCTTGATGCGAGTTCTTTTGCTTACCAGATGTCCCTCTTTTCAACCTTTTCCTTCAGCGGCTGGGGGCTTTTGGGGTGCAAGTGCTTCCGGATTAACCGCAGAAACTGCTTGAGACAGGGCGTTCATGCTGGCATAGGCCTTTTGAATTATCCTTGGAGTAGTTTCCTTAGTCAAGAATGCTGCTTCAACGCTTACTGCTACTGCCTGTCGGTATGCTTTACCAAGTAGTGCTGGAGCCGTTTCGGGCAGCATGAGGTTAGCTTCGAGTGCGAGTCCGAACGCTAGCCTTGCGGCTGTAGAGAATTGTGTTCGCATCTGGTCTACGTCAAAGGCAAGGTCGTTTGGTCCAAGAACGAGCCCGTTATCGAAGGCATAAGATAAGGCAAGTCCCGCCTCCATGGGCTTCATACCTAACTTGGAAAGGAGTGATGCTGTCTTAGTTGAGATCACATCGCCCCTCTGGGCAACCACGGTATCTTTCGCAACGAAGATGCTTCCACCCTCTATGCGTGTTTGGACTTTTGCTTCGTTGAATTCACTGATTACCGGTCCAGGCTGGAGGCCAGTATTCCCGGCGGGAATCATGATCTCGCCCGTGGCGACGTCTCCGCCCTTTGCGGGGACTCTTACTTTGTTCTTGTTGAGGAAGATGATTAGTTCGAATGGGTTCATCTGGGTGAAGATTAGCACTTTGGAGCCGGAAAGAGAATTTGCGAATTTATCAACGTTCGATTTCTCATTCGCGAGGTTCTCTGATGCTTTCTGAAGAATTGTGTTCTTTGCGACTATGAGTTCCGCTTTT
This sequence comes from Candidatus Methylomirabilota bacterium, assembly GCA_035524675.1. GTDB lineage: Archaea > Thermoproteota > Bathyarchaeia > 40CM-2-53-6 > 40CM-2-53-6 > FEN-987. The sequence goes on along the minus strand of DATKOK010000101.1, from coordinate 24,591 downwards.
CCTCGAAGTTTCTTCCTTATTTCTTGGATTTGAGATGAGCGGACTTTCTGCAAATCGGCAACGGCAACGACAGAGTATTTCCTGAGCAGGTTCTGGAGGTCGGAGAAGATTTCTTTTTTCCAGACGGCAACTTGGCGAGTTAGCATTCAAATCACTTTGTGAAGTTGATCTTCACTGGTTTGCTCATGGTTGTTTTGACGAGGATCTCGCCGACGTTCTTTACGCCGCGTTCGAGTTTCTGTTCTATCCTTGAAAATACTGCCTGAATATTCTCCACAAGTTTCTCGTCTGACATGTTTTCCGTTCCCACTCTGCACTGTAAGACTGGTTGCTCTCTCATTCTGACTCGAACCATTTTACGATGGCCGGACACGATCTGCTCGATCTGGGCTGTCGGGGGAACTGGCGTCGGCATTTTGCCTCTAGGACCAAGGAATGAGCCTAGCGCCCTGCCGACAAGGGGCATTAGCGGCGCTTCGGCAATGAAGAAGTCGTAATCTTGAGCTAGTTTCCGGGCAGCCTTCTTATCCTTTCCCAAACTCTCCATATCGCTTCTGCTGACAAGCATGTCTGCGCCTGCTGTCTTGGCTCGGGTGCCCAGGTCTCCGGAAGCGATAACGCAGATTTTGAGAGGCTTTTCGGGGGGGTTGGGCAACGGGATAGATTCGTTTATTCGATTCTCAGGTTTCTTCAGGTCAACTTCCCGAAGCTTTACTACAAGGTCGATTGACTGGCTAAACTTCCGTTTGACCAGATTCTGCCGTAACTCACCTAGTGCCCTAACAACTTCATCCTTAGCAAGTGGCAATCAAGTGCACGGCCTGATCTAGTCAAATTTCATGCGGTCATTCCCACTGCCTAATAAAAACGTTTTCAGACATTACACTCCAGTTCCTTCAGATTAATAGCAGACTCCGATGTCTTATGGCACGGTCGTAGTGTCCGTTGTCTGAAGTCAGAACGTTCAAGATTGCAGGCGAAATTAAGAAGGGAAAGACTCGAATCCCATTCGCTGTCGAGGTAAATGCACTCAAGCAGGAGCACGCCCTCCAGCGGCTTTACTCTGACATGGGAAGTAGACACCGTGCTAGAAGGTTCGAGATCACCATAATCTCAGTGGAACAAGTTAACAAGGAAGAGGCTGCGAAAGATGTCAACACGTCAAGTAAGTGAAGACGATATCATTAGGCAGCTAGCGACAGAAATTCGGATTCTGGAAGGATCGGTAAACGCACTCCAATCCAGACTTGAAATCGTGCGCGCCGCTATAGGCGAAGTTACTGTTGCACATGATACGATAGCGGGTTTGAAACAGTTGCAAGACGGTGAGTCTGTCTTGGTTCCAGTGGGTGCGGGATCCTACATTCGAATGTCAATCGCCGATTCTAAGAAGCTAGTGATGGGCATTGGTGCTGGCGTAGCCATGGAGAAGAATGTTGAAGCATCCGCAGAAGACTTGAAGAGCAGACTTCAAGACTTGGAGAAGGCAAGGACATCAATTCAACAACAGCTCGAACAGACTGTAGGGCGATATCAACAGGACCGTGACGCGTTAGAAGGAATGCTGCAACAACGCGAAACTGCCGCGAAGAAACCAACTTGACCTAGCCGCATTGACCTCTCCTGCCTTCCGGAGACATTGAGTGTGTTCGAGAAGCTCAAATCAGGACTAAATGGGTTTGCGAACAAAATTTCACAGAAGGAACTATCAGACAAAGATGTTACCCAAATCTTAGATGAATTCTTGCTCGTGCTCGTTGAGAACGACGTCGCCTATTCAGTAGCAAAAAGAATATGCGACAACCTGCAAATCAAACTAAAACAAATCCAAGTCAAACGTTTCAGCGACCCAACAGGCTCCGCGAAAGCTGTGCTGCGCGAGGTGCTCTCCGAACTACTTCAGGGCAGTGGAGACATGAAATTCTTTGACACGCTTAATCGCTGCAAGGATGAACATCGACCCGCAATCATTTTGTTCGTCGGAGTGAACGGTACTGGAAAAACCAGCTCGATCGCGAAGATCGGACATCTCCTCATAGGAGATGGGTTCTCGGTCATAATGGCCGCCGCAGACACTTACCGAACTGGTTCTATAGAACAGATCGAAGAACATGCACGCCGTATCGGGGTTCGCGCAATCAAACATGACTACGGTGGAGACGCAGCGGCCGTCGCGTTCGACGCAGCAAACTACGCCAAAGCTCATGGCGTTAACGTTGTACTCATCGATTCAGCTGGCAGGATGCAGACGAACAAGAACCTGCTGGAAGAAATGAAGAAAATAGTTCGAGTCGTCAAGCCAGACTTGACAATACTCGTCGTTGACGCCCTAACGGGTAACGACGCCGTAGAGCAAGGACGGATCTTTTCCGAGGCCGTTAATCTGGACGGAGTAATCCTGACCAAACTAGACGCTGACGCTAAAGGCGGGAGTGCAATATCCATGGCAACCATCATAGGGAAACCAATATTCTTTGCAGCGATTGGCCAAAATTACGAAGACCTCATCTCCTTCAACCCAGATCAAATGGTGTCAAAGATAGTTGGTTGATGTTGGTCACACTGGTGATTGCATCACGCCGCGACGCCGCAGCACAAAATATCGCTAAAGAACTAGTCAGCAAGCATGACTTCACCCCGGTTGATGGAGAAACTGACGTTCTACAGCACGGAAATGTCCTTTTGAAGCATGTCGAATCCGACGGAATCCACACTGACACGATCGACTTGCCTTCAAGCGTTGATTGCGTAATCTTCGCTTCACGCCATAGAAGTGAAAGCAACGATCCGACACTTACCGTTCACTGGACAGGCAACTGTACGGCTCGCGCGGATTTCGGCGGCAAACCAAAATCGCTCTCATATACAAACCCTCCCAGACTACGTTCCGCATTGCTGGCGCTCGACAGATTTCGCGAGAATCACAGTCTGAATTATGCGGTAAGCATGGAAGCAACACACCATGGTCCAACAGAACTAGGGGCACCAACGATGTTCGTTGAAGTAGGAAGTACTGAGCGTGAATGGAATGACCCACAAGCAGCTTCAGCAGCGAGCGAGGCCATTTGGACAGCAGCAACCGCTCCCGCGCAAGGAATTCCAGCAGTAGGTTTTGGTGGCGGTCACTACTGCAACAAACAAGTTGCAGCACTCAGAACGAACGGATACGCTTTCAGCCACATCTTCTCCAAGTACTTCTTCGACGAATACGACGAGACACTTGTGCGGCTTGCCTTCGAGAAAACCCTGGGAGAACGCTGCCACACTGCGGTATTAGACTGGAAAGGAATCCGAGGTCCAGAAAGGCGCCGACTGCTTGATACTCTGAAAGAGACAAGAATAGACGTAGTCCGCGTCTAGTAGAATCCTGATCACGATAGATCGGTAGTGTCCCTCTGCCAGAATTGGTAGAAGTTAGAACCAAGTTAAAATAACGCGCTCTTTATCACGAAGCGAAGAAATCGGCAGCAAGAACAATAGCAGGATTAACACATGAACATGGGAGAATTCATCGATTCCACCAAGCGGTTGATTCATGTAACCACAAAACCATCACGCGACGAACTTTCATTAATGATGAAAATCAGCTTTCTTGGTGTTGTAATCGCGGGCTCTCTCGGGTACATAATACGAATCCTATTCCTGTTCCTCAACCTCATGCCACAGACGTCCGGGACCGCTGGGGCCGGTGCTACCCCATAATGAGTATTGAACGCAAAATGCTGATCTACGCGGTCAGAACTACAAGCGGCCAGGAAAGAACAGTTGTGGATCTTATCGCATCTCGAATTGCTATGAAGAAACTGCCAATTGTAAGCGTCTTGGCACCAGACGTCGTGAAAGGGTATATTTTCGTCGAGTCAGCTGGTCCACATTACGTTGACGATCTGATTGCGGGAGTGAGACATGCAAGGGCTCGTACGAAGGGAGTCATTTCCGCGGAAGCACTCGACCGGTTCATCGTGACGAAACCAGTAATTGAAGATTTGCAGGCGGGTGACTCGGTGGAAGTAATAAGCGGGCCGTTTCGAGGGCTTAAGGCAAAGATTACTGACGTTGACAAATTGAAGGAGGAAGTGACCATCGAGCTGCTTGAGGAAGGCTTTGCAACACTTCCAATCACAGTTCACGCAGATTACGTGAAGTTAGTGAGTAGAGGAGCGACCGAAGTTGGGCGAAAAGAAGCAAGTTGAAGCATTACTTAACGGAGGCGAGGCGAATGCTGGTCCTCCGCTAGGACCTGCACTGGGTCCTCTTGGCGTTAACGTGCTTCAGATTGTTAACAGGATAAATGAGCTTACGAAAGCGTACTCGGGGATGAAAGTCCCTGTTCGCGTTGTTGTGGATGTGGACACGAAGGAGTTTGAGGTTGAAATTGGTACGCCTACGACTTCGGCGCTCGTTGTGAAGGAATTAGGCATCCAAAAAGCATCGGGCAATCCGAAAACAGAGAAAGTAGGTAACTTGACAATGGAGCAGGTCGCTAAGATTGCGGGTATGAAGATGCCAAGTAGCTACTCTAAGTCCACCAAGGCAGCTGCAAAAGAAGTGATGGGGACCTGCGTGAGTCTTGGAGTAACGATTGAAGGTAAAGATCCTCGAGAGGTTCAGAAGGAATTAGACCAGGGAAAATGGGATCAAGTCTTCAAGAGTTAAGAGACGGCTCCCACATCGAAACGGGAAAGAGATTTAACGCTAGTATAGAGCTGCTGTTTGATCTTGCATGAACTCTAAGACGAAATCGTACCTTGCAATCCTGATGGGAATCATAATCGTCATTCTGGATCTATGGTGGACCTACGCCAGCTACCCCTACGAACCATGGGTCGCCGTGGGAGTCGTAATATTCGTGGCCAGCGTGATCTGGATATACCTTGACTATGATCTCATGCAAAAGTAGATGTCTCTACTATACTCCCAAGGCTTTAGTAACCTGCATCAGTTCAGCTCCACGCGTCAGAGGACCGACTACCGCACCGTTGGAATTCGCAAGGATACCTGATTTAACAAACGGCACGCCCCCATTCGTGGTGCTTAATTCCGCTCCTACTTTTAGTGCGGTTTCGATTACGGATTGCTCCTCCCTCGAGGCATTAGGGGTAATCAGGGCACCCTTGTTGGTCGCTAACGCCAAGGCGCCAACAAACGGTAGTGAGGCAATCTTAGAGCAGACGGCTGGTACCTCAAGCCCAGCCAGGCTTTTGATAAGCTCTTGAGGGGAGTCTGGGTGCAATACTGCTCCGAAATCATTAGCCAGGACGACATTGCCAAGGGCGGTCCAATTTGATTCCACGACGATCACTTTGGAGAACTGCTCAATTCTCTGCAATTCATACTCGTGTATGGTATGGGGCACTAGTAATCCCTTAGAATTTCCAGTGACTAGTGCACCGACCAGTGTTGATCCGCCGACCGTGGTACTGCAAACGTTGACCTTGAGAGTCTCTTCTAGTTGTTTCATTTTGCGTTTAGTTAGGCCTGGGGGTACCACGGCTAACTCTTCATTGCAAAAGCAGTATACTCCAATGTTTGGGCTTCCAAATACATCAGCCAATATCACAGCCATTCTAAGGCCCCGGCGATACCGTAAGTGTAGACTGGGATACTGCCTAGGAAGATTTGGCCGGGTAAACTATGACTTTGCCTTCCTTGTCCTTGACGGCACGTACAGTAATCTTTCGGAGGGGTTTGTTGATGCCCCTTTCCCAAATAGCTTCGTTAACCTCGTTGCTGATAGAGACTTCATCTGCTCTCATGTGTCTCGCAATGTAAGTTCGAACGTCCTTTACGGCCTTTGGTGATCTGTGGCCTCTGTCGGTTGCGTATCCAAGCCTGCTGATAGGAATCGTATAGATCTTCTCTTCAACTACTTCGATCTCCTCTTCCTCCGGCTCCTTCTCGGCTTCTGCGGCGGCAGGGACTGATTCTTTGGTCTCTTCTTCCACTACAGCTTCGGCAGTCGCATGCTCAGCCTCTGAAGGATTCTCTGCCTGAGTTACTTCTTCAGCGGGTGGAGCGGCAGTCGTATTTTCCTTTTCTTTCTCTTCACTGCTCATCATGATCACTGTCCTATGCTTTCAACTTCGTTCGTCGCCAATGTCTCTTCTTAGGGTGAGTACGCGTGTGACCCCGAGTCTTAGCAATCACCCATGTGGGCACGGGTCTCCTAGTTTTTAGTGCCGCGCCCAATCTTCTCTTACGAGCTGTCGGTTTGTTTCTAGCCAATTCAAGCTCTCCTTATCCGGATCTCTTTTCGATTAGATTGAAGCTTAGCCAATGCGTCTTTCAGCTGATCGTCAGATATCGGAATTCTGATTCTCCCCGTTTGAGCAAGTTGGATTAACTGTATTTCCACTTGTTCGGCGAATTCTGGTTTCACCATTCTTATGTTTGTCAACCTTTGTCTTGCCTCGGGAGTGAGAATCTGTTTTAGCACAGCTTGCTTCTGTGCCTCAAATTGCTTTCGCGATTCAGACTGTCTCTGCTCGTCGACTGCAGCGCGTTGTAGTTCCGCATACCTCCTTTGTCTTATCGCGTTTAATTCTTCGTCCGAATAATCGTCATCTTCACTCATCATTACTGGCTTTCCGCCTTCTTGACATTCTTCAGAATGTCAGCAGCCATTCGATTTAGCAGGCTGATGCCTTCAGCGGTGAGTTTCCGTCCTTTCTTTCCTTCGACGGAAACAAATCCGGCCTTCTGAAGTTGCTGCAGTGGCTCTCTTATCGCGGAACCACCGGCGACTCTTGAATGCTCAATATGCGTACCGTGACGTAGGCGGCCTCCATATTCGACTCTCAAACGTGCGATGCCAATCGGACCGTGGAGGTACAGTTTCCTCATTAGGGATGCACACCGAACGTACCACCAATCTGGACTTGAAGGGGGACGTTCAGTATGGGAACCGGTCTTCGCTGTCGAGGCCCAATTTGGAGGAGAGACTTCGCCAACATTCTCCTTCAGAAACTTCGATAGCCCGTCTAGGAGCTGATCTGAAGGAACATCCATTGGTGTTGGCATTTGAATTTTCCATCCGGTAACAGAGCGTCACGTTACAATCGGAGAGCACGATATAAGTTTAGTTTAATGCAAACGTTTGGTTACCGAGTTGAGCCCTGCCTGAGTCTTTGCCCCTTCACTTTTCTTCTTGTATAGAGTGAATGTATGACCCATCACGTCCACCACGGTCGACCCAGTTGCATCTGAAATTTTCTGTGCAATATTAGTCGTCTCCAGACTCAGGGCGGATTTTTGGAGTTTGAGCTTAACTAGTTCACGTGCGTCTAGTTGTTTCTGTACATGTTGGATCTGCTGCTGAGAGATCCCTCCTCTTCCGATCCAAATTGTAGGCTCAATTACTCTGGATTTTACTTTTAGTCGTCTTAGCCTGTTCTTCTCGAACGCCGTTCCCTCACAGTTGGATATCGCTTTTTCATTCCACAGTCAAGGCAGGTAATTAACACAGTTCCTCCTGTGTCTGATCTAATTCTAACCCGACAGTTGCGACCTGGAACCAGGAGAGTTCCACACTGTTTGCAGATGAAGGCCTTCGTAGAGCGCGGCAGACGAACCCCCGCCTTCATGCCGATTAGGCGGGCAAGTTCTACGTACCTCTTAGAAAGCGACGGATCTTCCGAAAAGGTCTGTCTTGCCAGATGTAGCAATATCTCTATCCGTTCGCGAGCAATCTGCCGAATGTTTCCGCTCCGCCAAGCCAAATGTTTACCCTGACTCGATCGACTTGTAACCTTTTTCTCGTAAGCCTATGCTATGTGAGTCTTGAACATGTCGCTAACATTGGTCTTTGTGGAGGCAGCGATCCAACGAGTACCCGATGAAATAAAGTCTCACCCTCAGATCAAGCGGTACGCCAGTAAGAGGCACAAATCTCCGGATGAAATTCTGCTAGATCGGTCGTTCCATCATTCAGCGATGAAGCAACTGTCGCGAACTGGAAGAGTGTTACCTGAGAAGATGGGACGACCTGACATAATCCATAACGCACTCCTGCAAGTCTTGGAAACACCATTAAACTGGGAAAACTGCCTCAAAGTGATAATTCACACTCAGGATGGTCAGTTGATCACTATTAATCCCAAGATTAGGCTACCTAAGAATTATACTCGATTCGTGGGGTTGATAGAACAGTTATTCAACCAGAAACGGGTGCCATTAGACGATGAGCCACTCCTGACTGTGGAAGAGGTATCTCTAGAACAAAGTATCACCCGGTTTGCACCTTCGAGAGTGATAGGGCTAACTCGACTCGGAAATCCTGAACTTCTCCGCAACGTCGCAAGTGACATCGCGAAGGTGCCTAATCCTATGGTATTCATCGGAGCCTTTCCACGAGGCCATTTCACCGCGGAAACTAATCGGTTGATGAGTCAAACGTATAGCGTGGACAAACACCCACTGGACACATGGATCGTAGCTGGGCGTTTCATTTATGAATTTGAATGGTCCTTAGGTATCGCCGAAAAGAGACTAACGTGAACTAGATTGAGTGACAGCGAACTTGAGCGAATAAAACGCCAACGGCTAGCCGAGATGCAGCGAATGCTCGATGCAAGAAAGCAAGAAACCCAGCCCAAGCCACGCCCTACTGCTGAACAGATATTGCAGAGAGTGTTTGTAGGACGAGCCTGGGAGGTCTACGAAGCAACCCGAGCACAATATCCCTCGATAGCAAGTAGACTCTTCGAGGAACTTGCCCAACTCGTCCAGACCGGTCAACTCACAGGACAGATAACAGGAGAACAGCTCTACGGCTTGCTTCGCCAAATTGGTTTAGACGTACGGTTAGATACGAAGATACAGGTCCTAGATCATGGGAAGTTGAAGTCGCTGGGAGACAAGTTCCGCGGCGGCTAAGATAAGATACCTGTCGGCAGCTTGTCCGTTTCGTGCAGTTTTCCATCCCCTGAGTCAACGTACATCTTGACGCAATTTTCACAACGCCAAACCTCAAATGCTTGCAAGCTAGAGGGCGCAGCACTCTCGTTTCTCACATCAAGGATGTATCTGCCCACAAAATCCATGGGAGAGTTACAGTTAGGGCACTTGATCGACGGTCACCCAGCCAAGTAGCATGATTCGGTTATTTATCTCTCAGACAATCCAGTTATTCCTAGCAAAAATTTCATGCGTCTCAGAAGTCTAACGTGGATGTCGCATAGTAATTCAACGTATTACTACCATGCCCAACGAAAGATTCTATCTACTATTCCGACTGCTCTTTACTGGCATATAGTGGATAAGAGAATACGCGCACAAGGCATTAGAAGAATCATCAAGCAGTCTATACTGGGACCCATGACCCGTTGGATTGCACGGGTATTTAGGGAACGTTGCGAGTTGTGTGGGCACGTCATGTCAAATCATAACGTACAGCCCAACGGTTTAGGTGAATGCAACATTTGCCGGAGAGTCAGCGGCCAGTGCCAACTAGAGCCATACCGATCTTTGCAGCCAGTCGAGATCAAGCAGTCAGATGGTAAGCGCGTCCTGTTAGGTCAACTCGACAAGCGCCTTAAACTGAGAATGCGAAATATCCAGTTATAATTATCTTAACGCGAATATCGAGATCGCGAAGAGACGTGCCGTTCTGTGCACGCCATTGCATATTCGATCGCTTTCAGTTGACTCCATCGAGAAACTTTCTGACAACCGTCATGAATCTCTCTCGTTCTTCCCACATAGGCAGATGCGAGCTCTTCTGGAATGTCACTAGTCTTGAACCCTTAATTCCCCTATGAATACTCCTGGCTTCTACTGGAGAAACTTCATCGAACTTTCCGCCAGTTATCAAGGTTGGCACATGGATCTTGTGCAGCAGATGTGTAACATCCCAGTAGCGGATGTTGCCGATTATGGTGAACTCATTCGGACCGTTCATCGTGAGATAGACGGGTTTACTTATGTGATCAAGACTGTACACTAATTCCTTCGGCCATTCATTCAATCTGCAGAGATGTTTTCGGTAGAAAACTTCAACAGCCTTCAGATATTTCGGGTTCTCGTAGTCACCAGTCTCCTCATATTTCCTCATCACCGCTTGCACGTCGTCTGGTAGTTGAGACTTCATCTTCTGCATCTCAGCGGTCGTTCGGGGCACACTGGCGAGTCCACCGATGGTCACCATACTCTTCAGGTTCTTTTGATATTGCAGTGCATAAGCTATGGCGAGCATCCCACCCCAACTCGATCCGACCAAGTTAATTTTCGCAAGCTTGAGCGCTTTGCGCATTATCTCAACTTCCTCAACAGCGCGTTCCACAGTGAACAGTGCAGTATTCTTGGGTACATCGGACTTGCCGCACCCAAGTTGATCATAGAAAATAACACGATATCCAAATTCAGTAAGGTCCGTCAGAGACAACATGTAATCGTGTGTCGCACCTGGTCCCCCGTGGAGACACAGAACTGTACCTTTCGACGGTTCACCAAATGATCGGTAGAAGAACTGGTGACCTTCGACGTTCAGATAACCTTCCGAAGTGATAGCCATTTACGCTAACCACGCCCAGTTAATGCGCCTGAATATTTAGAGTAGATAGGAGGCGGACTAGGAGCAGGTTGAGTATTCCTTATGGAATGCGAAGGTGTAGCTTGATGATAATCGGGTTAGCGGATTTCTAACGCTGGTCATAATGGCCTTCGGTAACTTGGTCCTGCATACGTCGCTGATCTTCCCAAGTCTTCTTCTATTCTGAGAAGTTGGTTGAACTGTGCGACTCTCTCGCTTCTCACCGGCGCGCCGTTTTTGATTTGCCCCGCGTTGATTGCCACGGTTAAATCAGCAAGCCAAGTATCTTCCGTCTGCGCAGACCTTTCAGATACAAGAACGCCGTATCCGTTTCTGACCGCACATGAAGCGGTATCTAAGGCTTCGCTTAAAGTCCCTATTTGATTCACCTTCAGGAGGACAGTGTTAGCGGCACGCTTCTTGATACCCTTCAAGAGACGTTTCACGTTCGAGACGAAGAAATCGTCTCCCACAATCTGGATGTCAAGCGTCTTCGTGATCTCAGCGAATGCGTCAAAGTCGTCCTCGTAGAATGGATCCTCTATCGATTTCACTGGATAGGTGTGAACGAGTTTCTCGTAAACTTCCATCAGTTTTTCGCGTGTAATTTTCTTTCCCATAAAAGTGTACTTCTTCGTTTTCGAATTGTACAAATGCGTTGCAGCAGCGTCCAGTGCTAATATGAAGTTCTTCTCATAGCCTTCCTCTTCAATCGCTTTCAGGATTACGTCATAAGCCTCCTCTGGATCGCTGGGTCCCGGCGGTGAGAAAGATCCCTCATCGCCAGTATTGAGTGAGTATTTCCCGTATTTCTTGGCGAGTAACTTGCCTAGAGTATGATAGACCTCTGAACCCATACGCATGGCTTCGGCGAAGTTTTCTGCCCCGATCGGCATTGCGTTGAATTCCTGAAAATCGAAGTTGGTGGCGGCGAGCTTTCCCCCGCAAATATACAGGAACATCGGTACTGGCAACACGTGAGCGTTCGAGCCCCCGATGTACTTGTGGAGTGGTAGAGAAAGTGAGTTTGCCGCTGCCTTCGCAACAGCCAAGGAGGTAGCCGTTACGGCATTGCCGCCGAGCCTTGACTTAAATTCTGTACCGTCGCGTTCCACGAGGATTTGATCAATCCTTCTCTGTTCTCTGACATCCAGGCCTTTGAGCAACCGTGCAATTACGAGATTCACCGAGTTCACGGCACCGTGGACGCCTAGTCCGTGATATCTTCGGCCCCCATCTCTCATCTCGAAGGCTTCATAGGTTCCGCGCGAACGGCCTGCGGGAGCGTCGGCACGCCCGAGCACGCCACTCTCAGTCAGGACATCGACCTCGATCGTAGGATGACCCCTACTGTCCAAGATCTCCCTAGCTCGAATATCCTGAATGTCGAATCCGTTCAATGCAAAATGTTCCTCGAGAGATCAACGAGCGATTTTCTTGTAGTATAAATCTTGTTTGACGTTATCAATCTGAATGAGGAAGCTGAAGTAAAAGAACCAGTGATAGGTCCCAGATCGCACTGTTGGAAGCTAGAGTAGTTTTATCTCTACAGAACATTTTTATCTCAGACGCGCTTCCACTTGCGGAAATTCGTCTTAGGCGAGGGAAATTTTGAGTTCCACTTTGAAAGGCGATTACCAAATTCAGAGATTTCACTAACCTACTGTCATCCGTTGAAGTCTACGACACAACTCTCCGAGATGGAAATCAGTCTGTCGGCGTCAATTTCACTTCAACTCAGAAGCAAAGGGTAGCGCAAGTCCTAGTTGCGACTGGCGTCGACTACGTGGAAGGAGGTTGGCCGAACGAGACTAACGTCACTGATCAGGAATTCTTCAAGCTTGCCAAGTCCTCGGATGATGGAGTATTTCCGCATCTTACCGCATTCGGCATGACTCGCAGAGCAAATATGAATGCGGAGAACGACCCAAATCTATCATACCTCCTCAAAGCCGGGACGAAGACGGTCACGATCTTTGGTAAATCTTGGTCGTTTCAGGTGGAGAAGGTTCTGGGAACGACACTCCAAGAGAACCTGAAGATGATCAGAGACTCAATCCTTTACCTCCGCCGGCACGGTCGAAGGGTTGTCTTTGACGCTGAACACTTCTTCGACGGTTTCAAGAACGATTCAGATTACGCAATCTCAGTCCTGAAAACGGCTCAAGAATCCGGAGCTTCAACTATCGTGCTATGCGACACCCGAGGGGGCGCGTTTCCTATTGAAGTATTTGAGGGCACAAAACAAGCCATCGAAACCGTCCGCGGACCTGTCGGGATACATTGCCATAACGATCGCGGTATGGCTACAGCTAATACGCTTCTTGCGGTATTGGCAGGCGCTTCTCATGTACAAGGAACTTTGAACGGCTTGGGCGAACGCGTGGGTAACGCAGACTTGATCGAAGTTATCGCCAATTTGCATCTGATGGGAGTCCGGACCAAGCTGAACCCGGACAAGTTAACCAGTCTCTCCAGATTCGTGTGTGAAATCAGTGGCATCCGTGAAGACCAGTTCAAACCCTTTGTTGGGAAATATGCTTTCGCTCACAAAGGTGGTGTTCACGGTGACGCCGTCCTAAAAGCTGAGGCCGCTTACGAATTTTATCATCCATCAGCATTTGGAAATCACCGGTTCATCACCGTCTCATCTCAAGCTGGACGATCCAGCCTTCTGTCGGCGGCGCATAGAGTAGGATTCAATCTCTCACGAGATGATGAGAGATTGCCAACTCTCCTGCGAGAAATCAAACGTTTGGAGAGTCTGGGATGCAACCTTGAAAACGCTGAGGCAACATTAGACTTGCTTATTCTTAGATCACTCGGAAGACAACGCGATCCGTTCCGTTTAGTCGACTGGCAGATCACTGCTCACCAAGACGGAGCAATGGCATCTGCACAATGCAAGCTAATGATCGAGATAGGTAAGAGAACTCTCGAGACGCAAGGTAGTGGGAATGGACCCGTCAACGCAATCGACCAAGCGTTGCGACTGATTCTTACCAAACAATTCCCAGGCAGGTTTACAACAACTCTTACAGGTTACCGAGTCCGGGAAGTTGACTCTGAAGCCGCTACCGCAGCGAGAGTCGCAGTGTATATTGATTTGACCGACAAGCATAGAACGTGGACCACGGTTGCGTCTTCGACAAACATAGTCGAAGCCAGTGTGAAGGCGTTAATCGATGGCTATGTCTACGGTCTGAGAAGACATAAACGGAGACAAGCAGAGTAAGATCGAGGATAGGTCCGATCTTCGCAATAAATTTAATAGGCCGATTGTTGTTCGTGGTGGAATTCAAGGTCTACGATGCGATGACGAAACTCTCGGACTCCTTATCGTTGCAGTCTGGTCTAGTCGTCACGCTCATCGTCATTCTTCAGTAGCCCGCTTTCGAACAATATTCGAAAACGGGCTTGGTTCTAAAGGAGTGTATAATGAAAACTTGAACAAAATGTCCGGCGCTCAAGCAGTAGTAGAGGTCCTTCATAGAGAAGGAGTAGAAGCAATATTCGGATACCCTGGGGGGGCTAACATGCCGATCTACGACGCCCTTCTAGACTATCGGAATCTGGAATTCCAACCTAGTGAATACCGAGGGATTCGCCATATCCTCGCTCGCCATGAACAGGCAGCGTCCCACATGGCTGACGGGTATGCGCGAGCATCTGGCAAGGTGGGCGTTTGTCTAGCAACCTCGGGTCCTGGAGCCACGAACCTTATGACCGGTCTGGCTACCGCCTACATGGACTCGTCGCCTATTGTAGCAATAACTGGACAGGTCCCGACGTATGTCATAGGGTCTGATGGTTTTCAGGAGGCAGATGTTGTAGGGATGGCAACCTCTGTGACAAAGTACACATTCCAACCACTTCGCGTAAAAGACGTACCATACATGTTGAAGGCAGCATTCTACCTTGCAACAACTCGCCGACCCCAGCCTGTCCTAGTAGATATTCCCAAGGACGTTCAGCAAGGCGAAGATCAATTGGAATTCTGTGATCATGTAGATTTTCCAAAATACCGCCCCATGCCTGACCCTGATCCTGCAATCGTGAAGACGATAACCCGGATGGTGTTGAATGCGCAGCGTCCAATCATACTCGCCGGAGGCGGCGTAAGGATGGCGAACGCCTTCGTTGAGTTGCAAGCATTCGCGGAACTACTCGTCGCCCCAGTTGTTACATCTTTCATGGGAAAAGGTGTGTTCCCCGAGAACCACCCCTTATCACTCGGCTGCATGGGTATGCACGGGTCAGAAGGAACAAACAAACTTCTTCCAGAATGCGACGTACTCCTCGTAATTGGATCAAGATTCAGCGACAGAACCACTGGAAAGATCGAAAAATTCTGCCCGAACACGAAGGTCATTCACATAGACGTTGACAGGGCCGAGATCGGAAAGAACTACAAGATACCCGTAATTTCGCTGGTAGCTGACGCAAAGAAAGCATTGGACCTCCTCGTGCGCGAGGTGAAAACAGGAATGTTAGGCAGATACAGAGAACCTTGGGCGAAGAAGACACAGCAAGTAGCTGAAGTCGCTGAGGCAGATCTCGATGCCGGCCCGTATCTTAGCGGCGTAGAAACAATCAAGATGCTTCGTCGACTCATCCCCCCTAAAGCAATAGTCACCACTGAAGTGGGGCAGCATCAGATGTGGTGTGAGCAGCACTTTCAGGCTATTGAGCCGCGAACTTTCATCAGCTCAGGCGGTTTAGGCACTATGGGCTTTGGTTTCCCAGCCGCTCTCGGAGCAAAGGTGGCAAGACCAGATGTCCCCGTAGTAGACATCGCCGGAGACGGAAGCTTCCAGATGACAGAAAATTCCCTTGCGACGAGCGTAGAGGAAGGTATCCCTGTGACAGTGATTATCTTGAACAACCGAATGTTAGGGATGGTCGCGCAATGGCAACGGTTCTTTTACAACAGCCGTTACTCATCGGTCCATCTAGGTAGTGTTCCCGACTACGTCAAATTAGCTGAAGCATACGGAGCTACAGGTGTACGCGTAAACTCAATCCCAGAGCTTGAGAGCGCGGTAACAAGGGCCGTTAGATCCACCGGAACCACAGTAATAGACGTTCCAATTTCACCCGAAGAGAACGTTCTCCCAATGCTGCCTCCTGGAGCGGGAATCAAGGAGATGATAGTCGGTTGAACAGGAACGCACAACTTCGAATCATATCCGCCCTAGTTGAAGACAAGCCAGGCGTACTATTTCGAATCACTAATCTGATACGGAGAAAATCATTCAACATAGAAAGCATCGCAGTAGGTCCAGCTGAAACCCCTGGATTGGCCAGAATGACCTTCACGATGTACTCTGACTATGAACGATTTGACCAAGTGATAAAGACCATTGACGGCCTCATAGACGTGCAGAGCGTCGAACCACTTGAGATGAAAGACGCAGCGGTTAGGGAACTAGCCCTTGTTAAACTCTCGCCGGGCGAACCCGCTACCAAACCAGAGATAATGCACTACATCGACACTTTTCGCGGCAACATCGTCGACGTATCACCTAGCACTCTTACAGTCGAAGTCTCAGGGGACCCTGACAAGATCAATGCATTCATCAAACTCGCAAGAAGCTTCGGACTTTCAGAGGTTGTAAGAACAGGTGCAGTAGCGTTATCAAGAGAAATGAGTTCAGCGGAGGTCTCAGCCTAATGGTGAAAGTGTACCATGATAACGACATTGACGACTCGGCAATTAAGAAGACCACCCTAGCAGTTGTTGGGTATGGAAGTCAGGGCCGAGCCCAAGCACTCAACCTGCGGGATTCCAACGCCAACGTCTTACTGGGACTACGGAAGGGCCCCTCCTGGACATTGGCACAATCAGACGGTTTCCAGCCGCTGAGCGTGAGAGACGCCTCGGCGAAGGCGAACGTCATCCTGATCCTGATACCCGACCCTCAACAACCCGAAGTGTTCAGAACAGAGATTGAACCATCCTTGAAATCAGGAAAGACGTTGGTCTTCTCCCATGGGTACAACATACACTTTCATGACATAGAACCCCCGGAAGACGTCGACGTTATAATGGTCGCTCCCAAAAGCCCGGGACAACGACTGCGTGAACTGTTCCTTAACGGGTTTGGCGTACCCGCTCTTTTCGCAGTAGGTCAAGACGCAACCGGACATGCTCGAGAGCTAGTTTTGGCCCTCTGCAAGGCACTCGGCTGCTCCAGAGCGGGGGTGATTGAGACAACTTTCAAAGACGAAACAGAATCAGATCTCTTCGGAGAACAAGCAGTCCTAGTCGGCGGACTCATTCGACTCATCGTGGAAGGTTACGAGACACTCGTCCAAGCAGGATATCCCCCAGAGCTCGCCTACTTCGAGACATGTAACGAAATGAAACTCATCATGGACCTCGTATACCAGTACGGCTTCGTCGGAATGCTGCGTCGAGTATCCGACACCGCCAAGTTCGGCGGACTCACGATTGGACCTAAGGTCGTAGATCACACAGTCCGCGAGAACATGAAGACCATTCTAGGTGACATTCAATCTGGCAAGTTTGCTAAATCATGGACAGGGGATCCGGGCAGCGCTAAGCGCCTCAACGCAATGATCGACGAATTTGAACATCACTCAATAGAGAAGATTGGTAAAGACATCAGAAAACTTTCAGGCCTAGAGAAATAGATGGGACGGCACGAAATGGAATATACTTCCGCAATCATCGACGCAGACGTTATTGGACCAGAACCAGCTGCAGCTACCGAAGTCGTGCTTACGAAACTCGAAGAAACCCACAGGTAACATAACAGACGCACAAATTTCAAGTGATGGATTAATGGAGAAAACTGCTGTCCGCATATTCGATACAACGCTAAGAGATGGAGAGCAAACCCCTGGAATTTCGCTCACCGCCGAAGAAAAAGTGAAGATCGCACGCCAACTCGATAGGTTAGGAGTTGATGCCATCGAAGCAGGTTTTCCAATCGCCTCTACCGGTGAGCGCCAATCTGTCAAATCAGTAGCAACCGCCGGATTATCATGCGAAGTCGTAGGCCTGGCACGCGCTAGCCGAGCAGACATCGACGCTGCACTTGACACTCAAGTTGACTCCATTCACGTCTTCCTTGCGACATCCGATCTACACCTGAAACATAAGCTGAAACTTACTAGACAAGAAGTCATTCAGCGAATCACAGATTCAGTCGCGTACGCGAAATCGCATGGAAAAATCGTTGAGTTCTCAGCTGAAGATGCAACCCGCACTGACATCACGTTTCTCAAGACAGCATATCAGGCTGCTGAAAAGGCAGGCGCGGATCGCGTAAACATACCTGATACTGTAGGAGTGTCATCTCCCCACACCATAGATCATATCACTAGGGAGATATTATCAAGCGTCAAAGTGCCTGTGAGCATCCATTGCCACGACGACTTTGGTCTAGCAGTCGCAAATAGTCTATCGGCAGTAGAGTCAGGAGCAGGCCAAGTCCATGTGACCGTCAACGGACTCGGCGAGAGAGCAGGCAATACTTCCTTAGAGGAACTCGTGATGTCACTCCACCGTCTTTACGGTCGCCAGACAAATATCAAAACGGAACTTCTTTACGAAACATCACGACTCGTTTCAACCCTCACCGGGATTCGAGTGCAACCGAACAAGGCCGTTGTGGGCGACAACGCGTTCGGCCACGAATCTGGAATCCATACCCACGGTATCACGGAGAATCCGTTAACATACGAACCCTACGACCCAGCAGACGTAGGCCGCCGACGCTGGTTCCAAGCAGGCAAACACGCGGGCGCACACGGAATCGCAGTTCAGCTCGCAGAGGCCGGATATTTCCCTGACAAAACTCAACTGACAGAAATCGTTTCCAGAGTCAAAAACATAGGAGACAAAGGAAAGGCCGTCACAGACGCCGACTTGATCGCGATTACTGAAGCGGTTCTTGGACGAACATCCGTAAGAGAACGCGTACTCGATCTAGTCGACTTAGCCGCCGTCACGGGCAAAGGCCTGATTCCAACATCTTCAGTGCGACTCCGACTTGACGGAAAAGAGTACACATCATCAGAAACAGGAGTAGGGCCCGTGGATGCTGCAATTAAAGCAGTTCAGAAGATCACTGACTCATCAGTCCAGATCAAACTCAAAGAATACCGACTTGAAGCGATAACCGGAGGATCAGATGCGTTAGCTGATGCGATGGTCAAAGTGGAGGATACAAACGGCACTGTTGTTTCCGCAAGCGCCGCAAGAGAAGACGTTGTCGTTGCAAGCGTCGAAGCAATGGTGGAAGCAATTAACAAAATCCTGCTGCGCAACCGACTGATCCCTGAGGCGGAAGGCACAGTCTACAGCTGATTACACGGATAGTTGACCGACGATGTCTCAAACCCTCTTCGAAAAGATTTGGGCAGACCATGTCGTGTACGAAGAGGCAAATCGACCAAGTCTGATCTGGATCGATCGGCACCTAATTCATGAAGTAACCTCCCCTCAGGCGTTCGACGCTCTTAACATAAATTCGAGGCGCGTGAGGAGACCTGACCTAACCTTCGCTACAGTAGACCATAACGTCCCAACTACCGACCGATCTATTCCTATCCAAGATCCAATCTCGAAGAAGCAAGTAGACGCGTTAACTAGGAACTGTTCGGATCACGGGATCACCTACTTCGACCTCAACAGTCCCTACCAAGGAATAATCCACGTAATCAGCCCCGAACTCGGCATCACCCTCCCTGGGTTGACGATAGTATGCGGAGACAGCCACACATCAACCCACGGCGCCTTCGGAGCATTAGCCCTAGGCATCGGAACCAGTGAGGTAGAACATGTGCTGGCCACGCAATGTCTTTGGCTCGAAAGACCACGATCTCTAGAAATTCACGTGGACGGAACCCCGTCAAGAGGAGTGACAGCTAAGGATCTCATCCTCACAATAATCGGTCGCATCGGCAGCGCCGGCGGAACAGGCTCAGTAATCGAATACAGAGGCAACGCGATCACGGCACTCTCAATGGAGGAACGCATGACAATCTGCAACATGACGATAGAAGGCGGAGCGCGGGCCGGCATGATAGCCCCCGACGAAACAACATTCCGCTATATTCGAGGCAGACGGTACGCTCCCAAGGGTGAGGCTTTGGAGGAGGCTGAAGAGTATTGGCGCAGCCTTCCAACTGATTCCGGCACCTTTGACAAGAGAGTTGAACTAGACGCTGACAAGATGACCCCGCAGGTTACTTGGGGAACAACGCCTGCAATGGTTACAGACGTCACAGGCAAAGTACCCGACCCTGAAGATTTCCCTAACCCGGACATGCGAGAAGCGGCGGCTCGAGCATTAGAATACATGGGCTTAGAACCTGGAACGAAGATAGAATCAATCAAGGTTGACAGAGTCTTCATCGGCTCATGCACAAATTCCCGACTAGAGGACCTCGTGGCCGCCTCAAAAGTGATCAAAGGGAGAAAGGTCGCTCCTGGAGTACGCGCCATGGTAGTTCCAGGATCACAAATAGTCAAGTACCAAGCTGAGGAACGCGGATTGCACAGAATATTCCGGGAGGCTGGATTCGAATGGCGGGAATCTGGATGCAGTATGTGCCTGGGAATGAACGCTGACATACTTGCGCCCGGCGAGCGATGCGCTAGCACATCAAACCGCAACTTCGAAGGAAGACAGGGACGCGGAGGACGAACGCACCTAGTCAGTCCAATGATGGCATCGGCTGCGGCAGTGACAGGCCATTTTGTGGACATTCGCGATTGGAAAATGGATTGGTGACGGAAGTATGGAGCCATTCAAATTGCACAAAGGCCTCGTCGTGCCTCTCGAGCGAGTGAACGTCGACACGGACCAGATTATCCCGAAACAGTTCCTCAAGCTTGTAGAGAGAACCGGCTTCGGTCAGTATCTCTTCTACGATTGGCGTTACAATTCTGACAGTAAACCGAATCCTGAATTCGTTCTGAACTCTCCACGTTTCAGTGGAGGCTCTGTGCTATTGACCGGCGCGAATTTTGGCTGCGGAAGCTCCCGTGAACACGCGGCATGGGCGCTGCTGGATTACGGGTTTAAAGTGTTGATCGCGTCGTCATACGCAGACATATTCTACAACAATTGTTTCAAGAACGGAATCCTCCCAGTAATCCTCGACGAAGAAGTCATCAGGCAACTGTTCGACGAAGTCACAAAGGAAGAAGGTTACACGATAGTGACAGATCTGGAAAATCAGAGAATCCAGAAACCCGACGGAAGAAGCGTTCACTTCGACATTGACCACTTCAGGAAGAAAAGCTTGCTAGAAGGATTAGATGACATATCCATGACGCTGCAACACGAGGAGAAGATCCAATCGTACGAGAAGCAGCTGAAACCGTTCCAACTAATCGATGGTAAGAAGGTATGAATGTGTTCAAAGCTCCCGCAAAATTCGTTTGGCTGGATGGTGAAATTGTGCCTTGGGACAAGGCAACCGTCCATGTCTTTACTCACGCCCTGCATTATGGAACCGGCGTCTTCGAAGGCATTAGAGCCTATAGCGTCGGAGACGAACTTCTAGTCTTCCGGCTTGATGACCATTTGAAACGCCTGGCAGAATCGGCGAAAATGTACACTTTCAATATGCCTTACACACAAGAGGAACTTCACGACTCAGTTCTTCAACTCATTGAGAAGAACGATTTCCATTCGCCGCTCTACATTCGGCCGATTGCATTCAAAGGAGTAGGAGGGATAAACTTGGATGCCAGAGCAACGCCCACGTCGGTCAGCATAATTGCTTATCCTTACGAGAAGTATTTCGACGGAGGCAAGACAGGGCTGGATATTTGTGTCTCAAGTTGGCGACGTGTTGGTGAACCTGCCGTGCCCGCCATGGCAAAGGCTTGCGGTCACTACATAAATTCGGTACTCGCAAGAACCGAGGCGGCCGAAGCAGGGTTCGACGAAGCTTTATTCCTTGACTCAAACGGGAACGTTTCTGAGGGAACAGGAGAAAACATCTTCATCGTCAAGAATGAAGCAATCTTCACTCCGACGTTCGCATCCGACATACTGAACGGTATTACCCGCCAAACAGTCATCAGCTCAATCCATGATCTTGGCATGACTCTCGAGGAGCGAACTGTTCGCAGAGCTGAGCTCTATACATGTGATGAAGCATTCTTCACTGGCACCGCGGCTGAAGTCGCCCCAATTCTGAGTATCGATCGAAAACAGATCGGTAACGGAAAACCAGGTCGCATAACTGCCAAACTCCGTGACGAATACGAACGTATCGTGACCGGTACCAATGAGAAATACCACAATTATTTGACCAGCGTTTACCGGAACCGTCACTATGACCTCGCTTCGACGCGCGCACTTCAACGATAGCATTTGTCCGCTTGATTCGAATCGAATGACCAAGAACCTAGTTCGACGCGCCCTCAACCGAGAAGTATTAGCACAGGATCGGTCAAGTCACGAGTAGTGTAGCCGTAAGAAAGACTTCGGCTGCGATTCGTATCCGTATCCACTCAAGCTGCTTTCTATGCCGTGATGGAAGTATTTGCCAATTCGTGATTTGATTCCTTTGGGCTTCAGTCTTCGTTCGAGGCGATGACCGAACGGCCAGCCGAACCTTGGGCAATGTCACAAACTGAGCACAAACCACCCGCAAATAACCCACAAACCGGTCACCAAACCTCGTCCACAAACCCACCAAGGTAGGTGGCGGGTCAAAATCGACCGTAAAATGCGGGTCTAATTGACACCCCCTATTTACAGAATGTTTGTTGGACCATTTGGTGCGCATTTGTGCCTCATTTTGTGTCTTTACACTTAATGGGGCGGGGGATGGGATTTGAGGAAGGATGGGTCTTCTCTCTTCACAGTACGACTGTTCTAAGGGGGTAGATACTAATCCTAGGTTTCCCAAAGGCTAGTTGCTAGCAGCCTCTAACATTCCGTCCAGAATCTTGAGGATGAGGTTCATGTCACGTGGCGATGTCTGTCGGGTAGCTTTCGCCACAAATTTCCTGTAAAGCTTCATTCCTGCCATTACTTGCTCTTCGCCTTTCGCCGTAATTGACGCTCTTACTTTGCGCTTGTCTGTCTTGCTTGGCTCTCGTTCGACTAGCTCCAGTTCTTCCAGCTTGTCTATGATACCAGTAACAGCGGCTTGCGTGATTGCCTGTTTCTTCGCCAAGTCCACCATGAGTTGGGGCCCTGATTCTGAAAGAGTGACGAGAACGCCGAATTCTCCAAGCGATAGGCCTACACTTGATATGCAGTTTTCGGTCAGAATTCTCCAAGTCTTCATCTTCCTCGACAATGCCCTTGCGAACTCATACGAGTTCGGGATCAGTTGAGTCAAGCTTGTCACGTCTGATCTGTAACTGTACTTATGTCCGGATCTGTCTGATCCGGTTCTTTGGCTGAACTAGCGCTCGCGGTGTCTGCTTTTTTCCTTCGATTCAGGTTTTCCGTTAAGTCACGAGCGGTTACTTTCGGTATAGGTGCGCGCAGTTGTGTCAAGTTGCTGTTGTGCTCGAACTCAAAGCTCTTCCCTCGCATGAGAGAGGCAATGGCGGCGACTATCGCTAGACCGGCGTTCAAGTAGAGTGCCAGGTGAAGCGCTCCCATGAATGATTGGGCGATCGCATCGGGGAACCAGGTGGTTGAAGTAATTGTCGATACGGCTTGCGTACTGAGATGGGCGCTAGCAAGTACAGGAAGACGGGAAATCATCTCATTCATCGGGTTGTATCCTAAGAATGCAGCGAAGAGAGCAACGGTGGGCGGTATACTTGAGAAATAGGGAACAAGCTGCGGCACCCCCGCGTTAGTCAACGCTGAGGCCATGGCGCTGGGAAGGCTTGTGCCAAGCGCTGCAACAACCTCCGTGAACAGAACCGTTAGGCCCACTGTAGTCCCGGTGTTCTGTATCGTGAACAACATTCCTGCAGCTGTACTTCGTCGTTCCGGTGGAACGGTACCCATTATCGATGACGTATTCGGTGACGCGAACATTCCGAAGGCGATTCCCATAAGGTATAGCGCCCCCGCGAATGTTGAGTACGAGAAATTGTACGGCAACGCGGTTAAGGTTAGGAAGATTCCGCAGAGAAGTAGCATGCCTCCTGAAGCAAGCCCTCGAGCACCCTTCTTATCCGAAACCCAACCGCTCACGGGGCCAGCGGAAACAAAGCCAAGGCTCAGCGGAATCATGTAAATGCCCGCCCAGAAAGGCGTGTCCTGATAGCTGAAACCGTGGAGTGGCAACCAGACCGCTTGGAGCAGAATCACAAGCATCAATGTTACTCCGCCTCGTGATAACGCCGAGATGAATGCGGCAAGGCTTCCCGCAGAGAATGCCCGATTCTTGAAGAACTCTATACGAAACATTGGATCCCGGACGCGTTTCTCGATGAATGGAAATATGATTAGCATACTGCCCCCGAGGGCTAGACATCCGATCACGAGAGGATTATCCCAACCCATCGCCGAGTTTCCGAACGGTAGCAAGCCGTAAGTCATCCCGATTAGAAATATCGTAAGACCCGCTGCAAACGTTACGTTTCCCCAAACGTCGACCTTCTGTCCGGTTCGAATTACTGCGAGTTCACGCAGCTTCCAGTAGGACCATACTGTTCCAGCGAGCCCAAACGGGACGCTGATCAGGAAGACCCAGCGCCAATCGAAAATCGCGAGTACTCCACCCAAGATCAAGCCTAGCAGGCTGCCCACGAGGATTGCGACTTGGTTTATCCCGAGGGCTCGCCCGCGTTCGGTTGAAGGGAAGGCATCTGTGATGAGCGCTGCGCTGTTGGAGAATATGAGAGCCCCTCCAACTCCTTGAACAAGTCGGAAGACAAGTATTTCGAGCGCTCCCATCTGACCTTTGTCAGGGACTAGGTAAAGTAAGATTGAACCAATCGTGTAGACTGCGAATCCGAGGTTGTAGACGCGAACTCGGCCGAACATGTCAGACAGCCTGCCAAATGTCACCAGCAGCGTGGCCGTTACGACATCGTAGCCGAATATGATCCATAGCAGATAGTCAAAGGCGCCAGGAGAAAGCGGGTCGAGGTTTAT
>DATKOK010000100.1:0-2806 GCA_035524675.1 Candidatus Methylomirabilota bacterium | reverse complement strand
GAAGGGATCTCAGATCCAGCAGCTAGATGCACCTCCACTCCCAAAGGTTAACGAAACCGCAGAACCAATCGTTGCTTACGTCAACTACGACTCCGATTGGACTGAGGGCAGAAGCAACCAATGCCAAATTGTGTGCGAAAGCGCAAAGATCCGACGCGGAGTGTATGTGAAAATTCAAGATCTTCCTGAAGACACAACCTACATCGCACGAGTAATTGACGGGCCAATATACAAAGTTCAGGGACCGTACTATGTGTTAGAATTGACTACTATGATGGTCGACGGTGTTCGCACCGTAGTCCAGAGCAGACCGAAACCCGGGAGTCCTGTTAGGTTGCTGGGGAAGGCGACTCAGGGATACATCGGTGCAGTGGGTGATATCACACTTGGTACTTTGATTGGGCAGAAAGATGTTAAGGTTTCAATCAATTCCGCCAGTCTCACACGACACATCGGGATCTTTGGAACAACCGGGTGTGGAAAATCGAACAGCCTTCAGGTAATCACGGAAGAAGCTTCCAAGCTGAAGCATAGCGTTCTGATCTTTGATATTGAAGGCGAGTACACAAAAATGAATGAACCTACTGATGAGCTCCAGATCCAGCTGGCCGAGCTCGGAGAGAAGCCGGAAGGAGTCAGCGACCTTAAAGTATACGTACCTGCCCAAAACGCAAGCTTCAGTCAAGATGCGAAAAAATTCGGCATCCAACTGGCCGACTTCGACCTGGAGATATTTAGCGAAATTTTGGGCCTGTCACCATTCGAGAGGATATACCTTTTTGAAGTTGCAAAAAAGGCAAAAGATTCCTCGGGTAACTTTCATGCCTACGATCTAAACAGTCTCATAAACGCGTTGAAAAAGCGGATTGAAGCCCAAGTCGTAAACACCAACCTTCCAGAGGCTGTGGCCGAAGCTCACATGGGATTATACACAAAACTTCACCTTGCTCAGAGAGCAGGCATCATCGATTCACATTACGAAAAGGTAACGCCTGAGATGATCTGTGTTCCCGGACGGGTGTCCGTTATTGATATGAATGAATCGTCGGACTTGGTGCGTAACATTTGTGTCGCTCACTTCTTGAGGGAGTTGTTCCGTTACAAGACAAAGTTCCCAAACACTCCGCCGGTAATCATCTTCCTAGAGGAGATTCATACGTTTATCAGCAAATCGAAACTGAAGAAGATGCTTGCAACACTGACGATGCTAGTTGAGATGGCAAGGCAAGGAAGGAAACGGGGTATCAGTCTCGGAATAGTGTCTCAGCAGCCTGCTCTTGTTCCATCGGAACTCATCGAGCTGTGTAACACGCGGCTAATTCACAGGGTGAGCTCAACGCCGAACGTCAACGTCCTGAGGCAATCGACGGGCAACGTGCCGGAGTCTCTATGGTCAGTTCTGCTTTCATTGGGACGAGGTGAGGCACTTGTCTCATCACCATCATACGATCATGCTGTAATCGCGTACGTTAGGCCGAATAAGTCAAGACGATTACGCGTAGAACGGTCAAATCCAACGGCGCCTATTAATAATCGAAAGGTAAGTCAAACAAAGGCAAAGCCGAGTGTTTGATATTGAGTGAGATACCTAAGACAAAGACAGGGATACCTGGTCTCGACGAGATCCTAGAAGGGGGCTTTCCTAGAAATTACATGTACTCAATTCTAGGGGCTCCAGGAACAGGAAAGACCACAATGGGTGCACAATTCCTCGTTCGAGGTGCAACGCAGTATGCGGAAAATGGTCTCTACGTTTCGCTAATGGAACCTACTCATTCAGTAGCGAACAATATGATGAGATTTAACTGGAACATGTTCGACCTTGAAAGCCAAGGCAAGCTCGTGTTGGTTGATGCTTCTCCTTGCCAGGATGAACCGGGTTCAGAACTCAAGATACGAGGTGGAGTCTTAGGGAGCGAAAAGTACGATCTGGACGGCTTGATAGGAACTATTGCGAACGCCCGAAAGCGGGTGGCCGCGAAGCGATGCGTAATAGATTCTCTCGCCTCCATTGCGGGTGCCTACAGAATCGAGAGCGAGTATCAATTCAAGCTCCATACATTCACACGCGCCCTCTCTGAACTCGAGCTGACCACTCTCGTGTTATCTGAATCCGATACTATCGGAATCGAGAAACTACCACCCGAAACCCTGCTCGCGCATGGGAGTATCCTCCTCCACAGAGTCCGAGACGGCGAAAATGTGTCTCATTTACTCGAGATACAAAAGATGCGAGGGGTAAGACTCCTGAAACGTGTAATGCGCTACACGATCAACCAGGACGGCTTCGAAGCTCATGCCCAGGAACCTGCAGCCGAAGGGAGTGAGTAATGACCACCACTACCGTTAGCGTAAAGGCAGAAAAGCCTAATGAGATATATGGAGACCCCGACGCTCGGAAAGTTCTGCAGTTCTTATTGAGGAACATAACCGTAGTAGTTTCTCCTCAGGCTCTCCCAACGGACGAAGTCACTTATCCCCAATTGCAGTCCGTCCTCGGAGAACACGCGGCAGAAGCTGACTCTATACTTGGACGCATGGCCGCGGCTGGTGTTCTGGTGGAAACCCTAGCAGACAAGGTCCCGGCGTGCCCCGAATGCAATTCAAAGCAGCTTAGCACTCGTTACCTCTGTTCGCAATGCTATGCCTTCGACATCAATCGGAGTTTTCTCTTCGAACATCTGAAGTGCGGAAAAGTGGCAAGTGACGACACCTTCAGAAAAGGTAGCGAGTACATCTGCCCGAAGTGCCAAACAGTTCTCCATAACTTCGGCGTCGAGTTCAGGGCAATTGGCGCCTGGTATAA
>DATKOK010000099.1:0-5421 GCA_035524675.1 Candidatus Methylomirabilota bacterium | reverse complement strand
TACTTCTGCGGGGTTAGGACGATTACGGCGAAGTTGGCGCCTCGCACCCAGCTTCCGGTGGAGCTGTCGTCAGCTAACATTTTCAACCGTTCTGGTGTCTGGACTAGGATGAACCGCCAGTGCTGACTGTTCATCCCACTGCCTGTGAGTCGTGCAGCTTCAAGAATCTTCATTTTAGCCTCTGCAGGAACCCTGCGCGCCGAATCGAACTCACGTACGTCCAGTTTGGTTCTGATGCAGTCAAATGTGTCCATGAAGCCTCGGTGCTAGGTTGTGTTATGGTTCCAGAAAAGTCTCTCTCTGGAACGTTCGGTTCAAAGCATTGAACACGTAGGACGAAAGTTTGGAGTCCAAGATGAGTTTTTATGAATTTCTACTATTTCACGCAGGAAGCGTACAAATATTCTCTGACTAACTCTTAGAGTGAAAGTGAACTTTAGTGGAAAAATGTGGTAAGCTATGCCTAAGATCGAACTGCGGTATGTGCGACAGGGAACGCGATCACGAAGTCAACCACCACTGTGGCAAATGTAAAACTTGGTTTAGTGCATAGTTCTACGAATCTTCTGGCTATTATACACTCTATAGGCTATGTTTACCGTCAGCCCGACGCCGCTAATCATTAGACTTCGTTCGCGCGAGGGCTGGCGTGCATAGGTCCCCGAGCGGATCGGTATTAAAAATTTTCCACCAGACCGTGAAGTGAATGGATAATAATGAAGATACAACTAGAATATGAGAAGACTTGTCTTGTGGAACAACGAATGTGAGGATACGTCCACTATTCCAATCGTTAAGAAAATTCCTCCCGATTCCCTGAAAGCATTGAACGATCTGAAGAGGCATGAGTCTACTCTACTGGATCGGCTAAACGCAAACCCGCAGCTGGCAGAAAGATTCGTCACGGATCCAGCAGCAGTTTTGATGGAGCTGAAGATCCCTGTTGATAATCAATTACGGGAGAAGTTGAAGGCGTTACGCAATCAGCCAAGCTTTCTTTCGCCTAGGTCTTTCTGTCTGCCAAACGGCAAACAAGTCACCCCAAAAATCAGAGTCAAGTTTGTCCCCCATAGGGAGAAAGAGTAGATGACTGGTTCTCAGCTGAGTAATTTCGACCTCGCGATCGAATTCTCAGAGGATGCATACAGGCGCATGCTAGGAGCCTTTATCGACGGAGGTAACTTTCTGTGTAACGTCCTCCACGACGTAACAGCGTTTCTGCACCTGCCAGATGTGCCTTGCCCTCACTTCGTTCCGACGATACTGTTCGATGTTCCAACCGATGTGCCGCTTCCGCCGGGCACAATGGACATTGTAGATGTGAGGCTTGATCTTCTATCCGACTCCACTACAATTGGCAAACTCCGTTTCATAGCGAAGGTAGTTGTAGATCATACGAGCACTGCAGCCGGAGAAATAGATCTCGTAAAAGTGGATTTGTCAACGTCTGGTCTTCTGTATAGCCACCTTGAACTGGGCGCAATTAACGACACCAACCATGCTCTAACTCAGGCCCTCAACCACATCGCCCTTATACCTCTCCTGCCGGTGCCAGTCAATCGAAGCTCCACTTCTCCAACTGATATCGTGAGCGCCGACTCGAGAATCATTGACGATAGTTCACCGGCAAACCTCGATGGATCTGCCTTGCTTTTGACTTTCGGGGGAGGTACACCGGGGAACAGAAATGGTTTCTCTCAGAGTTTTGTTCCGGTGGGAGAAACGGGTGCAATAGGAGTCAATTTCGATTGGTTGTGCAGGATTATCCGGCCACAACTTGCAGATGCGCTGGGAGTTCCAAGGGACGCGTTTAGTCCGCCATGCAGGTTGAATCGCTCAGTGCCATTGCCTGGGGATCATGATCCCAAACTGGAAGCGCTGGAACTTACGCTCGACAATGGGGCCATCCATGTCACCGCAACTGTCTCCGCGTCTGGAACGGGATGGTCAGGGACGGGAACGGTTGGAGGAAGAATTAGTATGTCAGTTGACTCTGGGCATCTCAAGATCACTTCAGATATCGATGATCCAAACATCGACGTAAGTCTTGACTGGTGGGTTTGGTTAGCGTCGGCCGTCGTAGGAGCAATCGTAGGAGGGATAATCGGAGGAGTCATTGGAGCTATAATCGGTGCAATCCTCGCCCCACTCATCACATGGTTGGCTGAACATTTGTTGAACGGTTTGATCAACGACATTGCTAATCGGATTGCCGACGCGCTGAGAGCGCTTAATCTAAACGTAGATGTAAGTGCTATCGGGCTCAACATAGTGTTTCAGGAAGTCCACATCGACGACATCGTAATCGGGGCTCAGGTTGCTGTGACTGACAATTCGCCCGTAAGATCGATGGGCATCATTACGGTAAACAACGGACAATGGGTTGATCTTGATAATGGCTGTGTAGGAGACAGTAACCTGCCGGGAGCAGATTTGGCGTGGGACGGCACCAGACCTAGTAGGAAGATTCGAACGCTATGCTGCTCCAGGATTGCCAGAACTGGCCACGCGGCTTTTGACATGTGCAGATTCGAACTGTACGGTCTTAGTTACAACAGGCCTGAAGCTATTCCGGAGGCAGAGTTTGGAACCTTGATCACGTTTCCTGAGATCTTCGGAATGCCTCTAGCTCCAGACATATTCATTCCGAACTTGCTAGTTTACGCGGTTGAGACAAACGAACAGAGATATTCAATGATTCAAGTCGTGGAGGTCACAAAGGATTACGTGAAACTAGCCTACAAGACCTATGAGAAGACTCTGCCAAAAGTGCAAATTGTCGGCGGCTTTGATTACGAACCCACGTCGACGTTCCTAGGTCCAGCAAAGATTGTGGGCAGCACTCACAAGATTGAAGCAGTGCAGTTCAAAGCTTCTGTACCAGCGTCTATCCAGACGAGTTCTTCGGCTGGTGGCTTGTCAACATGTGAACAACGCGCAAAGCACGGTGTTACAGAAGTGGGAGTATGGACGGGCCCAGTTGTAGTAAAAATGTCAAAAGTGGGCGCATTCAAAGCTGTCGTAGAGAATTTCTCGGCGACCAAATATGAGTGGTTAATCAATCGCAAGAAACTCACGAGCAATCAAGGCTTCCTTCAATTACAAAATGTGAAAGTCGCGTACGATGTAAAACACGCCCTGATCACGATCAAACCTGATTCTGATAATCCGTTCTGGTTTGAATTAGCGGTGATAGTTTCAGCAAAGGATGGATCATCGATCTCGACTGCGCGCTGTGTTGAAGTCTCAGGTACGAAGACGGTTGACAAGCCTCATATGGTGACATTCCCAATCTACCAGCAAGCTTTCACGCAAACATTTGGTTCACTAGAGGTCCCCTACATTCCGCCAAAGCGGGGGACACCAACAGAACTCAATCGCTAGGGTATCTTCACGTTATATCACTAGAACTAGTTGAAGTGGATGCAACTCACTACCTTCACAAATCGCGTACTAGACACAACGAAGCAGTGGTTGGTATTCAGCACATGCTCCCTAGTAATCACGTTGGTCTTACACGCTTTTGCAAATGGCTGGGTTGGGCCCTGGGTTGGACACAACTGGTATAACGATCCGAGAACCAGCTGGATCGGAACTTATCCGATCGACATAATGCACTTCCTGGCAGGCTTCTCGATTGGGGCGGTTATCTTCAACTTCGACCTTGGTCGGTTGAAACGTTCTTACATGCTTGTTCCTGTTCTCGCGACTTTAGTAATCGTGCAACTCATCGGTCTTGGATGGGAGTGGCTGGAGTTGATCTACTTTGGCGCCAACCCTGGAGGCTTTATTCAGGTAAGTCTGCTTGACACTCTGTTCGACGAAACCATGGATTTTGTCGGTGCGTTGGTTGCCGTATGGGTTGGTGAACATCTCACTGTTTGATTGCGTATGTATGAGTGACTTGGCAGCCGAAGCGTTACAAATTGGTGCGTGGAGTTACGCAACTCCGTACTTGTATACCATGCCTGCAGTAAGACTGGTTGAAGCACGACATCGGGCCTGGAGGGTTGGTCAGTGAGCGGGACCTCGCCCGAGTTGGTTCTTGAAATTCTTCCCATCATAGCAGCGATTAGCTACTTCTTTTTCGGGATTGCTTTCGTTTATGTCGACGCCTTGATGCCTCTGGTCTTCACGCGAACTTGGCGTCGAAGAGATCGATGGAAGAGGTTCATCATCTACTATGTTGCAACCGTTTCTCCTCTGCTTCTCCTCGCTGGTCTCTCCATCTTTCAAACGTTAGGAACCCCTCGAGTCTTTCAGTCAAGCACTCCGCTTGGTTGACATTTCCGCTCTGGGTGGCAGGATCTAGCGTTGGGCTAGAGTTGCCCCAGCGTACAGTAGTACCATTTGGAGTAGATTAGGGATCAATACTCCATTCGTGAAGTTGAGTTAGTATCGATAACCCATTATTCGCCAAGTCGCTTCATCGAGGGGACGCGCAACGCGGTCAGAGGAACCGAATCAGACCGCAAGGGTCCACCAAGATTCTTCCTCCTAGTCTCAAGTTCTCTTCAGTCGATGACCGGATTGTATCAGCCGAAGGGATAAATCCGCAACAGGGTCTGTATTGCAGAATACTCTTGCTCAAGATAAATTTCGCCATGTGGGGTATGAGGCGGAGCGGTGGAGCCAGAGTACTGTTTGAAGTTGCCAATAGATTAGTAGCAAAGGGACATGATGTCACATTCACTTCACTAGGAAGTAACCAAGCGCACCTTTGGTTCCCGTTGCGAACCAAGGTGAAGTACATTGAAAAAACTGCCCCTATCGTTCATCAGACTTACCCCCACCTTCTTGATTCCGCCTTTCGGAGGTCCACTCGTTGGCGGGTGGATAGAATCAGAAACCTGAGTTTAGCGATTCCTGACTGCGATGTTAACGTGGCAACATACTGCCTCACGGCCTTTGCAGTTAACAGAAGCGGAAAGGGAAAGCCGTTCTATTACGTTCAACATTATGAACCATTCTTCTTTGATGATCCATACACGAGGCAGATGGTGGAGGAAACATATTCCCTCCCTATGCAACTCGTGACAGTGTCATCATGGTTGAGGAAGACAATTAGAGAAAAGTATTCCAAGGATGCTCAAGTCATTCTGAACGGTGTTGATCGTAGAATCTTCTTCCCCAGAGATATTAGAAATAACGGCAAAACGAAACGAATCATGTGCATAGGTCGCAGCATCGAATGGAAAGGTATGAACGACATGATTCAAGCAATGAACATCGTCCACAAAGGACACCCATCGACAGAACTCGTCATTGTCACTCAAGATAGGGCGCGTAGGTTAGGCATGGCTGACACGGGATTCCCATATAGGATCGTACGCGCTCCAAACGATGAAGATTTGGCAAGAGAATACTCCGCGAGCGACGTCTTTGTCAACCCTTCATGGTACGAAGGTTTCAGCCTGACAG
>DATKOK010000098.1:0-6071 GCA_035524675.1 Candidatus Methylomirabilota bacterium | reverse complement strand
TAGCCACAGGCTTGTAGTTTGGCAGTTTCAGTAACTTTAGCTCCACCGTAACTCTTGAATTCACGGATCTCGATTTGTAACGGGCTGTGGAAGATTCGGTACTCGTCGGGAACTCCCTCCAAGGGCAGGTCCAGGTTGATTATGTGATGTCCCGTGATGATTTGGTCTGGCCGCCGATATCCTCCTCTAATCTCTTCAGCTAAGTGACGGGAGAAACCGTGAAGATTCTCAAGAACCGCTTTGCGGCCTTCTGCAGCGCTTATTTGGGCGTCGGCGAAAACTCTCCATGAGTCGTTGATCTTCGCCTCCGCTTCAGTCAACCAGAGATCGTACACCTGGTGAGATATCTGCTCAATTGATGCGTTCTGGTTGACTTCCTTTGCGATTCGGGTTTCAATTCTGCCCAGCTCAGCCAAGACCGAGTGAGTGACGGTGCCAATCGCAAGTCCTGCATTGTACTCTCCCGAGGCTCCGTAGATTAGTTTCAAGAGAGCAATTCGAGGGCAGGTCGCTGCTGATGCAACATCAACAACTGTGGGAACGAACGGTTTCCTCGGCATGACCTGCTTCAGTGCGTCGCTGATTGACTGCCCTGACAAATGCACCAAGCCCCCTGCCGTTAATGTCCCAAATTAACCGGCCGAGTGTTTGCTAACCATGAGTTCAATGAAAATAACCCCCGGATTCCATCAATGTTTGAAGTTCAAAGAGGATTTTCATGGTACCTATTTTCGCAGGAGAATAACCGCATCCATAAACTTTCGAGGCTACTATCACGGTGGTTAAGTAATGTTCTTTCCACTTGGTCTCCCGTCTTGGCAGAACTTATGCTGGTTGACTAGAACAAAGTAGTGTGTCGTCCCGTTGGGGTAATCGTGCGATCTCACATGTTTCATGACACACTAGATGAACCATGGCACCGAAAGTGATGCTGCAATCAGCACTTCTGAAGCAGAAATCGCCATTGCTGATATGACGATGCGACTCACCCATCAACACGATTATCAACATAATGAGCATCCTTCATTCGCTCTCCGTTCTTGCAGTAACTCACGTAGCAACATGTAACTGCGCGCAATGACAATGGGAATCGGATATTATTTTCGACGCCTTAGTCGAACTCGATAGAGATGGAGACTGAAGAACGTACTTATCCAGTCAGCAGGTTAACCGCAGACGTCGTGGCTGTCGCGAACACATCCAAGTCGGATTCGAGGAACGCAGACCCAAAGAGCACTGAGCCTGCATTGCCCACTAACGCCAAGAAAGGACGATTCAATCTGTCCGAGGTGTTGAAGGAGATAATCAAGGCGTTCAGCAGAAGCTCAGAGGCCAACCAGTACGACTTCTTCGTTCGTAGCTCAGAGAAGGATGATGCCGAATCAGATTGACGCCATTGTTATTTTCCGAACGTCGACCTAAACTTATGCTTGATCGGTTGGTTCCAGAGGGATATGAGACATACGCGAGGTTAGAGGGCTTAGATCCGTTAAGTTATTTTCAGTGGATAAATCAAACTGATCAGAATGATCTTACGGACGTGTCCATGGAAGGAAGCGGCTCATCATCAATCTTCGGTCGCCTCTTTGGCATATTCCGAATCTCCAAATGATTGCCTAACAATTTTCGCTCAATGACGTAGCGATGAAAATAGCGGGCGGCCAGACAGCCAATTCCACTTTGTCCCTCTTGAAGAAGATTAAGCTGGAGCAAACGCTCGCCACTTGCATCTGTCGACGTATATGCACGCGCGGCATTGGTTAGGGTTCGTCGTGGGAACCGGCTCCTCATCCTTCTCAATGATCCCTCTCACAGCCTTCACCGAACTTTTTCGCAATATCTCCTGTCCCAACGATTCCCCAACGAATCGTCTTGCCCATCAAAACCTACTCTCGATCAGTGAATGCTGCTGGTACTGGTTCATTCTACTCCTAAGGTTTTGGATAGGTCCCGGATTTCCTCGCGGCTTCGTATACAGCCACTAGATTCTCAGGTTCTGATTCGCAATGCGTGTGAACCGTCAATCTTACTACTAATTCCCGCGTATGAGTTCTGGATGATTATTGTGGCAATGAAGCGCCGGGAATGCCCTCTAATCTTTGAGCATGTGGGTTTGGAATGAAGCCGAGCAGGTGGGGTGTCCTATCAGAAGGCGAGGTTCGGGAGATTCATAATGCGTCTTTGGAGATTCTGACTGGGACTGGCATAGTCATTCAGAATGAGAGTGTTCTCAGTGCGTTGGCGGAGCGAGGTGCCTCAGTAGATTTGCAGAAAGATCTGGCAAAGATACCGGCAGAACTCGTTGAAGACGCATTGAGATCGGCGCCTAAAGCTACTGAAGTTGTCTTGTGCAACCGGGACGGCAAGGTGGACGTAAGATTCGGCGCTGGCAAACTTCACGGAGCAAGCGGAAACGACGCAGTCTACTATTATGATTCGGAGAAGGATGAGCAACGACCAGCGAGTAAGAGTGATGTTGCTAACTTCGCTAGAATAGCTGACGCTCTGCCGAATATTCACATGATCAGCCCGGAAGCCGTTCCACAGGACGTGCCACAGAG
Organism: Candidatus Methylomirabilota bacterium; assembly: GCA_035524675.1. Lineage (GTDB taxonomy): Archaea > Thermoproteota > Bathyarchaeia > 40CM-2-53-6 > 40CM-2-53-6 > FEN-987. Next base: position 3,510 of record DATKOK010000098.1, on the reverse strand, counting down.
GTCCACGATGGTGCACGCGGTCGAAGCTATCTACAACAATTCCTCAAAACACATACTGGTTGCCGTACCGAACGGCGCTGAAGCTCGTGGAGTTATTGAGATTTCAAAGGAGATCATAGGCGGCAATGATCTGGGTAAGACGCGGATTCTGTCGTTCATGGTATCGCCAACTTCGCCTTTGAGGTGGGAGGGTCCGGCGATTGAGGCTTTGATCGAAGGCGCCAGGAACGGATTAATGCTCGACATCCTCTCCGAACCAATTTCAGGTGTTACAGCACCGATAACTCTCGCAGGCTACCTCGTCGTTCAGAACGCCGAATTCCTCGTAGGTCTACTGATTTCGCAGCTAATCAACAAGGGCAATCCTGTCATGTACGGATGCTCCCCCACCACTATGGACATGAGAGAAGCTCGAGCCGTCGTAGCGACTCCTGAAGCAATGCTCTTGAGGCTCGCGTCAGGCCAGTTGGCAAAACACTACGGGCTGCCTTCCAGAACGAACGCCGAGGCCGACTCCCAATGTATGGACGAACAGAACTGTTGGGAGAGAATCCTCCAGTCTCTAGCCGCAGTCTGCACTGAGATGGACGTAGTAATAACGCAGGGCATGTATGGAACCGGCATGATAGTGAGCTACGATCAACTGATAATTGACAATGAGATTCTAGGCATTCTCAACAGAATAAAACGAGGAATCGACGTGAACGAAGAAAAGTTAGCCACACAGATAATCAGCAAAGTTGGTCCCGGGGGGCATTTCCTTAAGGAACCGTTCACGCAAAAGAACCTAAAGATAGAACACTTGACCGAGCTGATTTCGAACAGGTCCTCATACCGCAAGTGGAAGGACCAGGGGGGCTTTAGCATCACGAAGGTTGCTCGACGTGAGGCAGAAAAGATCTTGGCTGAGCACAAGCCACAGGAATTGGACAGAGACATTCAATCGAGGATTAGACAGATGGTCAAGGAATTCGACGACACGTTGCCCTCCTAATTGCAAACGGAGTCATGTACATGCTCAAGATAGGCTACGCATGCCTCCACGAGGAATATCAACCAGACAAATTACTGGAATTTGCTTCTGAAGCGGAGAAGGCTGGTTTCGACACTATTTGGACCAGCGACCATTTCCATCCTTGGGCGCACACGAATGCTGCCGGAGGATTTGCATGGGTCTGGATGGCCGCAGCCGCAGAGCGCACCAAACGAGTGGAATTTGGGACAGCTGTGACCTGCCCCACGTTGAGGTTTAACCCCGCCATCGTGGCACAAGCATTCGCAACATTACGATGCATGTATCCAAATCGCATCTTCATCGGATTAGGCACAGGTGAAGCATTGAACGAAGTTCCAGTTGGCTGTCAATGGCCCGGATTCAAGGAGAGAGCGGAAAGGCTCCAAGAATCCATTGAGGTTATGAAACTTCTGTGGTCCGAGAATTTCGTGACCTTCAAGGGAAAGTATTACAGACTCCGAAAAGCCAACCTGTACACTCGACCTGCCAGCCCGCCGCCGATCTATCTTGCCGCGGTCGGCACGACCGTAGCCAAATTGGCAGGGAAAGTAGCAGATGGTTTCCTAACGCCAAGTGGTCAGTGGCAACTATACAATGAAGTTCTTCGTCCAGCCATAGAAGAAGGCGCCCGCTCAGTCGGACGCGACCCTGACGATATTGTTCAAGCAATCGAAGTTCCAGTCGGCTATGACGACGATTACGGTAAGGCTTTGACCAAGGCCCGATTCTGGGGAGGAAGTCTACTGCCCGTAATGTACAAGGCAGAAATCTACGACCCTCGCGAAATCGAGGCGCATAACGAGTTCATCGGCAGTGAGGTCCTGGAGAAGTTCAGGATGATTGGAACGAGGGCTGAGGATCACATCAAACACCTGGAGAAGTTCGTGAAGATGGGCTTCCAACACGTCTACATTCAGAGCTCGAGCCCAGACGAGATTAGGACCATCAGAATGTATGCGAAGGATGTTCTGCCTTACATTCGAACAACCTACGCTGACAGAATAGCCACGTAGATTGGCACGACAAAGAGGTAAACTCGATTATGCATACCTCAAACGGAGAGCCTATGCGGCCCATGTGACCGGTCTGCTAGAAACCCTGCTGGAAAAATCAGGAATGTAGACCGGCGCCAGATGCAGGTGAGACTCTGCTACGTGCTGACTTGGATAACGGGCGAGAGGATGTCGAGTTCTAGTTTTGGAATGAATCTTTCTACGTCAGAGATCCATTCAATCTTGCCTATACTATTCTGAATGATCGTGGCGATTTCGTTCAAGCCGCCACCTGTTACCTGAATGAACAAATCATCTTCATCTAAAAGCCTGTGCACGGCCTTGATGTCCTTGGATTGTAATAGACGGGTAAGGATTTCCTTCACCCTTCCATGTTGCGCTCGCATAAACGTGAAGGTGTCTAATGTCAAGTCTGGACTGGATTCTTCAGTGTGGGATTCAACGCAGATTATTCGTGTATTTGTAGGAGGTGCGATTTCCCCGATTCTCTCGTGTACTTCACGGACTTGCCGCTCGCGGTTCTCAAGTTTCGCGTAGTTGAATTGTGCTAAGAGGCCGAATTCAGGAATCAAAAGTACTCGATTCACTTTAGGTATAGATCTTATTCTCGTTGCTGTTTCAATCTCTCTGCCCGGGTCGGTTTTTAGGAATGCGAAAAACCGCAAGCCGATCATAACGTCACGACCACGAATCAAAGAATAAACGCTGATTGCTGATAATCATGTTACGATAACTAATTCACGTGAATCATGACGATCGAATACGCCATTCTAGGTTCCTGGAGCTTGATTAGAATGTTATCATAAATTGGATTGCGAAAGGAAAGATTCTCCTGATCGTGATTCTTCGAAATCGCTTTCCGCGTCGCCAGCGTCGTCTGAATCCGTGGAATCAGACTCGTCATCAGCCGAGTCCTCTGTTAGAGATTCCAACGCGTCTGTCTCTTTCCTGCCTTCTGAAGACGCTTGCTGGAGTTCCTCAACTCTGGATTCCATTTGAGCTGCCGTTCCTTCATTGTGTGCCATGGGAATCGGCTGTGTTGGTCCTAGGAGCTTCTCGAGTTCCGAGATCCTTGCTCTAAGCTCCGTCTCCTCGGTCGGGATTCTGCCGAATCTTCCTTCAAGGTCGCATACTCGCTGCAGCTCGTTCTTCACAAATTCCAGGTCTGCTCTGGGTACCGAGTTGGATAACTTTGTTTGAAGATCATCGATTTCCAATTGTAAGTTCAATCTGAGCGTTTCGTACTCGGCTTTGGGGACGGAGTTGGCAAGCTTTCCCTCTAGTTCCTTGATTTTTTCTTCCAGCCTTCGTTCTTTCGAAGTCGTCCGTTTCCGGGAAGAACTTCTCATGTTCGTTCACTAACTCCTTCTTGAGGGACCGGTTGAGTTTAGACGAAACTCACGGTCATCTCTGCGTATCACATGCCGTTACATGTTTTATCTACGAAACAGATGATTCTCGCAGTCCTCTCTGGGCTTGATC
>DATKOK010000097.1:0-22026 GCA_035524675.1 Candidatus Methylomirabilota bacterium | reverse complement strand
TCCTAACGCGTGTTCCCAGACCTCAACCTGAGACTTGATTGGTATTACGGCTATTTTCTTATCTTGGAGAACTTGCCATTCATCGATCGACTTTTCATAGTTCCATTGGGGTAGCAGGAACTTCTGGAACTTGATCTTCTTTGTCTGTGTTGCTGCCAGGAATTTACCTGCTCCTCTCCAGCCAACTCCGCCGACGGGGCCAACGTTTCCTTTGATATCGCCTTTGCCGGTCATCACAACCGATGCGTTAACGCTTAGACCGGATAGTTCGGATACCGCTGCTACGCTAAAGGTTGCCCCGAGGCTCGGGCCGCTCACTCCCATACCTGCTGCGCCTTCCAGAGGGCTTATGACTTGAAATGTGAAGTCGTACTTCGCTATATCCAGTCTCAGCTTTTCGCGGATATAGCTGCGGATGTATTCGATGACATTTCTTGCACTTTCACCGACGCTAACATCTTCGACGGCAGTTGCCGGCCCCAGGACGGCTGCCTTGGCTGCTCCTGTCACTCTGACCTTGCCCGTGCCTTGTTTGTTGATAGTGCACTCTGTCAGTAGAACGATACCGCGTCTTCCTTGAGGGTCGGTTCCTATCCCATATGCGACGCCCCTCTGATGTGTTTCCACCATTAGGCTTTCTTGCGCTTCGATCAATTCCTTATCAAGATCCTGCTCGAGCTGTAGCACTGCTTTCTCGAAATGGTATAGACGAATCTTGTAGTTGTCAGTAAACACTTCTTCTTCGGAAGTTGGAGCTTCGCCAATCTTGCGGTTATTAGTAATGACTTCCCTGAGTCTTTCAAGGTCCTCTTTGAACATCTTTGCCGTGCGTTGTCGATGTTCCGCGTCTCCTTTGTGGGTCTCCCAGGCAGCCACTATCTCTTGAGATCTTAGGCGGTTAGCCTCTCGTATGATTTCTGCCATCACTCTAGGCGACACAATTCGATGTTGCTTAATGATGTTGAGTACTTCTTTGGTGGTTACCTCCGGATGGAGGTGAGCTTCGTTCTGTTTGAGATGAATGGTGATTATGTCGTATCTTTCCTCATCGTTCTTTGGGAGAGGTATCTCGAGGATATTTGGCTCGACCCGGTTGAGAATGGCTTCATCGACCATCTCGGGCTTGTTCGTTGCGGCGATAACGATTACGTTCTCTAATGGTTGAAGGCCGTCGAGTTCGGTGAGTATTTGAGCGGTTATCTTGTCTCCGACTGGGTCTCCTTTTCTCTTACCGGCAATGATGTCGAATTCGTCGAAGAATACTACGCTTGGAGCGACCTTTCTGGCCATGGCGAAAAGATCTTTGACGTTCTTTTCTGGTTCGCCGACCCACTTCGCATTTATCAGGAGTTGGGCGGCTGGAGCGTAGAAGAATGACGCTCCATTCTCTCTGGCTATGGCTTTGGAGATGTGAGTCTTTCCGCACCCCGGTTCACCCCAGAGTATGAAACCTTTAGGTGGGATCCAGCCAAGCTTGTTCACCAAGTCGGGCCGAAGGCTTAGAGAGATGGCTTTGAAGATCCTCTCCTTCACGCCAAATAGCCCGCCAACATCGTCGTAGGTTATCGACGGCTTAATCTTCAAAATAGAGCTTATGACTTCACTGCTCTTCTCCGTCTCTACGTAGCCTCTGAGTTCCCTAGCCGCGAACTCAAAGTCTTCGAGGGTAACAATGAAACCTTTTGGAGTCTTGCTTCGCTCTTCATACTTCAAAAAGAGATTACGCCGCAACGGTTCTATCTTCTTGTTCCTAACCTTGTAGCATACGTCAATAACGTCAAAGGGCGTCAGTTGGGTCTGCCTGTAAACGCTTACCGCTCTTTCGAGAGCGGTCATAACCTGTTCGGGATTAAGGTAGTTCCATCCAAAGTTTGCGAGCTCCGAAGAGAGAATTGCCAGGAGCATTTCGCGGTTCACGTTTTGATCCAGATCTATGACGAAGCCACGTCTTCTCACGTCTTCCCTGATCGATTCGTACACATTCGTGGCAACAATGACGACCGTCCTGACTTTCGTCTCAAGTACTTTCGTTAGGCTACTGATGAAGATGCTCTGAACACGTATGTCTTCGGACTGTATGAGGGGCGAGGCGGCCTTGTCGATTTTCTTTCCGAAACTTTCAAACTCGTCTATGAACAGGATGGTAGGAGTTTTGAAACTAGTGTCGAAGATATGTGCCAGGTTCCTGGCTGACTGACCGTAATACGGATCGAATACATCAGATCCTCTGACGGACATGGGTTGGATGTTCACGCCGTTCATTATCCCGTGAACAACTCCTTCCCTTATGCAAACCTGGGCAAGAATCGACTTTCCAGTTCCACTTGAACCTCTCAGGATGAAGAATTTAGGAGGTGGAGCGTTTCGGAAGATATCGAGTATGTATCGATCTTTGACAACATGAAAACCAATACTCGACATGATCTGCTGATATTCATCATCTCTTCCAATGAGTTGCTTGTGCGTCGTGGGGAACTTCTCTTCGACTGCTCGCATCAGTTTTCGAAGCTTTCTTGGGGTAAGTCTTGCGTTACGCCACAACCGATAGTTCCTAGTTGTGAAGTAGAGGGGAACACTTAGCAGTCTTCTCGCAGTAGGGCGCTGAATCCACCAATACTTGAAATCTTGCGATTGTTCAGAATTCTGCGTCAATGAGATCGTACCAGTCCCGCCATTTTGCTAAACCATATGTGATACCCGTCGCTACCCACACACCAAACGAGAACTCAAGCGACGGAAGAGTCAACGGTAAGACGCGCTGTAATGACACGGGAAACTTTAACGCGGTAAGCAGCAAGACTCCAGCGTTTATCGTTATTGTCAGTAACAGGTTCAGGAGAAATGCGTAGAAGAGCATTCTAAGTGTAAGAGCTGCTGAGTCCTGTCGCGTCCACTTATCCTGTCTTATCTTCTTAAGATCATTCAGGTTAAGGAAACCGGTAACAAGAAAGAGAATTACAATCAGTAGGAAGAGCATAATCTCGAACGGCTTGATCACGTCGAGATAGATCATGATCGAAGTATCTTTCCTATCTTGACTTGGGAAAACTCATGTGAAAAACATTTTGGTATGGAAGATTCATCGGCGTGAAGAAGTGTGCGCGATGCTAAGGCGTTAACCTGCGACCACGACACGGATCTGCACTAGGCTACCCGCCCGTAACTTTCTCAGACTGAAGAATCTTTTTCAGCCCTTTGACATTTGCTCCAAAGTACACCAAGTCTGAATGAAACAACTCTACTCCTTTTGTCAATCGTGAAGATTCTCGCGAGAACTTCCCTGATCCCAACAACTCCTCTAGTGATTCCAAATGTTTTAGCAACGGTTCAATTCTAAGCTTGTTCCAATCTGTTTTGGAATCCAGAGTGGCGAAGTCCTCTCTTAACCTCTCGAGTGCGTTTCTTAGTTCTGGCAAGCTATGCTTGTAAACTCTATCTACCATGGTTCAAGGCTTGATACGGTACTTACTTATTGCTTGCTCATTTGTGCGTGTGCTCTTCTAGGTACAGGGATCCAAACTTGAACCGTAATAGTTCTCCATTGAACGTGTGCACGCTGCTAAATTAGAAGGGTCGGGACACACGTAACCGCTCCTGCAACCACGACACTAGTTACCGAACATTCACTTCTTCTTCCTCACTGCCGTCTCCTCATTCGACACGCGCACCACGAATAGGCAACGTCGAAAAACGATCAGCAACATTATAGCAGAATCAAAGAAGATCGAGCAGAGGCGCCTGGCCGATTGCTGAATTCGGGAGATATTGCATGGGTAATCACCGCCACTGCTCTGGTTATGATTATGACGCCGGCGGTTGGTTTCTTCTACGGAGGATTAGTTCGGCTCAAGAACTTGGTCTCGACCATAGTACAATGCTTTGCGATTTTTGCAGTCATCAGTCTAGTTTGGGCACTCTGGGGATATACTCTCGCGCTAGGAGGTGCATCCGTTGGTGGATTCATCGGTAACCTTGCTGACTTCGGTCTGAACAATGTTGGGTACGCTCCCAATGTCAGTTATGCACCAACTATACCTGAGCTGCTCTATTTCGCCTTCCAGTTGAAATTCGCAGCTATCACGCCTGCCTTAATCATTGGAGCGTTCGCTGAAAGAATTCGATTCAAATCACTACTGATCTTTGTCGTTCTCTGGACTACTCTCATCTATGTACCGATAGCTCATTGGGTATGGGCAATTGGGGGATTCCTCAGGGCGTTGGGCGTAGTTGATTTTGCTGGGGGACTGGTTGTCCACACCAGCGCCGGCGTCTCCGCTGTGGCTGCAGCACTGGTGATAGGGAGGAGGAGGGGGTTAGAGAAGGAGTTTCGACCAAGCAATGTTCCTTACGTGATTCTCGGGGCATCGATTCTTTGGTTTGGTTGGTTCGGGTTCAATGCTGGGAGTGCACTCGCGGCTGACACCGTGGCCGTGAACGCTCTCGTTGTTACTAACTTAGCGGCCGCAGGCGGTGGCGTGAGCTGGATGATGACCGACTGGTTCCGAAAGGGAAAGCCCTCCGCCGTTGGAATGTGTGTTGGAGCGGTATGCGCGCTCGCCACTATTACCCCCGCATCTGGATATGTTGGTCCGATGCCTGCGATACTCATCGGACTCGCCGCAGGAGTTCTTTCTAATTTCATAGCGAGTTTGCGGGCGAGAACTACTCTTGACGACTCGCTCGATGTGTTCGCATGTCACGGAGCTGGGGGAATTCTAGGAACTTTCGTCACTGGACTGTTCGCGTCAACCGCTATTAATTCAGCGGGACCTAACGGATTATTCTACGGAAACCCTGTACAACTAGTCAACCAAATAATCGGAATAGTAGTGGTCGCAAGTTTTGCTTTTGCAGGAACCTACGCACTTCTACGGGCGATTAACTACGTAAGCCCAATTCGAGTTCCCGCTAAAGATGAGGACGCAGGGTTAGACGTTTCGCAACATGGAGAGAAAGCGTATAACTGACACATAACAGACGCAACAAACGCGTCCTAATTCATTTCCCTTTAATTAAGGAAAGCCCAACGGGCAAACACTGCGCAAGTTTAGCACCTGAAACTGATTCCTTAATTCGGCGAAACTGGGAAGGTGGAGGACGCGATCTTTGTTGCGAAGCAATGATACATTTTCTGGCGAGAAGCATAAGCATATTCAAGCAAGAGATCTCATAGCTGATTCTGCGCTTGGACTATCTGATGGCTTAATCACCAACCTTGCTTTCTTAACCGGCTTTTCAGGAGCAATCTCCAGCATTGCGGTAATCAGGGTGGCAGGGATAGCTGCCATCCTTGCCGGATCAGTTTCAATGTTTTTCGGCGGGCTCTTGGCAACTCGCTCTCATATCGATCTGTATCACGCGGACTCAAAGAGGGAGGGATATGAGATCGCACATGAACCGGAGGAAGAGAGGAGAGAGCTCAAGAATTTCTACTTGGAGAAGGGTCTGACCGAAGCTGAAGCCAGAACGGTCGTTAACAGAGTCACATCGAACAAAGAGAAGTGGCTTGAAGACCTGTTGATCCACGAGCTACACCTTCACAAGAGCGAGCTGGGAAATCCATACAAGAAAGGAGCCGTTATTGGCTTCTCCTTCCTGGTCGGATCGCTGGTGCCACTTCTACCATATTTTCTTCTTACGTTGAAAGATTACCCTATTCTTGCCTCAGTGAGCACCTCTCTCCTCTTTCTCTTCGTCGTTGGAGCCTGGAAGGGGCGAATTGTTGGGAAAAACATTTGGAGGAGCGGTATAGAGATGCTCTCCATCGGGATCGCAGGCTCAGTTATCCTCTACGTCATAGGCACCGCATTGGCTTTCGTATGATACGTTCTTTGGAGCTCTCTCCCCTTGGATTGCGAAGTTGTAAGTTGATTTCTCGGGTGCGTGACCTTAGTGGTGCGGGCAAATGGGGAAATGACCAGTCCGGTGTGCTGGCTTTGTGTGACTCTTTTTCACCCTTTCTCAGGTTCAATGAAGAGAAAGTGTTCCTGGAATGGATGGAAACACGCAATCTACCACTCCATCGGAAGCTTGGTAGAACGCCTATCTTTGCTGTTTCTCGAGAAGTTCACAGTGAACCTTTCTACAGGAGCCTCGAGGGAATGCTTGACGGACTCGTTGAGGTCAGGACACTGGAGCATGATGATGAGATCAAGAACATGCTGCGCATTAGAAATCTCAAGAGTCAACCGCACGATTCCCACTGGCACGAAATCAGAGTCAGTTCAACCGGAGAAGCGAGTTTACTGCCTTAGTAATTCCTATCCTGAACGACGGTTCAATTCTGGTTGCCCGCGCCAGCCATACCACCCCCCCAAGAAAAACAAACGCCAGATCTACTGGCTTTCCAGAAGCATTGGAACTACAAACAGCCTGAGCTTGCGACCGAAATCCACAACTATGCAGCGGTTGCATGATTCTAGCGTGTTCATAACGTGCCACGGATTCCGCTGATCGACGACTTGACCAAGGACCCGATCCCGCCTGGATCGAATATTCTGGTGGAGTTTGATCCAGCATCGCAATGGTACAATGCGTCGCTTAGTATAGCAGGAGGATGGCTGAAGGACGGCGGAATTGTTGAATATGGCACCTCCGTCCAATCCGTTGCGAAGATTCGGTCGAAGATGCGACGATTTGACCTAGACGTGGATGCGTTGGAGAGAGACGGCAAGCTGGAACTTTGGGACTGGTACACTGTTACGCTTGGCAGGAAATCAGACGAGAAACTATCAATCGATTCCATGAAAGTAGCTGACCTTAGCATAAAGTGGGCCACGGGGTTCCCGTTTACGCGCGTATCCGAACTACCTGAGCAATCTGAACGGTTGGGAATTAGGGACAACGCCTCGACACTGGCTCGCTTTAATGATGAGAAGGCTTGGGTCGAATTCGAAGTCACGAGAATTATCCCAGTCTGGGCCGCGCATAAGTCAGTTGGATTTCGGGGCGTCGTGAAAGGTGTCCACAGCGAGTGGGTCTACAAACGATTGGAAGATGCCTACGACGGTATAGTCGATTTCAAGCTTGAGGAAATTGGCGAAGAGACACGGGACCTAATCCGGATTAGGAGCATGAGAGACATAGGTTTCGACAGAAAATGGCACCGGCTCAAAGTCGGCGAGAACTTCGAAATCACATTTGAGAATTGACCCGCGTCTGGGGTTTGTGTGTGGTATAGCTGGTGCGCACACACACGACGGTTCAAATTTGGTTGCTTGCACAAAGCTATGCACACACAACTACAAATGACGATGGTTCAATTTCGCTGCATGTCCGAATTTGTTGAACGTGACGGTGGAAGTGCGACTGGTTCAGCGTTCTTGAGCACGGCTTTGAACTGCCGGCTAACTATGTCAAGCAGTGGTTGCGCTTCCTTATCTATTGCGGTTATGGCTGGAGTATGATGTCCTCGGATACGGATTATTTTGGGGTTGTTCTCACCTGGGTAAACATGATATCATCCGATCGAAACGAACCAGTCGTCGACGACTGCACCAGAAATTCCAGGCTCTGTCTTGTATAACCAGGCTTCGCCCTTGAGTTAAAGATCGGTACCGTTAGGTTGGTTCCCAGTCTTTAGCTGACAGAGACGGACCGTGAACGTCAGGTTTGACGCAGATTATGGCGAGAAGTATAGTGGTCCGCCGTAAAAACCGCTCACGATGAGTACGAGCGCGTATTGGCCGTCACTAGGCGCTGTCCAGCTAATCGTAGCAGGGGGCATCAGTTGTTGTATTTGCCAAGTCCCACGACCGCAGGTGGTACCCATGAAGACGTTTAATTGAGCCGGCGAGTTCAGAACGGTATAGTAAACGGGTTTGCTACCTGTGCTGCCCGTTTGCACTTGTCCTTGCAAGACTTGCCCCGCCTGAGCGTTGAAGATGAAGTAATCGTAGGAGGCGCATAATCTTCCGTTTGGGTTCGATGCGAGTCCATCGTTAATGAATGAAGAGGTTAATGTGAAAGCCCCAGTTTGATTATTGTATCCAATTGGAACACGTCGGAACACAGTTACTTGATTCGTCGCGTAGACTTCCGCAAACGGCGGGATAGATGCGAGAAGAACCGTGCAAAGCAAGAGAACACTACATGAAGCGCTAATTATTGTAAACCTCATTTTCATAACATAATCTGAAGCGAATCGTGACTTATTCACTTTACCCACACGTGACTTGTTTCACTTGGATTATCCCTCATTTTGGCTGTTGTAGGTTCGGATTCCACTTATTTTCCGTTTTGATTGGAACCGTAATCGCGCCGTTTACGTACTTGGTCATGTTCAACTTCTATTCGGCAGCTCAGCTTACTCAGTCATCAACTTTGGTTTGTTAGTCGTTCTGGGGGTGCGCACCGTTAGATCCACACACTGGGTGGCAGGCTTGAGCCAAAAGTGGGAAACTTATCGTAGCTGTGGATCTGTATTTGGTCTTCTACGAACCGATAAGAGTCCTGCAAGCAGGAGAAGAACAGATGCTGGGACGTAAAACCATCCAACCGTAACCAAACCTATAGCCGCGACCACTATCATGACCGTCCCCGAAACCTTGGGCATTCTTGTCCAGAACGCGACCGCAATGAAAGTAACGACCAGGAGGACAATGCTGAGAGGTTCAGCCCACTGATTGAACATTAAGTCTGTTCTGCTATAGCTAAGCGCGGACTTCCCGCCTATAGCTAGCGCCCCACTTATGGCTCCTACTCCTCCCAGAAACACCTCGAGGCTTCCTGGGGGAGTTCTTGGAGAACCACTCAACTATCCTTCGCCTCTTCTCAGATGCGTCCATTGCTTTATTGAAGCCTCACCAAGTAATACGAGTTGCCTGCAACAGTTATTCTGCACACATTAGAATCACCACATTTTTTCGATATTATTCCCACGCACACGAATACGACGAATACGGCCGACGCAGATGAAAGCGAGAATGCTTTCGTGTGTGTGGTTCTAATGGTGCGGGCAACAAAAATTGAATTGGTGTTTTTCCTATTATTATCACGCTGACCTTATCTGGACCTGAAATCATGAAGGGCCATTAGGTCGAGGCTATTCATGAGTTTGTTTAGTGGCATCGAACTTCTGTCGGTGCTTGTGGTCGTTGGAGTGTTGCTTCTTTTGGGTACTCGATTGAGAACCGGAAAAGGTACAGCCCTCCTTCTGATGGTCATTATGCTTCTGCTTCTGCTGTTGATCTCACTGGGTAAATTGGTGCTGGCTTTGTTTACGATAGTCATCTTTCTTGCGGCATTACTAATCCTGTTTGTATGGACGTCCATACGTCACTCCTAACTTAGAGTAGTCCGTTCGTTTTCCTCTGTGTGTGCGCACCACTACACCCAGACACACCCTCATTTCTCGGCATCCAACTGGCAATTCGAAGGGTCTACTCCTTGCGCAAACTTCCCAAGGCTGAGAAGATTGCGATCAATTGGCATCCATACTGCTCCGTCACATCAATGTATCTTTGGCAAGCAAGGAGGAACGCTGATTGATCTGATGAACAACCCGAAACTGTTGTCATACTGGTTTCAAGACTATCGCTCAAGTACGTTCGTGACGGCTTATCTTGTATTAATCTGAGAGATCGTCATCGCCTAGTGGAGAACGCTTCCGGTAGAATACGTCGCCTGCTTCAGATCTCTGCTTTAGCAATCCTTGGCTGCAAAGCTTGTCGCAGGCCGCCTGAACTTCGTCCAGATCCAGCTGAGTCTTAAAACTAGTCTCAACCTCTTCCTCGATACCTAAGATTCCCTTCCACTGCATATCGCTCAGAATGCGCATTATCTTCCCCTCGAGTGTTTCGATGTCTGGAGCCTTTGGAATTGGGATTAGTTTCTGGCCGCTCATCTTCAGCCGTTCGATTACTGGTGCCCAGTCGTTGAGATTCCTCTTTCTACTGCGCCCTGTCACGATCTCGATGAAGACCACGCCCTTCTCCTCGCTTCCATCCAGCCATTTGACCTCCAAACTGGGCCTCGTGAGTTCCATCTTATGTCCACTCACTGAGGAAATTGAAAAGATTGGAACAAACAAATTTCCAGCGTCTGTAGGAATTGAGCCGAGGTCCTCTACGTCAGAATAGAACACGCGCATCTTCCCAAGAGGACCAAGAGGAAGATCGTCTTCCTTCTCGTTCGTAATGACGAATACTAGTCGGCGATTGGTCAAGATGAGAGTGCCCTCCAGTTCTCCTCCGAACCCGAAATCTCCCTCCAACTCTTTCTTCGCTCCAGCTCCTCTCATGATGACTCCCTGTTCCTGAGCTAACATTAATTCGTCAGTTCCGATTGGCAAGAGCAGACCTGTCCTACGACTTCATTCGCGGTGTTAAAAGGTAATCGTTACTGTTTGGATTCTCTTAGGTCATAATTGAAACTGTTAAATGGCCACAGTGTGTGCGCATTAGCCAACCCCCCAAAATCTACCGATTAGGTTCTGGATTCAGTGTAGAAAGCGAACGCGATCAAATACCAAAACGGTGAGATAACTGTCCTTGCAAGGGAGGATACGATGGAAGAGAGCGTTGAAGCTCCAAATGTTGGTTGAGTAATTCCAATCAACGAAGGAGCACCACCTGACAGTCCAACCATGAAATCAACCGCCCAGATGAGCAATAAGAAACTGAAGAATAGTCCCCCGTTTCGCTTGACTATTCCCAGAGCTGTACTGAATGATGCCCGCAACCCTCTACGATCCAAAACTGCAGAAGCCAAACAAAGGTAAGCGAACATTGCCAAGAATGACATGAGCGGTTCTAGGAGTTCGTGCCACGTCATGCTTGCCCAAGCGTCTACCCTAGTGAATTCCGTCACGAAATTCGCAGTCAGGGTTTGAGATAACACTCTAGGTAAGATGAAAATGGAATATCCCATCGCTCCAGCGATGGAAATCGGCAACTCAATCACTCCGAAAACAAGCAAAATAATGAAGACTCTGACGAAATGTAATCTGATACCTCTCACCCAACCTTCCAATGAAGCCTGATATCCCAACATAATCTGCTCAGTCATACCAACCGACCCTAGAATCAAGAATAAGCCCACGACGCTCTGAATGACAGGATCAACCAGGTAGTACCAAGAGAATGACATCAAGCACGGACCTGTCGCCGCCTGAAGGCTACATCCCTGAATAATGCTGTAGTATACATTCCCTGAAATCAGTGAAACCAGGAACCCAATTAATGCCGGTAATGCGAGCAGAGGATTGACTCGGTAATTTTGCAGGCTCCTAACAACAATCGAAGAAAACTTCAAGCCCCAGCCATCTGGATAGCTGCAAGAGTATGAATTGCGGTACTCTCACGCTTAAAAATAGGAAAACAAAACCCTAATAGTTGTCTGGTGTGTGTGGCTCTGATGGTGCGCACCCCCCCCAAAGATAGCTAGCTCAATTCGTCCATTTTCTTTTTTCCAGTGAATAGTAGAACTATGACTGTGAGAACGAAGAGTTGAAGCGAGAGATTCCATAGTGCAGAGAAGAACAGGATTAAGATCATAACGAGATCGATAACCCAGACAAGGCCCAATACAGTACCCTTTACGATTACCTGATGGTTACTCTCATAGATCGGTGCAGTAGCCTGAGATACTGACGCACTCACCCTCTGTCTTCTGTAGACGAATTGGAAAAGGAATCCCCACAAGAGTAGCCCTACCAGGTCTGCGAGATTAGATTCGCCTGACACGCGTGGAATGACCCATTTAGCTCCCAAGAAGGACCAACCCGGTGAAACAGTAAGAACTAGCCACACTGCAAACGAGAATAGCAGAGCCCTAACCAGAAATGAGTGACTAGGCATCCTCAACCGAGCCTTAACAAAGAGTACACCCCAAATCGCACCAAGAACAAGAGCCAAGATAGTCCAAAAAAAGGTATACAATACAACACACAAGAGCAAAGTATCAGCGCAATCCTGCTGAAACATGTAACTCGTGGCGAGGTTATCGATAAGCCCCCAAGGAATCGCTGCCAATGCCCCATACTTCGCAGCCGCACCGAGCTCTCTACGACTCGTGACGACTCACCAACATTACTGATAACTCATGATACAATGAACAAAGTCATATTGTTTTGTGTGTGGGTATGCTGGCGCGTGCGTCGTAATTTGAACCGGGCCTCATGGCGGGTTACTTACACTCGCGTCTCTCTCTTGATATACTTGTGACACTGTCCTGTTATTTACTAATCAAACCGGAAGCTTGAGTTGATCATCATTGTCGGAGAAAATGGACAAGTCTGCGCAGAAAACCGAAAAGGTTCCCGAAAAGGCGGTAGAGAAAACGGAGAAGGTTGAGAAGGAAACGAAAACCGAGAAGACTGAAAAGATCGGTAAAGCCGACAAGGTTGAGGTTGTTGAGAAAGTTGAAAGCATAACGGACCTCGAAGGCGTCGGCCCAGTCACCGCTGGAAAACTAACAGACGCAGGCTTCGACTCAATCGAAGCATTAGCAGTCGCACCCATCCGGGAAGTCGCCGACAAAGCCAACCTAGAATCAAGCGTCGCGTTGAAGGTCATTAAAGCCGCCCGCCAATCGATGCAGCTGGATTTCATAAACGCCAAACTCCTCTGGGAACGGAGACAGGGATTACTCAAACTCTCAACCGGCTCAGGCAACGTGAACAAGCTACTCGGCGGCGGAGTTGAAACACAAGCCATCACCGAGTTCGTTGGCGAATTCGGGTCAGGGAAGAGTCAGATCTGCATGAAACTCAGCATCACCGCTCAACTGCCGAAAGCAGACGGCGGCCTTGAAGGAAAGGTTCTATTCATCGACACTGAAGGCACTTTCGCGCCCCAGCGAATTCATCAAATGGCCACATCCGTGGGCCTGGAACCTGAGAAACTCCTGGAAGGAATCTACTACAGCCGCGCCTACAACAGTGATCATCAAATCCTAATCATTGACCGTGCCTTCAAACTCTGCCAAGAGGAGAACGTTAAACTCCTAATCGTAGACTCAGTCCTCTCCCACTTCAGAAGCGAATACATTGGACGCGAATCGCTCAGCGAACGTCAACAGAAACTGAACGCTCACCTACACAAACTCACACGCATCGCGCAAGCACTGAACCTGGCAGTCGTCGTCACGAACCAGGTTCAAGCGAACCCACAAGCCTTCTTCGGAGATCCCACGCGACCTGCAGGAGGACACATCATGGCACACGCGTCAACCCACCGTATCATGCTACGAAAAGCAGCAGGCGGATTACGCGCCGCGAAAGTGATTGACTCACCGTACCTGCCCGAGTCGGAGACATTCTTCCAGATAACTGAGAAAGGAATCGAGGACGCTCAGCCTAAAATGCGACGAGACGACTAGGCGAACCCCCACATGTCCGACCCCGGAAGAGTGCACTCCATCGACCACATTCATAGACACACAGTCCAGAAAGTAAAGTCAAGCGATCTCTCCCAACTGATACCCGGCACTTATACCACCCTCAAAGGCCGAGTGGTGATCATAAAGTCGAGGGAGAAGCTGGACGAGTTAGGTAGTCGACGGTACATATTCGGAATCGTTGAAGATCAGATATCGCGTGTACCTTTCATCTGCTACAAACCCTACTCAGACTTCTTCCGCGACGGCGTATTCGAATTCAAGGACGTTTACGTTCACAAGTTCGAAGACAACAGCGTACTACTCGTAGTGACCGAGCGGTCGTCAGTTAACTACCTAATTGACGAGGATCCGAGGATGTATGTTTGGAATCAGCGGATTGGTGACATTAAACGGGCCATGGGAACATGCCACGTAACCCTACGTGGCGTGCTGAGTCAGATTAATTCAAGCTCTGGCCTGGTGCAGCGGTGTGAAACCTGCGGGCGAGTCGCTTGTGAAGAGAGATGTCCCAACGGGCATGAGAGCAAACTCTTCTGGGCAGTTAGAATAGTTGGAAAACTCTCCGACCCCACTGGGTCCATCAATGTTGTCTTTCCCCAACAACTTGCTTGTAAACTGGTTAGGAGGACGGCTGGTGAAGTTCTCGAGTTAACGGAAGGCGAAGCCCGTTACTCGTCCGAGTTCGCCACAGAGACCTACAAGCTTACTCTGCCAAATCCGATTCAGATTTGTGAAGCGTATGCGGACGCATCCGATGATTATAGGTCCGCACAAAGCCCCGTCGTAGTTGACTTGAATGATTCCAGAATCATCTACCCTGACGATCTACAACCAAGAGAGACTTTCGGGAATGAGAGAAGAACACTCGACCTGTGTAAGGTGGAAGACCGGCGGGACCTAAGCAGGCTTGCTGAAAGACTGCTAGAAATCAAACTACGAAAATTAACACAGCTACCGAAGATAAACGGAATTCTACTCACCGACCAGCCTGTTGACCTATACCATACAGAGAGGGCTAAACTCTACACAGGTTTCCGAATAAGAATCAACGTCACCCCCTCGAACGAACTACGCATCCAAGTCCAACCTTCAGCTGAAGTGTACGAAAGCCTACTTGACTACATGCAGTTCCGTAGGGAGCGAGGAGCATCATCAACTGCGATCAAGAACTTCGTCCTGAACTACAGGCGGAATGTGGTCTTCGCGCCAGGCGGAGAACTCGCCTCGATTGTGAACCTCAAATTCATGAAAGCCAGCGAGTTCAAGGTCCCGCTGTACGACCTTACGCTTCCAGAGTTCTGGAAGAAGATACATGATGTGAATGTGGATTCGAATGAAACGCCGTTAGCGGTAACCAAGTCCTATCGACTTGACCTTGAATTAACCTTCCCACCTTCATGCGTCTTCTTCGATAAGCAATCCCTCAGAATCACGTATGGTGCTCGCAGTTTCATTGAGCGGAAACGGCATGAAGCATCCGACCAAGCGAGGAAGCTTCTGACGGAAGCGTTGAGAGACTTTTCCATTGGCAGGTTCAAACTCACTCAACCCGTCGACCCCGTAAAGGGCACTAACGCCCGGGAAGTTCTCCTCGCCGATATTCGTGGACGGCTGCTGGGCAGGTCAGTGAGGGCAACTGGCTCCGTTATCGAGGCTGACAAGCGGTTATACTTCATACCCCAGATGGTGGAACAGGCGCAATGATGACGGCAGAGTTCCGGAACGGACTCGACGTACTGCGAGAGGTTGAGGCGAAACCGAAACTTACTACGGGCAGCCTGGACTTGGACAGCCTCCTAGCTGGAGGTATCGAGCAGGGCTCTTTCATGGTCGTCTATGGTGACGATGAGAGTTCCATTGACCAGCTGCTGTACACGTTTCTCTCTCATTGTCAACTTCCACTGGAAAAGTACGGGTTTAATGGGAAATCCGTGCTGCTGAGCTGCGGCGATTATCGACATGAACAGATCCTGATTGACCTAAGACTCACATCGACTATTCTGAGAGGTAGTGGAATAGACCCTGCAAAGGGCTTGGAAGAGATCATAGCAGTCGCAGCCTTCAACGCGGACCAAGCCGAGCAATCAGTAAGCGACATCCTGAACATCATCAAATACCATGACCAAGTCAAACTCGTCGTCGTCAGGAACATAGCGAAACTCTTCATCAACAGCACGCCGAATGAGAATGAAAACCTGGAGGAACTCAAACGGTTCCAGCATCTAACCGGAACCCTTTGGCAAGCATGCTCGGCGAGGAACGTGACGCTTGTCATGTCATGTCGACCTCGACGACCCAACAGGTTCAGGCCGTCACCGCCTGAGGGAGGGACCGTCCTGAGGCACCTTGCCCAAGTAATCCTCTGCATCAAGAAGCGGGAAGGCAACACCCTCGCCGCCCACTTGCTGAAACATCCTAACCGTCAACCTCGCACCGTCGAGTTCGAAAATTCTCAAAGTGATTCCGTTATGGGAAGATTAACGGTCCCTTTTCGAAGCCAACTCCAAGATGAGATGGAGAACCTAACTCGCAGCTTTAAGGAAGCGTTGATGGAGCCTGCTCGAAGAGACGCCTTCGACTTGCTTACACGAGCCTGGATGGCGGAGCAGGGTGCCATGAGCTACGCCAAGGTACCATCCGTCCTCGAAGTGATGCTTCTTGCGGCGGCAGTTGACAATAGGAAGAATATTGAGGATTTGAAGGATGAGATCGCCCTACTGCGGTCACAACTCGAGAGAACCCGTTCTGAACTCGCGGAAGCGAAGATGAGCTTGAAAACGCTGCCTGGCGTCGCGGATTGAGAGCGAATGGATGCATCTACGACGCTTACACTGAAGACGGCGAATTAACCCTCTACTTAAGAACAGAGCAGAGCGTAATCCAACTTCACGACCAGTTCCCAGTAGAATTCTACGCGACCTCACCGAAGCGCAACCCGGAAGAACTTGCAGAAATCATCTCATCCCATCCACTCGTAGAATCAGTAACAATCTCCTCAGCGTATCTGAAAATCACTGACAAGCGCAAATCCGCCGTGGTCCAGGTAATAGGGGTCCCTCAGCAACATCGTAAGCTTATCTGGGACTTACAATCATCTGACCTCTGTACTCTCTACAACACGGATCTGACCCCGACACAGAGATACTTCTTCAGCAAACGTTTCAGAAATTTCGCTGACGTCGCCGTGGAGTATGATGATCGGTTCCGAATAGTCAGGTTAAGTGAAGGTGATGATTCAGCTACTCCATACTTGGATGTGCTTACGCTTGAGCCTGGAAGCTGGAAGGATGAGCTTACCTCAAGACTGGCTGGTCCAGAATTTCAAATTTTAGTCGTGCAGAGAGATCAGCGACCCTTAGTATACGAACTGTTACGTTCACAGAAGAATTCGAACTATTCGTACTCTCGCATCGCTCCGGGGAAACTCATTGTCGATGCAGAGAATTTTCAGAAACTTGGCATAGCTGGTTTAGATGAAAAGAGTAAGTTCGCCTCTCTCCCGATAGGGGTTGTAGCGGCTTGGGGTCCCGCGAGAACCATTGATTCCCGACAGTGTTACGAAGCGGTGAGAATCGGAATCCTCATTCCGAGTACAAAAGCAGGAACGGGAGGAAATGTTCTAACTGCGAAAGAGATCTCGTACACGGACCGCGGTGCACTGATTCTTTCACCGCAGACCGGGTTGCATGAGAATGTTGGTGAACTCGATTTCGAATCACTTTTCCCCAACGTACTGGTGAAACATAACATCAGCTATGAAACAGTAGCAGCATCCGGCATCATCCAATCAACCAGAGGTTTCCTAATCGAACTAGTTGAACAATCCATTCAGAGACGTCTCGCCTTCAAACATGCGAAGGAACGGTTCAGCGAGGGCACACGTGAACGAAGAGAATGTGAGCAAAGGGAACTGTTACTGAAGAAGCTTCTAGTCAGCCTATATGGGTACAGCTGCTCCGACCTTAACAGGTTCGGGAACGTATTCGTGTACCTCGAAATCAATCGCATAGCACGAGAGATCATAATCGATGCGATGAACATTGCAATGAAGGATGGCTTCCGCGTTATCTATCTTGATACGGACTCTATCTTTGTAGAACGCCAAAACGCTACGCGTGAAGATTTTGAGAAGCTGGCGGAGAAGATAACGCGGACTCTCCAATTCGAAATCTCTCTCACGAACCATTACCGCTACCTAGTTTTGTTAACGCAGGAAGCTGATCCTGAAATTGAAGCGGCAAGAAGATTCTATGGCAAACTCACTAACGGGAAAGTACATTATCGGGGCATTGAGCTTAGGCGACATGACTACCCGCCCTTCATGAAACGTTTCCAAGAACAATTACTCAACATACTCCTCAGCGCTGACAAAGCGTCGGACGTGCAGAAACGTCAGCTTCCGAAAGCAATCGAGTTCACGGCTCAAATGGTTGATGAACTTCGCTTAGGAAACGTGCCTCTAAGCGACTTGGTAATCTCGAAGGTTCTGCGGATGTCGCCTGAAAAGTACCGATCCCTATTCCCACATGTAACCGCCGCAGTCCAGTTGCGGCAGAAGCATAGACCAGTGAAGGTTGGAGAGTTAGTGGATTACGTGTATGTAGATACCGCCCGCATTAACCCGATTAGTCGCGTTGCACCCGCTGAGTTCGCTGAATCCTACGATGTTGAGAAGTATGCTGAGATGTTGCTGGACGTAGCGGAATCAATTCTAGGAATCTTCGAATTTTCAAGGAGGCAGCTTGGCTTTCAAGATAGATCAAGAAATTTCCTGGATGAACTTCGAAGTGAAAGGACAAGGGAAATTCTCACAGAGTTAGAGGAACTTCAACCATGACATTTCAGCAACGAAAACTCTCGCAACTGCAATCCTCTGGAAAAATGAAGGAAGTATACGCTTACTATTGCATGCTCTGTGAAGAAATTCTCGCTTTGTCTAAACGAAAAATAAACCCGCGTAAAATCACTCTTGTCTTTGAAGGAAAATGTCCCGGATGCGGCTTCGCCTTAGAGAAGGTTTTGCGGTGTGAGATAACGCAGATCTCAGCAGAGATAGGTCAAATGTTGCACCCTAAGATTGGCGACCCTCACATCCTATTCGGGTCTACAAGTCAGAAGGAACCCACGCGTATTGGGTCGGCTTGCGCTTTGCAGGTAAGTCCAGAATTGAATATGACAGGCTTGAGTGATTTTGATAGAACGATTAAACTCAGACTGGGACAGTTCGCAGTATTCCAAGGGAAAGCAGCGAAATCAATTTCATCTCTCATGTGCGTTCGAGCTACTCTCCCTGAACCAGTAGGTATCGATAGTGACGTCATTTTTCTTGACGGCGGCAACGTATTCGACGCGTATGCAATTTCAGAATACGCGATCCGTCACCAGTTGAATGCTGAGAGAACGCTTGCTCGAATTCACCTTAGCAGGGCGTTCACGTATCACCAACTCAGCACGCTCATCAACGAGAAATTATCTCGAGCAATCGACTGCTTCAAAGCCAGTTTAGTAGTCGTCTCTGACTTTACAGCGCTTTACTGCGACCCAGACGTAGCTAAACAGCAAGAACGTGAGTCACTGGACATCTTCAGGCGCGACGTAAGATCACTAACCGCACTGGCGGAGAAGAAGAATTCTCTGATAATTGCAACCAACCTTCAGTTGAGAAATAGAAGAATGTATGAAGCTTTGCTTCAAACGGCACCTGTCTCAGCGAAACTGGATGAATATGGCACTTTCACTCAACTCACACTGACTAGGCACCCCTTCACGCCTCAACTCAAAGCCACCATCTTCCTCAACAAGGAAACATTGGAGAGCTACATCTGATGGGACGCACCGTACCCTCATGGCGAATGGTGGCTGAATCCGAAGTGGAGAAGATGAAGAAATTCCGTGATTCGCTTCGTTTTGATGATAAAATGATTTTTGAAGATCTTCTGAATCAATGTAAACTGTATGCGTCAGCAGCAAGCTCGCTGGCGTCACCCGTTAAGGAAATGCCGCTGATCATCTCCATCCTATTTGCTCATCATAAGAAATTAACAGAATTAGAAAAAAGGCTCAACAAAACCACGCAGAAAGGTCAGCAGTCAGGTCTGTAACTGTACAGGGCTCTAGGGGGTTAGGTCGTAGTAGAGTCTACGGTTCGTCTTCCCCTTGTTCTCCAACTTAACGAGGCGTATTTCTCCTACCTCCTTCAGCTGGGCAACGTGAGCTCCCCCATCAGCCTGTTTGTCGATTCCTTGAATCTCTACGATTCGGAGCTGTGCCTCGTTTGGTGGAGCCGCTTCAGCCAACTTAACCAGCTCTGGCATTTTGAGGGCTTCGTCGCGTGCCATGAAGTAGGTCTTCACTGGAGCATCCTGTTTCACGAGCCTGTTAGCCTCGGCTACGAAGCCTTCTATCAAGGAACGGTCGAATACATCAAGGTTGAAGTCCATTCTGGACTTGTCAAGTTCGATCTGATTGCCTGTAATTCGACAGTTTGCTTTTGAGAAGAAGACGGAGCATAACAGGTGTCCTGATGTGTGCATTCGCATCAGTCGGTAGCGTCGGTCCCAATCAAGTGCCCCTTGTACTGTGCTTCCTACAGCGAATTTGGGGGGTTCAGTTAGGGAGTGAAGGATCTGATTGCCGTTCTTTGTAGTTTCAGTGACTGGTATACCGTTCAACGTGCCCGTATCGCAAGCTACGCCTCCTCCGCGAGGATAGAATAGGCTTTGGTCCAGCTCAACCTTGTTCCCCTCAATGCTGACTACTGTGGCTGAGAATTCCTTGGAATAGGGTTGTTCCCAGTAGAGTTTTCTCGTCATACGCAACCGCTCTTGCTTAGCATCACTAAGTTCACATATATTGCGTCTTCTAACCGTAAACGTGCACTCTATGGACTTGATAGTTGACGCTCATCAGGACATTGCGTTCAACGCGCTGTCGCTTCACCGTGACTTTCTCCTGTCGGCGCATGAGAATCGACTGAAAGGGGTCGATAGTAAGAATGGAAGTCCAACAGTCGGTCTACCGGACCTAATCCGTGGGAATGTCCGAATTGTTTTCGGAACGATTTGGGTGCCGCCCTGTCTGTCGGGAGTAGACTACCAGCCTTGCTATCGAACTCCGAAGGAAGCGTATGACATTGCGGTTCAACAGCTGAATTACTATAAGGGTCTGGCGTCGCAGGGTCATGTTAGGCTGATTCTTACTCAAAGCGACCTGAGATCCGTATTAGGGGACCGGGAGCGAGTTGGCGTTGTCCTCCTAATGGAAGGTGCTGACCCTGTCCTCTCACCTGAAGACGTGCATGATTGGTATGCGAAGGGACTTAGAATTCTTGCACCTTCTTGGAGGGCCACGCGTTATGCTGGCGGCACACACATGCCGGGTCCTCTGACCGACCTTGGGCGTGAGTTGATGGGACAGTTGGAGAAGAGCCGGCTGATTCTTGACGTGTCGCACATGTCTGACGAGAGCTTCTTCGAAACGCTGAACCTTTTTCGCGGGAAGGTCATAGCGAGTCATTCGAACTGCCGAGCACTTGTGCCTACTGACAGACAGTTAAGTGACGACATGATCCGCGCGTTGATCTCTCGCAATAGCGTAATTGGTTCAGTGTTCAACAATCCGTTCCTCCTTAAGGACTGGAAAACTGGTATGGCGAAATCGCTAGTCACCCTTAGCCATGTTGTGCAACATATCCGACATATCTGTTCCATCGCGGGAGATGCGTTCCACGTCGCGGTTGGTTCAGACCTTGACGGAGGATTCGGCGTTGAGAATACTCCGATGGAGATTGACACGGTTGCCGATCTTGGCAAGTTAGCTTCTGCCCTCTCTAGTGACGGGTTCTCGGACGAAGAGGTCGAGGCGATTATGAGCAGAAACTGGTTGCGAATTTTGGAAGACACTTTACCGGCCTAAAACTAGCTTCCGAAGTTCGTGCCAGAAGCTCTTCTTGGTTGTCGTGGTCTTACGGCGCGTAGCCTTAACGGTTTTCTTAGTTTTCTTTTTGCGGCGAGCCGTCGGCTTGTTTGATGTAGCCTTCCTAGTAGGCCTCTTCCTTTTCCTCGCGGTCAATATTGAAGCCTATTTGCATCTATGCGCTCATTGACTTAAAGAATCGATGGATTTCGATTCGAGTTGAGCATGAGGAATGGAAAGTTACGTTTTCACCTAATAGTTTCATGGATCTCTTGATCCTTCAGCTCTCTCTCCGCTTGAATTTTGTCACGTACGATTCTATGGCACATTGAAACATCAAGGTTGGATCATCGATCTTTACCAGAAAAATGATCAGATGATAGTCTGGCTCAAACAGTCTGATGGAACATGCGTTAGAATCGCGGATCAATGGAAGCCGACGATTTACGTGAGCGGCAATGTAGAAGATCTACTCGATCTTTCCTGTCAACCATTCATCTCCGCATGTTCGTTCACGCAGAAGTTTATTCAGCCAGGCGACTTGAAACGGTCAACTGTCTTAGAGGTTGAAGTCAGAGATGAGCCGCATGCGAAAGCATTAGCGAGAAGGGTGCAGTTATACGGGAACTATTCCAAATTTCGATTGTATAATGTTGACGTCCCTTTTACGCAAATGTACCTCTACGAGAAAGATCTCTTTCCGTTAGCATTCGTTCAAGCAGAATACACAAGCTCTAACGTTCAATGGACGCTCCGGGATTCACGTGACTC
>DATKOK010000096.1:0-3291 GCA_035524675.1 Candidatus Methylomirabilota bacterium | reverse complement strand
CGAACTATACTGCGCTTGGCTGTGCCGGCGCAGCGCACCAAAACGGAGATGAGAGTCCACCACCCCGCCATTGCTTTGACGGCAAAAAAGGCACAGACTCAGTCTGCTGCCCCGTCTCGATATCGCCGCACAGTCTGGAAGTCTCGGACGTTCACCCTGACGTCCCGTGCGTATAAATCCGAAGTAGTGTACCACCTCCCCCTCTTTCCTTTTTTTGTTCTGCTCTTCAGCAGCATTTATGTTACAGGCGGACGCGTAGTTCCGCAGTTCTGGAAGAGCTCACTACGAACCGACAGTGACTCAGTTTTGGTTTCCACTTTCTCATGCTAGAATCGGCATGAATCGATTTTCGTTCGCAGTACCGCAAAGTTGTCCAACTATCGGGATTTCGTTCCCGCAGTATACGCATCTGTTTTGCTGGTCAAGATGCCAACCCGCAATATCGAACCCCATTCTTTCGACGACGACTCTCTTGCATCCAGCGCAGTAGGTGTGTTCGAGGGGATGACCTGGTACGTTCCCTAAGTAAGCGTAATTCAACCCTGCTTTGCGTGCTATCGCATGATGTTTTTCTAAGGTTTCAACGGGCGTCGGTGGTAGGTGCATTAACTTGTAGTCAGGGTGGAATCGTAAGAAGTGAATGGGCGTGTCAGGGCCCAGGTTCTCATGAACCCATTCGCATAATTTCTTGGCAGCAGTAAGGTCATCGCCTATCTCTGGCACTATGAGATTCGTAATCTCGATGTGAACGTCCGTTTTATCTCTAATGTCGAGCAGTGTCTGAAAAATCGGGTTAGCATCTGCGATCCCAATGTACTTTCTAACGAACGACGTCTCCCCATTCCCTTTGAAGTCTACAGTAATGCAGTCCAAGAAATCGCGCATTAACTCTACAGTCTCTGGCGTATCGTAGCCATTTGAGACAAAGATGTTCCTTAAACCGGCTTTCCTCGCCAGAACTCCGATGTCGTGCGCAAATTCCATGAAGATCGTCGGTTGATTGTACGTGTACGCTATGCCTTGGCACTCGTAACGTTTCGTCATCGAGACAACCTTCTCAGGAGTTACGTCCTGACCCTCAATCTTTCTCCTCTGACTGATATCGAAATTTTGGCAATAGTGACAGAGCCAATTGCACCCAGTTGTAGCGATCGAGAATATCTTACTCCCAGGCATGTAGTGGGTAACCGGTTTCTTCTCTATCGGATCTATGTGCCCGGCGATTATCTTACCATAAACGAAGAGCTGAAGTTTGCCCCCAACGTTACCTCGGACCCCGCAAAGCCCTATTTTGCCATCAGGAATGTTGCAATATCTCGCGCATGCGGTGCATCTTACTCTACCGCCCGCTACCGTTTCATAGAGTGTTGCTTCTTTTCCTAACGTCAAATCGGACACTTCGCAATATCTCAAATGGTTGGATTCAATTATCAAGACGATTCGCTGCCATAAACGTTTGTCGTCAGAATTCAACAAGTGCACTCTCCACATGGAACTGCACAAACCCAATCTGTTCTCTCGCGTGATATCCAATCATCGTACTCAAATGATGGAGGACTAATGCCGACTGACAAGGCCACGTCAATGAAGATCGTAATATTCGGACCCCCTGGATCCGGGAAGGGTACCTACGCGTCACTCATGAAGAATCGACTGAATATTCCACATATCTCCACGGGCGAACTGGTCAGGGAAGAAATACAGAACAAGACCGAGCTTGGCATGGAGATTCGGAAGTATAGCGACGCTGGAAAACTCGTACCAGACGAAGTGATAACCAAGATTCTGAAGAAAAGACTTACTCCACTTCTATCAAAAGGTTTCATCCTAGAAGGATACCCGCGATCGATCGAACAAGCCAGACAATTAGAGGATATCACAAAGATTGATGTAGTAATAAACCTCGACGTTCCCGACCGAGTGATCGTAGAGAGACTATCCAGCCGTGTTCAATGCAGAAATTGCGGGTCCATTTACAATGAGCGCACACTAAAACCCAAGATCTCAGGCAAGTGCGATAAATGCGGCTCAGACCTTTTCAAGCGAGCCGACGATCAGCCAGACGTCATACTTGAACGACTCAAAATCTATAAAGCGAACTCAACCCCAGTCCTCGACTATTACAAGACAAGGAAATTACTAAAGGAGATAACTAATGACGACCCCGACGTGAGCCCTGAAATAGTTGCTGAACGGATTTTGAAACTCGTCCAAATATGACCGGAGTCGTCTGCCTCCCTTGTCAAAGGGTGCTCGAGAAAGTAAGTTAACTTGGGTCTACTCAGTTCTCCCGATAAACATCGCTCTGGGACCAGTTGGCACACTAGTCCAGCTGCTCATCCTCAATCTTCATGGTTCCGTAATTGACATTGGGCTCGCAATCACGCTCTTCAACGCAGTGAGCATCCCCTCCTCAATCTTATGGGGCATCGCAACAGACCGTTACCATAAGCGAAGACCAGTAATTTTCCTAAGCTATCTGGCCACCGCGGGAACCATCGGTCTCATACTCGTTGCCAGGACCATACATGGAATTGACCTCCTCTACGCGCTCATATCATGCTTCTCAGCTGCATCCGCAACACCGCTCAACCTGCTAATTATGGAGACACAGCCCAAATCAAAGTGGACATCGGCTTTCGCGAAATTGTCGATGATGTCAAGCGTTGGCGTCACATTGGGATACCTACTCGGAGTCGCATGGGGCGACTTTCTTCCTCTCAACCTGATCATGGTCCCTCTAGCCGCACTCTCTGTGGCATCCGCCGTAATCGCATTCCTCACGATTCCAGAACCAACTATGGAATTTGAGCGGGGGATGATCGTCTTGGTGAGAAAAAGCTTCTACGAGCGAATTCTCGCCTTTCCAATGCTATTCCTTCGGATACCAAGGGCATCGGACTTCAAGAGGGTTTTCAAGGGTATGAGATTCGAATTAACTAGAGAACCCTTCCTCCTTTACTTATCGATAATCGCATTTTATGCCGCGAGCGGAATATTCAACACATCCCTGGTGCCCTCGTTCAGCCAGGCCAAGATAACTAATAGTGAAGTCTTCCTCGTGCTATTGGCCGGGATAATTGTGCAGACCATCGCCTTCAATTCCATCGCTCCTCGAGTGGAGAAGCGGAGTCTGAAGGAGACGGCCGTGTCGGGCTTAACGTTGCGGGCAATCTGCTACGTCCTAGTCGGCATTGCAGCGTACTTCTTCACAGGATCGCTGTATCTAGGGGCAAATCTGATTCTATACCCACTATCATCGGGCATCGCGTACGCAGCTTACTATTCCGC
>DATKOK010000095.1:0-3568 GCA_035524675.1 Candidatus Methylomirabilota bacterium | reverse complement strand
GGTGACATTTGGCTGATTCCCGGAGACAGCGCAAGAGGGATCAGGGGAGGATGGTGTGACCATTGTGCCGTTGACGTAGATGGCGACAATATTCACCTCAACCGGGCCGTCGTTTCGGACAAAGACTCTGAGTACCGGTTGATTCTGAGGTGCGTTGTAGTAGACTTTCTCCACGTCGAATCTCTCCTGTTCAGCTTGCTGTTGTTGTTGGTAGTGAACTTGCGAACCAGAGAAGAGTGCTCCGAAACCACTTCCTTCCCAGTTGATTAGAGCAGCCGCTGCCGCGAGCATTATGGCAATCATTATGATGGCTGCTAGAGCAGTACTCACGGCTTTGCTGCGTCTAGATTTCACTCGCAATTGGCTATGCCCTCCAGACGAAGAGAAAGAAGGTTACGAACGCTATGAGCAACAACATGAGCGTGTGTTTCAAGCCGGCGCCAAGTCGGCCCTCACTCATCTTCCCCGCTATTAGTCCGCCGAAGACTGCTTGGACGATTACGGCGTGGTAGAGTACTTTCTTCAGGAATCCTACATCTACGGCTCCTGCGCCGGCGAAGACTCCGCCTCCACCACCCGAGGTTGCCATCACTTTGGCTTGGAGTTCAACTATTTGTGTGAAGAAGGATTTGATTAAGAGCACGTCAGTGAAGAGGAAGACACCGAAGGCGATGTATACGACTGCTGCGTAAGGTTTCATCTGAGCGTAGCGTTCAAGATCGATACTTTGAAGTTCACCTATGTGTTTGTTGACCTGTTCCATAACCTCTTGGGTGTCTCCGCCTGACCTAGCAACCTCTATTATGAGATCTGACGTTCTCTGGGCAAGCCTTGTTCGCGCGCGGCTAGCGAAGGCACGAAATGCTTCCTCGATGCTGCTACCCCACGAGAGTTGAGCGACGAGTTGTTTCAGTTCTTTGGTTAGGGGGCCGTAGTCTCTCTCGGCAGATACTTCAATAGCTCTGGTCAAGGTGAGTCCTGTTTTGCCTGACTCGGCGATTTCTCGGAGTAGGCGTGGAATGTTCTTGTCAATGCCATGTTCCCATTTGAGGTCAATGAGTTCTAGTACTGCTATGGGGAAGATCGCGACCATGATTCCTATAACTATCATCGAGTCCCAGTCGAACGGCATCTTATTGTGAAATACGAAAATCGACAGCTCAGATGCGGTGACAATAATGATGCCTAGCGCTGCGGACACGGCCGCAGTAAGTTGCTTCTCTTTCCGCTCAAGCTTCGGCAAGTCTCTTACTCCTCTACAAGTATGCCGTCAAGCATGACCAGAACTGCGATGGCGCAGAGCGGAATGATCAGGTAGGAAACGAATACCATCATGGTTGTAACGGAAAACCCTCCCAACCCGTTGCCAATCAAGGCCATAACTGAGAACATGACGATTATGAGTAGGGGGAAAACGACGAGCAGCTCAACGTAGACTTCGGCGAATGATGCGAGCGTCTCAACCAGTTGCTTGGCAGATATTCTTCTGTAATCCATGATCGTTCGGGTGGAGTCTAGCAGGAAGGAACGGACATTTCCTCCTGATCTGATAGTTGCGACTAACCCTTCTAGTAATTCGTTAAATCGTGACGAAGGTGAGCGTACACGTTCCTTTTCCAAAGCAGTAATGATGTCGTCTCCGAGTATCTCCACGTCCCGAACGATTTCGTTAGACTCGGAAGCGATCTCTGGAGTTGTTACGGAATCCTCAAGCATCTTAAACATCCGTGTAGGAGGAATGTCGGCCGCGGCAAGAATGGACATATGTGTTGCAACGAATGGGAGTTCAAGGTCGATTTTCTTCTTTCTAGTCGTGGCAAGCAATGAAGGAATGAAGTATAACGCTGCAAACACTAATAACCCGCCCACCATCGCGACGCCGCATGCGTAGATTATGGACAGGATTATTGGTGTCCCAAAGAGGATCGCGACCACAGCGGTCATCGCGAATGATGTTGCCAGTGAGATGCCGGAAAAGAAGATCATGAGGCTGACATATGAGAGGAGACTTATTTTGAAACCAGCCTTCTGCAATGTTATGCCCAGATCCCTGAAGTGTGGAAGTATCCTCTTCTGAATCCGCGAACCGATTGAGTGATAGGCTATGAGCCACGGTGCGTCCAGGGCTGAGAGTCCATCGGTTGGTGGCTTAACCTTCTTCAAGACTACTCACTCAAGAGGCCAAGCCTTGCCTTTTCGAATGTCTTTGTCGGATCCATGTAGTAATCGCGAATCACGACGCCGACATCCGCGTATCTTCGAATGTTCTTCTTCACCATGTACTCCAGAACAGTCTTCCGTCGCTGCATCTCTTCTTGAACAGATTCGCGAGTAAGTCCTGCACGTTCAGCTAGCCTATCTACGGTGTGGCTGCGACCTGAATAAGTGAAGGAATCAGTTCTCGGTTCCCATTTGAAGACGTCGTTGAGATCGACCTCTCCAGAGCTAGGATCGATACCAAGCACGTCCGCCATATGGATGAGTCTACGCGCTGGCCTATTGCCGATCCTCATCCTCGACTGGACGCAGATTAGGTTCAATGTGGGAAGAAGTGTCCTAGGTATATTCAAGGGAGCTGACTCGAGTCTTCGAACAACTGACAGAACAGAATCCGCGTGTAGACTTGATAAACCACCGTGGCCAGTTGCCATGGCCTGGAAGAGTGTAAATGCTTCTTCTCCTCGTACCTCGCCCACTATGATGTAGTCGGGTCTCTGTCGCATGGCAGCTTTTAGCAGGTCAAAGAGGGTTATCTCCGCAGAGCTACCTGCCGTACCGAATCCGAGCCTTGCAATTGACGCAATCCAATTCTTGTGCAGAAGATTGAGTTCTGGAGTGTCTTCGATGGTTATGATCTTGTTATCCGGGAGGATGAACATCGAGATGCAGTTCAGCAGCGTAGTTTTTCCTGAAGCGGTTCCTCCAGCGACCAGAATGCATGCTTTCTTCTCAAGCGCGTACCAGAAGTACGCGCCCATCTCGGAAGATAACGTGTTGAAAGATATAAGGTCAGTAACGGTTAGAGGATCAGCCTTGAAACGTCGCATCGAGAAACTGCTGCCATGCCGCGTCACTTCCTTCGCGAATGTGAGTTGCAAGCGACTTCCATCTGCGAGTCCACCGTCCACTATCGGGGATGCGATTGAGATGTGTTTCCCGCACAAATACGCGAGTTTGATTACGAAGTTGTCAAGTTCTTTGTGGCCTTCGAATTTCACGTTTGTAGGTATCGATTCGTACTGCCTATGCCAAATGTAAATCGGCACATTGGGTCCGTCGCAGCTGACGTCTTCTATCATGTGATCCCGCATCAGCGGCTCCAATCTGCCGTGGTAGATGAAATTGCGAGTCAGATAGTACATGAGTTTCTCGAGCGTCTCGGTCCCAATCGAAATCTTGTATCCTTTGACTATTGCCATGACTTTCTCGCGGAGAAGTTTCTGCGCCTCTTCCTTTGACGCGATCTTTCTGACGTCAACGTCGAGTTCTTCCACAAGAAGTGCATGGATCTTGTCCAAAAGTGCCTTGTCACTTTCTAGGAGGGTTGGTTCGATCACATAGTATAGCA
>DATKOK010000094.1:0-8042 GCA_035524675.1 Candidatus Methylomirabilota bacterium | reverse complement strand
TTCCTTATCCCAATCCGTTAGGCATCCATGTCTTCGACGAATTTCGACCTGACCCATCACCCGAGGGAACTAAACTCATGATACACAGCACTTTGACCCCCGGAGATGCTTCCGGTATGACTCATATTTCTGAGCTGAAGGAATACATGCTTCAAGGTTGGAAGCTTGCGGCGGAGATTTGTGAACGGGACGCACCCTAGTTCCGCTAGAGTAAACTAAACATTAATGCAGCCTTCCCGCTTATTCAATCGGATTGATGAGTTTGCCCACTACCTCACGAACAGAGGCTGTTGAGATTAGAGCGCTCAATCTACCAATCTTTAGGGAAACCTTCGGTTCCATTCCATACGGAAGAGTAATACTTGCAACGTTCGATCCTGACAGCCAATACGGCCTATTGATGACAAACATCGCGGCAGCGCATGTGAAGGCCGGAGGAGATCTCCTCTACATCATCTCATTGAGACCTGTGAGCGAAATCAGGCAGCAATTCGACGACCTCGGAGTGAACATTGCAGAATACGAAGCCAAAGACAACGCAGTTCTCTTTGATGCCTACTCAGCGCCAATGGGTGTGAAGACATCGGAGAAATATCACACTATAAGCTCGAACCTTAACGAACTATCCATTACGATAACTCAGTCAGCAGCACAATGGTCTGCAGGAACACTTGTTATAGTTGAATCCTACTCGAACATGGCGTTCAATCAAGAGAACATATTCACAAAATTCTGGAGAAGAGTCGCAGGCGTTTGGAGAAACCGGGGATCGGTCATGATCGTTGGTTTAGGCTCCGACCTCCACCCCCCACAATTCTACCAGGACATGAAACTAGTCTCAGACGGAGCGTTCGAGGTCAAGCTGAAGGAAGACCACGGCGAGATCATCAACACAATCCGAGCAAGGTCAATGAAAGGACAAAGCTCAGACACAAGGCTGAGGCAGGTTCTGTTCGATAACAAAATGAAAGCCTCACTCCGACTACTTGAATAGTGGACTATACACGCCCCGTCTGTTTCTGTGTCGGTAGCATTGTGCAGGAGCAATCACCTTCGCACTAGATATCTCGCTGGCATTACACGTCTCGCATAGCAAATGACCGGTTCAAATTCCTCCGCCCGCACCAGTCTACAACACACACACCGACCTCGGTCAGTGAACTGAAATCCACCGGAGCGGTTCACATCAGTAAATTAGTCGCATTCGCATTCTAAATGCAAAAGAACTGTTCCCGGGAATCAACAATCAGAGGAATCATTCAGGCACTGAACGGACTAGTTAACAGATGCAACCTTCTGCTACCAGAGCTACGAAGAAACCAATCTGAGTCTGTTTAGCTAACCTTCGAGCCGTGTCTCCAGGTCCGTGAAGCAACTTTTCTTTCCGTAATCTTAAGGTTCGTTAAGTTAATAATTGTGCTCTCCCCTCATTCATCTTGTTAGAAGTGGTCCCCCTCGAAGTTCAACGTGTCAATTATGGTTCTCTTCGTTTGCTTGCTTATTCCCTCGACTATTATTCAGCTTGGAAACGTCAGCGGCCAGGCAACACCAATCACCACTTTCACCCTGACGCCAAGCGACTACAATAATCAAACAGGTTCTTTCACGCTGAGCGGACAATTCAACTACGGAACCACTATCGGAAGAGCCAATACGGTCTGCATGAGTTACGACTACTTCACCTTCAACGCCCAAGCAGGGCAATCCCTACAGGGGAAAGTGCATCCGGGTACCAACGGTAAATCATTCTACTACTTCATCCTTAATTCCTACCCCCAGTTCAGTCTCTTCTATCAATATGGCTGTTCATCGCCGAGCTACTTTGCACCACAGATGTTCAACTCACCCTTTATCCTCAATTGGGTCGCACCCGCGGATGGTAGATACGTGGTACTCTTCTTTACATCCGGATTTTACGGCGGCCTCGTCTACTTCACGGCTTGATAATTTTCATAGTTCATCGTCGATGGTCATTCGAGGTATATTTCACTGCAGTGCATGCGATCTTGAACTATGAAAAGCAATCGCGGACTTTACTTACTCCTTACTATACTGTGCTTCGTAGGGGGTGTATTTGAATGGGAGATTTCAAATGTATCGCATGTGGAACGAGTTGTTCAAGCGAGGAAGCGCTCCGAGCGCACGCTAAGACGAAGATCAGTGAAGAGAGTATTCATTATCGTATGATGTCAGCACACGGTCAAACCGACCCTATCTTCCCGACCGGGGAAGAGAAACCCAGATAGAGCGAAAAACGGATACGTGTACTTTCTCTTAACCGAATCGGTCGTGAATGTGAGATAGCTACACCCGATCAGGGGTGGCCGTTTGGCGGCCCGCCATGATCGCCGCTGGGGTTAGGATTGCATGGGGTTTGAGATATGAAAGGAATAGGCGGCCAACCAGCCCAACACATGTACCCGGGAGGGACACTCTGCGTCGGCTGCGGCACAGGCGAAGCGTAAGCCACGGTAACAACCATTGAGAGCGTTAAAGTTAACGCCAAGAGAACAGAGAACAACACCTTCATCATGCGTCCCTCAGTAATAAGAAGTGTCACGTTACTCTTCAGATTTTCCCTCGTCTTGTCGGTGTCTCTATCCAGCGATGGTGCCTTTCTCTCTCTGTCTCTTGCTCGGGGATATCTCAAAGATCACTCCCCTACAGTTGGCCGATTTGAGCGCGAAGTTACAAGTGACGGGTGAAACGATGCTTAAACTGGAGCGACCGTTGCTGACTGACTACACAATGGTGAGGGAGACTGCGCTTTCCTTGTTGGAGCAGGTGCTAGGCAAATCGCTTGTACCGCGAGAAGTCTTCGACAATCTCATTCACAAAGTGGGTGAAATGCATGACGACAAGATGTTTGAAACCTTGACCAAGGCCGAAAAGGATCTGGAAGAAGCAAGGAAGATGAATGTGGAAACCCGAGAATTGGCTTGGGATAAGGCGTTAGCCGCAGCTTTGTCATTCCAGACAGAAGGAAAACTTGCCATCTACAAGTGTCTCGCCTGTGGAAATGCTATCGCGGTTAAAGTTGTGAGTCAACGGAACCAACTGTTGTCATGTCCCTACTGTGGAGCCACGTCGTCATCATTGTCCAGAGTCATATTAACTGAGCAAGACAAGGCGTAAAACATGCAAAATCACTACGTGACTTTATTCCGACAATTTGGGAGGCAATCTTGGAGACATCACGAAAGTTCCACAAATGGGCCAAGAACAGGGCGCAAACCGAGCGCAAATGCGACGCAAACCCTGCTCCAAACCGAACGCAAACCTCGTCACAAATGGCACTCCCTCACAATTCGCATCAAAAATCAGCCGTAAAATAGGACACCTCTGTCGACGACCGGTTTGCGGGCCGGTTTGTGGTCTATTTAATGACGATTTACGCCTTGGTTTGCGGTCCATTTACACTTTTTCCGTATTCTCTTGTTTCCGGCGCAGAGTCAGTTCTGGTGTGAAGGGAGAAAAAAGGGAGGTACGGAAGGGGTTTAGGTTGCGGTTAGGTAGATTGTGCTATAGTCTAGGCTGTTTGCCGGTCCGAGGATTACGTTGTTGTATATGCCGTGAACGTTCGACCTGAACACTTGGTAACTAGTGAACTGGCCAAGCCATGCGTACGGCGCGTCCTCATTCATGATTGACGTTATCGAATGGTACATTTGCAGTCGTGCTGCTGCGTCAGGGTTGTAGGGTGCGTCCGTGTAAAGCTTGGTCACTTGGGGGTTGCTGTAGTATGCGGGGTTCCAGCCGACTGGCGGGAAGTCAGGGTTCGCGAAGGGTACCACGAAGTCGTCTGGGGATAGGTAGTCTGCGTACCATTCGGTCCAGCCCATCTCCGGCACGTCCTTCGGTCCGGCTAGGATCTTGTTAATGTAGGTTGAGAATGAGACGCCGAGCAGGTTCACGTTAATTCCGATGTTAGCCAAGTCCTGCTGGACTTCCTGCGCTATCAGAGCAACCGAAGCGTCTCTGGAGTAGTACAGGTAGGAGATGGTTGGAAAACCAGCACCGTCCGGATATCCTGCCTGCGCAAGCAACTGCTTCGCTAATGTAGGATCGTAGGTGGCTGGGGCGAGACTCATATCGTATCCTTCTAGTCCGTCGCAGAATGGTCCCGTGTACCGTACTGTAAGATTATGGTTGATTCCGGACATGATGGCCTCGTAGTTGATTGCGTGAACGACAGCCTGCCTTGCCAGGGTGTTGTTGAACGGGGCGATCTTCACGTTGAAGTAGATGAAGTCGATGTGCGCGCTAACGCCTAAGCTCTGGATTTGAATTCCTTCGACACTTTGCACGTCGGAGACATGGTTAATGTCTACAATGGCAATTTGGGCGAAGCCACTCTTCAAGTCAACTAGGCGTGTTTGAACGCTGGTCTTGTAGTACAAGATCACCTTTTCCAGTTTGGGTGGTGTTCCCCAGTAGTTCGGGTTTCTGGCCATCGTGAGATGGTCGCCTTTAATCCATTCTTGGAGAACGAAGGGTGCTGTGCCGACAACGTTCGAGTCCATCCAGGTGTTCGTAGCATTAGCTACTACGCCTCCGTGGGCGTCAACCGCAATCGGGTCGACGATGGAAGCAACCATAGTAGTCATGGTGGCTAGGAAAGCCGTGTATGGGCGCGTTAGATCGATCTCGACGGTGTACGGGTCCACTACTTTCACACTGTCTAGGTTGAGACTTTGTGAGAGAATCCATGAGGGCGGCTGGTTCATCTTCACGACTCTATCGAACGAGTACTTTACCGCGTTCGCGTCGAATGGGTCGCCGTTACTGAACTTCACACCCTGTCTAAGCTTGAACGTGTAGACCATTCCGTCGGGTGACGAGCTCCAATCGGTCGCGAGGACACCCATGAACTTGGACGAGTCCGTCTTATTGTAAGTGATTAGTGTGTCGTACAGGTTGGCTATGACTTCCCAACCTGCGTACTCGTAGTCGAAGGCGGGGTCGACGCTTTGAAGTTCGTTCGCTTTGTCTACGACGAGTGTTGTTGGGCCCGGGGCCTCAGATGTTGTGGTTTCAGTCGGAGTAACTGGAGGTTTGTACAGCATGTAGCCCGCTACCGCGGCTATAACGACGATGACGATTACAGCTACGGCGGCGGATACTTTTCCTACTGCTCTTTTTGATAGTCTTAATCGTGCCATTTCTTTTTCATCTTCCACAAAATATGCGGAATGAAACAAATTCGCTGGCTAATCGTATTAGGGCTCCGTACAATCTGTATGTAGAGAATATGAAGAATATGAAGAACACATATACTATCGACAGCCAGAAGACTGGGCTTTGATACTCTCCAAGTGCGTGGGATTCTGGGTCTCGCAAGGTTCTGTGTGAAACGTGTCCTCTCGATTATACCAGTCCTTATCGGAGTAACTTTGCTCACGTTTTTCATCTCGAGGGTTGTAGTTCCAGATCCAGCAAGAGCCTGGGCAGGTCTACATGCTAGCCAAACAACAGTTGAGGCGATTGCAAATCGTTATCATCTCCACGACCCACTTTACGTGCAGTACTTCTACTACCTCCGAGATCTCCTCTCTGGTGACTGGGGGGTCTCTCCAGTCAGCGGACAGTCAATACTTGAAAATCTGTCCGGTTTCTTTCCCGCCACATTTGAACTGGCAATTGTATCAATCATAATCGCCTCTGCCCTCGGAATCCCACTTGGCGTTTATGCGGCAGTTCATCAGGACAAGAGCGTAGACCACGCCGCACGCTTGTTTTCCCTCGGAACCTACTGCGCCCCACCTTTCCTCATGGCGCTGCTGCTCCAGCTTTTCTTCTCATACTGGATTGCATTGTTCCCGTCGGGCGGAAGATATTCACCATTCATTCCTATGCCCACACACTATACCGGGCTCCTCATCCTTGACAGCATCTTAAGCGGAAATGTGGAGGCTCTCGGAAGCGCATTAATTCACGTGGCCTTACCTGCCCTTTCGCTGGCTCTTCTCACATTTGGGCTAATCACAAGGCTAACGCGGTCGAGCATGCTCGAAGTGCTCAGGCAAGACTATGTACGCACAGCACGCGCGAAAGGATTGGTAGAACGAGTTGTAATTTTCAAACATGCTCTCCGAAACGGCATGACATCAGTTGTAACGGTACTCGCCTTACTGTTTGCATTCATGCTCTCCGGAGCAATTGTGATTGAATACATCTTCAACTGGCCAGGGATTGGTCGATACGCAGTTCAATCGATCTTAGCCCTGGATCTGCCCGCCGTGATGGGAACCACGCTTGTTTTCACACTTGTTGTGGTCACAGTCAATTTACTCGCTGACATTGCCTACGCAATCTTAGACCCTAGAATTAGACTGGATTGACCAACTTTGAGTCTGTTCGATAAGTCTGAAATGAGGTTGACCGGCGCATTCCTTCTGAGAAATAAGCTATCGCTGGCAGGAGGGATCATTGCCGCGGCATATCTCCTCCTAGCCGTGATTGTTGCTCTGGTGGGCGAGCATATGCTACCGTACAATCCTTACGCCCAGAACTTCGGACAAGCTCTCCTTCCGCCGAGTGGGACCCACTTGTTTGGGACAGATGACTTGGGCAGAGACATTTTCAGTAGAGTAATAGCGGGAGCGCCAATCGACGCGCAAATTGCATTCGTAGTCGTGCTCGTATCATTGGCATTAGGCGGCACTCTAGGAGCCTTCGCAGGTTACTTCGGCGGAGCGATCGAGGATGTGGTCATGCGCGTCACCGATGTCTTCCTCGCCTTTCCAGCATTGGTCCTAGCGATGGCAGTTGCAATAGCCATCGGGCCAGGTCTCATAAATTCAATGATGGCCCTCCTGGTTGTCTGGTGGCCCTGGTACGCTAGAATTGCGCGCGGGGAAGCCCTGGCGATCAAGAACAGTCAATACATGGAAGCAGCGCGAGCCGCGGGCCTAAAGAACATTAAAATCGTCACAAGGCACGTACTACCAAACACTCTCATGCCCTTACTCGTCTACGCCACCTTAGACATCAGCAACGTTATCCTAACAGGGTCAATCCTCAGCTTCATCGGCCTCGGAGCACAGCCCCCGCAACCCGAGTGGGGAAGGATGGTGTTCGACGGACAGGACTACCTTTCAGGTGCTTGGTGGATGTCTGTTCTCCCAGCCTTAGCGATCTTCATCGTCGTCCTGGCTTTCAGCCTCTTCGGCGACGGTTTACGTGACGCATTCGACCCGAAGCTCAGAAGAAGGTAACCAATCATGGCAGAGACGCTCCTATCAATTCAGAACGTCCAGCTCGAATTCGGAACTGAGCAAGGCGTCGTTCACGCCCTGAGAGGAGTCGACTTAACAATACATGCAAACGAGGTGCTGGGCCTAGTAGGTGAATCGGGTTGTGGAAAAACAGTTCTAGGATTATCTGTACTCGGCTTGAATCCCTCACCTCCAGCGAGGCTTCTGGAAGGCAGCCACATCCTATTCAGAGAGAAAGACATCGCGAAAATGACGACGGACGAAATAGCATTGCTTCGCGGAACCGGGATCTCAATGATCTTCCAAGAACCCGCTTCCTCACTGAACCCAGTTTTCACGATTGGCGATCAGATAGCCGAGTCAATACGACTACGATTTCAACGAAGCGGGAACCCACATCAACCATCCTCCTCAGCGATCAGTGACCAGGTTC
The DNA here is from genome assembly GCA_035524675.1 of Candidatus Methylomirabilota bacterium. Classification (GTDB taxonomy): domain Archaea; phylum Thermoproteota; class Bathyarchaeia; order 40CM-2-53-6; family 40CM-2-53-6; genus FEN-987. The sequence continues at coordinate 392 of DATKOK010000094.1, read as the reverse complement.
ATGAAGCGTTACGGCTCGTCAAGATTGCCGATCCGGAACGGGTTGCTCGAAGATATCCCCATGAGCTCAGCGGAGGAATGAAGCAGCGCGCGATGATCGCGATGATGATGGCCTCAAAGCCTTCGCTCCTGATTGCCGATGAGCCAACGACCGCACTGGACGTGACGATTCAGTCACAGATTCTGCGACTGATGCGGGATCTGATGATTGAAATCAAAACTTCAATCCTATTCATAACCCACGATTTGGGAGTAATCGCGGAGATCGCTGATCGAGTCGCAGTCATGTACGCCGGTCGAATCGTTGAGGAGACCGACGTGAATTCGCTCTTCAAAGATCCCCTTCACCCCTACACACAAGGATTACTCGCGTCACTACCAAAATTATCAGAA
>DATKOK010000093.1:0-11103 GCA_035524675.1 Candidatus Methylomirabilota bacterium | reverse complement strand
GTTATGCTTCTTCTCGGTCCCAGATCTTGGCCGGCAACATATGTTTGGGTAATCATACCGCTGGCACTATTTCTCTCAAGTATCTTGACGGAAAACGTAAGGCTGGTCTATCTGGCTTTCCTAGGTTTGGGGACCATTCTTCTCAGTTCAACATTAGTTCAGTTCTTTCTAGTTCAAGCGGTATCACAAATGAACCATTTGCAATTAACTGAACTGCCCCTCCTCATTATCGGGAACACGATTATGGTGGTCAGCGTTACATTGCTATTAGTTCGAATTAACGCAGTCAAGATAGTTGATGCACGCTCAAGATGATGATCTCGTGCTACTCAGCTTTGAGATTACAGTCGTGATTGGATTGCTGTGGAATGTATTGTAATGACTTGGTGACTAAGAACGATTACATTCTATTCAGTATGTAATTCATTTTTTCTCGTATAGTATCGATTAAATATCGATTAGCATAACGGGTCGTTCCGATGTCTGTATGACGGCCACCGAGTATTTTGCGCGAAAGTCATCTGGACTAGCAAGAAGTGTGTCTGCGAGAGATGCACTCATCTACAATCTGATGTTCATGATTCCGGTTGGAACGTGGATTTATGGTATCTGGGCCTTGATTTTGTTTCCAGGAGCTGATCTACCAACTACGGTGTTGGTGTCCGAAGTAGTAGCTCTGATCGTGGGATCCTTCTACACCCTCTTCAGTGCTTCTATGCCAAGATCCGGAGGCGACTACATCTGGACAAGTAGAATTCTGCATCCTGCACTTGGCTTCGCGATGAACTTCTTTCTTGCTATCGTGTTCACTTTCATAGGTGGTTCCACTATGTTCTGGGTAACACAATATTCCCTTGGTCCTATGTTCCAAGTGTTGGGGATGAATGACGTAGCTCAATTCCTTCTGTCATCAGGGGGGACTTTTATTGTCGCTGCAATCCTTTACGCATTATTCGGTATTCTGATAACGAGAGGTGCGAGGATAACTCACGTCATCCTTGCAATACTTTTCCTTTTCATGTTGGCAGCAGTTGTGACCTATAATGCTACTTTGCTCTCTTTGGGCGCTGCCGGATTCAAAGCCAACTTCGACGCGACGTCTGGAATGAAGTATGATCAGGTACTTAGCGCAGGAGCTGCCGCGGGATACCCTTCATCTTACGTAATGGGATCAACTGTCCTCGCAGTTGCGTTCACTTACCTCAGCTTCATAGGATTCAACAGCACAGTTTACTATTCTGCTGAAATCAAGGACGTCCGAAGATCTCAATTCATCGCGATACTGGGCGCGACAGTGATCTACATGTTCATCCTATGGATTGATTATTTCAATACTGTCTCGATCATGGGCTCGCAATTCGTTGGTTCGATGGCATATCTCTATGGAACTGGCAACTCTGCTTACACGCTGGCATTTCCGCCATTCTTCCAGAACCTGTTTAGATTTGCTACAGTAGGAAATCCGCTGGCGTTCAGTATCGTTGCTATCGGTTTTGCTGCAACGAGCGCAGCTGGAGTGCTAACTTATGTCTTTGGCTCGACGAGGATGGTGTTTGCTTGGGCATTTGACCGAGTGGTACCCATGTCACTCGCAAAAGTGGACTCAAGATACCGTTCGCCGTACATGGCAATCATTGCCGTCACAGTTGCGTCAATAATCGGAATGGTACTATGGGTGTACACGAGCGTCCTCAGTTTCTTCCTCTACGCGACCTTCGGATGGATGGTTATGCAGACTTTCACGTCAATTGCTGGAATACTCTTCCCATGGCGAAGGAAAGACATCTTCGACTCGTCACCCGAAATTGTCAAAAGAAAAGTGGCAGGTGTACCAATGATCTCGTTACTCGGTGTCGCCGCTTTGATTTGTACTCTATACATAGGTTACGCGAGTGTCGCACCTGCTTACCAAGGCACCTTCCAGCCTACCTACATGACTTTCGTCGTTGGAATTATGATAATTGGCGCGATAGTCTACTGCATATCATGGGCTTACAGAAGGCGGACTGGTCTACCTCTAGAGTTGACGTTCAAGAATATCCCGCCAGAATAGAATACCTAGGCAATTTGTCGGAAAGATTGAGATAGAGGAGACTGACCGGTAAAGGTCATGAAGTTCGTCGAGAAACGGAAGGATATCTCCGAGATCGTAGACTGCACATTCAGCCCATACAACAAGCCCGTTCTGAGCGTGCAACCTGGAGAACAGGTCAGAATAGAGACTTACGATTGCTTCGCTAATGCCGTGACACCGGACAAGGATCTTGCCCAAGTTCTTCGCTCAGGAGCGAAGCTGTATGATAATCCTGTCACCGGTCCCATACATGTCGAGGGAGCGACAAAAGGAGACACCTTGGTCGTTGAGATCGTGGACATTGAAGTCCCCGACAGGGGGCTAACAACTGTGGTGCCGGGCTTTGGCGCACTGGAAGGCTGGTTGAGTACGTCGCCTCCTTTGACGAAGTTCAGTGTGATACGTAACGGCCGAATCACCTACAGGACTGATGATGGAAGAGAAATTTCATTCCCCGTGAAACCGTTCATTGGAACAATAGGCGTTGCTCCTCCGGCTGAATCCATCTCCACCATCTCTCCCTACAAACACGGTGGGAACATGGATGTTGCAGATGTCTGTAAAGGTAACAAACTGCTTCTTCCAGTCGGGGTGGACGGTGCTCTCTTCGCAGCTGGAGACGTACACGCAGCACAAGGTGATGGTGAAATTTGTGGAACGGGCGTGGAAATCCCTGCAATACTGACGTTCAAATTTGATGTTCTTAAGGGGAAGAAGATCGAGTGGCCTAGAATTGAATCGCCGCAAGAAATCATGACAGCAGCCAGTGCAAGGCCGCTGGAAGATGCGGCACGCCAAGCTTTCAGAGAGCTAATCAACTGGTTGCACGAGGATTACGGATTCTCTCCGTACGACGCCTACATGCTGCTTAGTCTCACTGCAAATGCTAGGATAGCTCAGATAGTGGACCCCCTCTTCACCGTCGTGGCAAAGTTACCCAAGGAATACCTACACGAGTAGAAGCGTTCAAGTTGCCGTTGTGCGTTGTGTGATTTGGAATGCTGATTCGGTGCTGCTTGGGTGAGTCTTATTCGAGCAGTTTGCCCTCATACAGTCGATGCATTAGTTCCTTAGTGTTCTCTATTGTCAGTTTTCTCGGGTTGAATCTTGGAAGTCCGTAGACATGTTGTCGATCTTTGACAAGGTACTCTGCGAACTCGTCTAGTTCGTTCGTTGGAACCATCCATTGTTTCAGGCTAGTCGGGAGCTCCATGTCCTCCATGAGTGTTTTGATTGCGCTTATGAAAGCGAAGGCAGCTTGACGGGGCGAAAGAGAATGAACTTCGTCCCCCAGGACTTGATTTGCAACGTATGCGAGTTTTTCCGCGCAAGCTGAGGAGGCTACGTTGAATTCGAGAATGTATGGGAGTACTACTCCGCAGGAGGCTCCATGAGGCATACCCCACCTTGGTCCTAAGGCCTCTGCAATGCAATGGCCAAGGATCGCTGGTCCTCCTATCCAGGGGTAAGCTATCACCATTCCGCCGAGCATTGCTGCGGCGGACATGTTCCATCTGGCTTCTAGATCGTCGCCCGCGTGAAAAGCGCGTCTTGCATATTTGAAAATAAGTTTTGTAGCTTCGAGCGCTTGAGCATCAGAGATCGGGTTGGCTTCGCGGTCGATCAACGCTTCCACATTATGACTTAGGGCATCCATTGCGCTTCCAGCTGTCTGTTTCGGAGGACACGACATTACATTCATGGGATCTACAATTGCAACATCAGCTAGCAAGTTGCTACTAGCCGCCCAGGTTTTGTAGAGGCCTTCAATCACAACAGAGTAGTTGGATACTTCGCTGCCGGTTCCAGAAGTTGTTGGAATCAGTATCTTTGGCTTTGCAGGTAGTTTCGTTTTGTCTTCGGCGGGGTTGACGTACGTCATCACCTCGTCAGGGTTTGTGAGACAGACTGCTACCAGTTTTGCAATGTCTAGAACAGCTCCGCCGCCTACACCTACAACAATGTCGAACTTGCCTTCTCTACCGTGCTTAACTGCAGCTCTCACGCTTTGAGCGGTTGGTTCAGCAGCTATCTCATCGTAGACGGTTACGTCCAGTTTTTCTTTCTTGAGTAGCTCCGTGACCGTGTCAGCCATACCTGCCTTCTTCACCCCCTTGTCAGTAACGACGATTACCTTCCCACCTCCGAGTCGAATTGCCTCGGTTCCCAAGAATTGCTCTGTGGCTCCGGTGGCGAAGATTATTCGTCTCGGTTGATCGAACATTGCAATTCTGGCTACGTTGATCTTCGTTTCGAATCCTCTTAGACTCATCAGATGGTCACACCAGATTCTATGGTTTGACTTCATTTATGTTGAAATGAATTCTTTGACTGCTTTGAGATATGTTTCCTCTTCGTCCCACATACTCATGTGTGCGCTGTTCTCGAACACCATAAGTCGCGACCCTTTAATGCCTCTATGAATTGTCTCCGCAACTTTCGGTGTTACTTCGTCGTATCTGCCAACGGTCACGAGGGTCGGTACTCTGATTTCAGGCAATCTTGCGGTGATATCCCAATCCTTGAGGTTTCCGATTATGATAAATTCGTTCGGTCCGTTCATGGTCCAGTAGACTGGAATACTCATATCATTCATGGAGTTGGTGACTTCTTCAGGCCACTTTGGGAGCCTGCATAGGTAGTTGCGATAGAAGACGTCGACGGCTTTCAGATATTCAGGGTGGGTGAAGGCCCATCGTTCTTCATACTTCCTCATGGTGTCCTGGATATCCTTTGGCAAAAGCGTTCTGAGCCGATTCATTTCAGCAACAGTTTCAGGAAAACTAGCAAGTCCGCCCGCGATGATCATCTTCTTGATGTTATGCTGATACTTCAACGCGTATTGGAGCGCAAGAGCCCCGCCGTATGACGAGCCGAACAGGTACACTTCACCCAAGTTCATTGCCTTTCGGAAGCCTTCAACGTCTTCAGCACCCTGCTCGATCGTGAATAGTGAGAAGTCCGTTGGCTTCTCTGATCTACCGACGCCAAGCTGATCGAAAAGTACCACTTTGAATCTCTCATCACCAAGTTTGCCTAGAGAGAGTAAATATTGATGTGTTGCGCCCGGACCTCCATGAAGACACAGCAGAATGTTGCTGCCAGTTCCGAAAGTCTTGTAGAATAGATTATAGCCGTTCACTTTTACATATCCGCTTTCTTCCTTCATAGTTGAAGCTTGTCAAGTTCGAAGCATCTTGAACCTTTTGCAGAATTCTCGTAGTTAGAGATGATTCGGTAAATCATCGAGTGCCCACGTTATACACTAATTCGCCTAAACATTCATTAACGCACGGAATGTGAACAATTGAAATCCGGTTGATTGCCTGTTGGCGCTAAAGTACGGTCCCCCTCATCCAGAATTTATCGGCGAAGCTCGAAGGATAGTTGATGCAGCTAAGAGCGAGGGTATACTTCTACGGCTATTGGGAGCGCTCGCTTTCAACATTCATTGTCCGAAGTATTCGTATGTGCAGCAGACGCTGGGTCGCTCTTTTACGGACATAGATTTCGCGTCCTACAGGAAGCAGGCTCCCAAGATTAGCAAGCTATTCTCCGAGTTGGGATATCAGGAAGACTTGCATGTGACAGCCCTATTCGGCGCCAATCGAATGATTTTCTACGACAAATCCGGCAGCAAGAGACATTGCGATGTTTTCTTGGACAAACTCGAGTTCTGCCACGACGTGATGTTCCAGGACAGATTGGAGCTTGATGAACCAACGGTGCCGCTGACCGAGCTGATGTTGGAGAAGATGCAGATAGTCAAGATCAATGAGAAAGATGTAATCGATACAATAATGCTGCTCAGGGAACATGAAGTCGGACCATCCGACAACGAAACGATCAACGCGGATTATATCGCAAAGCTGACCGCGCGCGACTGGGGCTTATGGAGAACGCTCACAATGAATCTTGATCGCGTGCAACATGCCGTCCAAGGCTTTGAGAAGCTTTCTGCCGAAGACAAAGCTGACGTAGACGCCAAAGTCAGGAAACTTCGAGCGCGCGTAGATGAGGAGCCAAAGTCAGGCGGCTGGAAATTCAGATCACGAGTTGGCGATAAGAAGAAGTGGTACAGAGATATCGAAGAGCTTTCCCGCACGTAATCTAACCTGCTATCCTAGGCCTTCACGTGCAATCGTCTAGATCTTAGATCGTTGCCGGTAAGTGTAGTCTACTGATTCTTGCATTCAACTATATGCTCTATGAAGACAAGTTATTTTATATCGACTTCCGTAACCGCGCCTTTGTGGTGTTCAATGGGAACCACAACAGAATATTTCGCGAGGAAAGCTTCAGGTCTGGCAAGAGCAGTATCAGCACGGGACGCAATGATCTTCAACATCATGTGGATGGCACCGTTAGGAACCTGGATTTACGGCATCTGGGCACTCAGCCTATTCCCAGGCGCCGACCTCCCTATGACCGTGCTAATTTCCGAGATTGTAGCCCTAATCGTCGGAGCATTCTACGCAGTATTTTCCGCATCGATGGCCCGCTCAGGTGGAGACTACATTTGGATGAGTCGAGTTCTCCATCCGATAATTGGACTCTCGATGAACTTCTTCTTCAACATGGCATTGCTAAGCATCGGAGGTGCGACCTTGTTCTGGGTAACTCAGTACTCTCTCGGACCAATGTTCGACGTACTTGGCGTGCCTACAGTCGCAGCCTTTTTGGGGTCCAATAACGGCACCTTCATTATTGCAATAATCCTCTACGCTCTCTTCGGAGTATTGATCACACGCGGAGCAAGAGTAACCCACCTGGTGCTGTGGGCACTCTTCATCCTTACGGTGATCGCGATTTTAGTTTACAACGCAACACTACTCTCGCTTGGATCAGAGGGGTTCAAAGCAAACTTCAACGCGCTTTCAGGAATGACCTATGATCAAGTAATCAGCGCCGGGCAAGCGATAGGGTATCCAAGTTCATATGTTACTGGTTCGACGGTACTCGCTGTGGCTTTCACATATTTCAGCTTCACCGGATTCAACAGCACAGTTTACTATTCTGCTGAAATCAAGGATGTCAGAAGATCTCAATTCATAGCAATTCTTGGCAGCACAATACTCTACATGTTCATCCTGTGGGTGGACTACTATGTGACTGTCAGCGTAATGGGCCCACAATTCGTCGGATCACTAGCTGGCTTATTCGGAAGCAATAATCCGGCATACAAGTTAGCATTCCCGCCATTCTTCCAAAACCTATTTCGCTACGCAACGGTCGGCAACCCGTTGGCCTTCAGCCTCGTCGCCATCGGCTTCGCCGCCATGAGCATCGCCGCCCCACTAACCTACGTGTTCGCCGGAACAAGAATGATCTTCGCCTGGGCCTTCGACAGAGTCGTACCAATCTCCCTTGCCAAGGTGGATTCGAAATATCGTTCCCCATACATGGCCATCATCGTGACGGTGGTAATGTCCATGATCGCCATGGTACTATGGGTGTACACGAGCCTACTCAGCTATTTCCTGTACGCTAGTTTCGGTTGGATGGTGATGCAGGCCTTCGCTTCCATTGCGGGCATCGTCTTTCCGTGGAGACGAAAAGATATCTTCGACGCTTCCCCTGAAATCGTCAAGAAGAAAGTCCTTGGATTACCGTTGATTACAGTCCTAGGCATAGGCACGCTGTTGTGCTCAATATACATCGCATATGCAAGTGTCGCACCCGCGTATATGGGCACATTCAATCCAGGCTACCTTGGCTTCTCGATCTCCCTGATGATAATCGGAGCCATAATCTACCTAATAGCGTGGGCATACAGAAAACGGACAGGCCTCCCGCTGGAGCTAACCTTTAGAGAGATACCCCCTGAGTAAGGGGGTAACCCATTTTATTTGGTGACTGAAAACGACGAAGACCAGATTGTTCTACGCAACGGATATACATGGATCAGAGAGATGCTTCACGAAATTCGTCAACGGAGGTCCATTCTACAAGGCTGACGTGCTAGTGATCGGCGGCGATATAACTGGCAAATATTTCATTCCAATCGTTGAACAAGCGGACGGAACCATTACAGCCACATATCTTGGAAAAGAGTACAAGCTTAAACCAGGAAAAGAACTGGATCAGCTAGAACAAAGAATTAGAGCAGCTGGGTACTACGTTTACAGGACAAACCCGAACGATCTTCAAGATCTCCGAAACAATCCTGCAAAATCAGAACAAATCTTCGAAACGCTCATCACCGAATCCTTACGCAAGCTGATGGCATACGCAGAACAGAAACTCAAAGGAACAAAAATCAAATGCTTCGTGTCACCAGGCAATGATGACGCATTCTTCGTTGACAAGGTTCTGGCGGAATCCAACACTGTTATCAACCCAGAAGGACAGGTGATCGATATTGATGGACTCCACGAGATGGCTAGTACAGGTTACACAAACATGACTCCATGGAATTGTCCTCGAGACATTTCGGAAGAAGAGCTGATGAAGAGAATCGACGACATGACCAGCAAACTCAAAAACCCCTCCAGAAGTATCTTCAACTTCCATTGTCCACCCTTCGACTCTACTCTAGACAGCGCACCACAACTTGACGAAAAACTGCAGCCCAAGCTATCACCCTCAGGACCTGTAATGGCGCCCGTAGGAAGCACATCAGTACGTACTGCAATAGAGAAATACCAACCCTTACTCGGTCTGCACGGACACATCCATGAATCGAAAGGCTACTTACCCTTAGGAAGAACCATCTGCGTTAATCCTGGTAGTGAGTATACTGAAGGCGTACTCCGAGGATTCCTAGCAGAACTAACTGAGGATAAAGTGAAGGATTTCCTCTTCGTCTCAGCCTAACAAGATAGCGAATGCAATAGATTCCGCACAAAGCATACGTCGAGAGCATCCGATTACGCGAAATCCATCATCTTATTCTCCCTGCAGACTCAGCTTTGAAAGTGTCTCCGCTGTCCCAGCCACAAGCCTAATGATCTTCCTCACCTCAGCGCATTGATTCGCGTACATCGTAGCCTTCACGGAATCGCCTTCCATCTGGGCCGAAACGCATTTACCAAAAAGCTCCTTCTCCCTGCCTTCTAACCTACTCTTCCAAGCCACCAGCTTCGTGAACTTGTCACTAAGTATTCTGGTTCTCTTCTCGGTCTTCACCACAGACGCTGGCTGAGTAGCTGAAAAAACTCGCTTGACTATCCATCCTTTCCTCTCTAGAACATTGAGCGTCCTGTTGGTCTTGCTCATGGTCCAGTCAAGTTGCTCAGAAATCTTCTGGACACTCAATCCTTGATTTTCAGAGATGAAACGAAAGAGCCTGTTAGAAGCACCTTCCGCCATCTTCCCCTTCGCCCGTTCCATATGTCACAATCACAATACCGAACTCTTAACCTTAGAAGCAGGACTGAAAACGGCATCAAGATGCAGGTTGACACAGCCAGAGCGACGTGTACCGTGTGGATTACTTATGTCACGCTACATGTTTTGTGAAGGTGACGAATAGAATATTCCGGCCGAGGAACCGCAAGAGTGTAGATCAAGGCGGTCCGAAGGAATGCGACGCTCCACTCTCCTAGTCATCTTTATCGCCTCCCTATTCCTGACAGCTTCCCTTCAGACACCTGTGTCCAGTTCCGCCCTCTACGCTGAACAAGAGGCGAATTTGCTAACCACTGCATCTCCCACCTCGACAAACTTGCTCTGTACCTCGCAAGTGTGCGCTCAGACGATTACTGGTTGGCTGCACACTCAACTAGGTAGTACTAACATTTACGATTACAACGGGACCGTGGTCCATCTCCAGGGTGTGAACGTTGATGGCTTAGATTTTGGAACTGGAAGTTCAATGCGAAATCCTGATTCTTGCAGAAAGGGCTGGAGTATCCAAAGAACTTCGTTCGTGAATGTTGCATCTTGGGGCTTCAACTCTGTCAGAATCCCCATATCGTGGGAGAATCTCGAGCCTGCCCCACCTTCAATAGCCACGAACGGTACCTGGATCCATCACTGGAACACTCCATACCTTGACGAGTTGGATCTAGTCGTAAGTGAGTTTCAGAAGACTCACATTGCCGTGATTTTCGATTTTGCTCAGGTCGATGTTTCTCCCGCTTTTCAGCAAGCTCCTGAGAAAGTTCAAGGGGGAGAATGTGAAGGCTGGGGAAATCCCACATGGCTCTATCCCAGTATAACTTCTCCAACGACTGGTCAAGAGCTAGCTGGGGCGATGTGCAACTTCTTCAACGATCTGTCGATGGTAGGCGACAAGTCGCCTCTACCGATCGAAGCGATGGAAGCCGCGGAGGGTATGCTAGCCTCGAGATACGTCAACAACCCCACGGTCATAGGTATCGATATGTTCAACGAGCCATGGTTCAATTCATCTTGCGGCTCTGTAACTTCAGAGGGCGGTCTCCTCACAAGCTTCTATACGAAAATGGGACAAGCCATCGCTGCAGAAAATCCTCATCTGCTGCTTATCTTTGAAGACACGACACCTGGTCTAATGCACGGAGCTCCAGTCCTGAAATTAGCTCCATCTGTTGCAAATGCAGTGTACGAGTTTCATATCTACACATCGACTTGGACAACCGCCCAACCGTACGTTCACGCATTCCTAAATAATGCCAAGAGCTGGGGAGTCCCCATATGGCTGGGAGAATTCGACGCTTTTGAAGCCGGCTGTACCGGCATCAACTGCAAGCTCGACCCGAACTGGCAAGCGGATACCCGGAACATGCTTACTTTCTGCAACTCCGTGGGTATCAACTGGGCATATTTCTCGTACTACTCACTTGGCACAAATCTCCAAACTCCTGCACCACACTCCGAGATCCTAGCCACGCTACTCAGTGAGATCATAACATCCTGACCACGAAATCAAAAACACGCAGACCTATTGCACGCAGGGGCAGGATACGTAACCAGTTTAATTATAACGCCTGTCATGTTTTTTGCCTATGCGAAGCATCGCAGAATCTGACCCTCAAATAGTAGAAACATTGGAGAACGCGCTGATCTGCGAATTTACAGTCATATCACCTACTGGTCGACCGATA
>DATKOK010000092.1:0-22368 GCA_035524675.1 Candidatus Methylomirabilota bacterium | reverse complement strand
GCAAGAGATCACTTCACTAGAAATCGATTCCAACGAATCATCCGGCATATGGACCAACAGTGAGGCGAGTTCACCAACGTATATATGCATCATTTTCAATGTCGATGGGAGTTCAGGTGTCGTTCAATGCCAATCACGGATGTAGCCAAGAAGCAATTAGCTCAACGCGTGAGACTACACTACAAAGTATGCCGTGATTGCGGAGCGCGTACTCCTGGGGCTTCGGATAGATGCCGAAAATGTCACGGTCACAATTTACGATGGAAGAAGCGTGAACTCGGAGCCAAATAACCCTTAATCCCAGTTAGTGTCAGTTGCTGCTGCAAGGTGGGTTCCCTTCCTGAACTTTACGCGCAACCTTTACTACCGCAAATTCAGGCCGTAGCATACTAGTGTTTCAAATGGCAAAGCTTCGAGCGGGGAAATTCATAGTTGAATCTCTTCTCAACGAGGACGTGAAGTATCTATTCGGGATACCCGGCGGCGGAATCGCGCCATTCTACAACGAATTCTACGATTATCCTCAGATCAAGAGCATATTGACGCAACATGAACAGGGCGCCGGTTTCATGGCTGACGGCTACTTCAGGGCGTCGGGCAAAGTTGCCGCATGCGCCGCGACCGTAGGTCCAGGCGGCGTGAACTTGGCTTCGGGACTCCACCCCGCATTCCAAGACAATCAAGCAGTTCTAGCGTTCACTAACAACGTGCCAACTGATCAATTCGGCAGGGGAGGAATCCAGGACGCAAGCGGCTGGGGACCCAGATCGATATCACATGTCGGAATATTCAAAGAAGTAACCAAATGGAGCGTCCTAGTAACCAGACCGGATAGCATTCCTGAAGTAATGAGACGCGCGTTCAGGGTCATGTTAACCGGAAGAAAAGGACCAGTGCACATCGACCTCGCCCAAGATGTAATCAGATCAGAAATTGAGGCTGAGGTTCGCCCTCCGCAAAAGTATAGACCCATGGGTGTCGTAAGAGGCGACCCTGAGCGCATCAAGGAGGCCGCGCAACTTCTCGTCAAGGCAACTTCACCAGCTATAATGTCCGGAGGGGGCGTGATCTCATCAGGCGCTTCACAGGAAGTGCTTGAACTCGCGACTCTGCTTGGTAGCCCAGTCGCTACCACGGCCATGGGAAAGAGTTCATTCCCCGAAGATCATCCACTCGCGCTGGGTGTAGTTGGCCTCTTCGGACAGGACGTAGCTAACGTGGTCTTCCGCGGAGACAAGACCGACGTCTTACTTGCCATCGGATCAATATTCCACCAGATGACAACTACAGGCTGGGTCAAAGATTTCGGAGGACAGAAGATAATCCAGGTAGATACAGATCCAACAGAGATCGGGAAGAACTACCCATTCGACGTAGGCATCGTAGGCGATGCAAAATCCGTACTGCAAGACCTAATCGAACACGTGAAAGCCACGATATCAAGGTTAACTCCAACAGAACTCAAGGAACTTGAAGAGAGAAAGAAGACGAAGCTGAAGGATATCCTTGCGTTGAAAGGGGAACTGAAGTACTATGAAGAGCCCTTAAGCTACTCCGACGCAACCCCAACGAAACCCCAGAGAGCCGTCAGGGAACTTCGTAAGTTTCTGGATAAGAACGCGATAGTCATGGCGGACTGTGGCAATAACCTTGCGTGGGTCGAAAAGTACTATCAAGCATTGATGCCCAAAGGGTTCATCGCCGACGGAGGACACACTGCAATGGGCTTCAGCGTAGCCGCCTCCATAGGCGTCAAACTTGGAGCACCAGATCGCCAGGTAGTGGACGTAGTTGGAAACGCCAGTTTCACAATGCTAAGCAAAGAAGTGAACACTGCAACAGCGTACAATATCCCAGTCGTCTGGTTCATCCTCAACGACAACAACCTTGGAATGATCATCCAAGGTCAGAAATTCGGATACGGCATGTGGGAACCAGAACGTTACATTGTGACACAATCATACGTAATGGATTTCGTAAAGTTCGCCGAAGCATGCCACGCTTACGGACAGGTGGTTGAGAGACCGACAGAAATCAAAGATGCGTTGAAGAACGCCTTTGACTCTGGAAAACCATCCATACTTGATGTTCGAATCGACCCTGACGAAATCCCGCCCGGCGCGCTGAAACGGTTTGAACCATTAGTTAAGAAGCATCCTGAACTGAAAGAAAAACGAATGCCTAGTTCATTGTTCCCCAGAGTCTAATCACGGCACTCTCAGGATTTGAGGTCAGGAAGCTACGCGGGCTTCTTAACCTCAACCTTAGCTAGGTCCTCAAGCAAAGTCACTATCGCAGAGTGATCCGTCTCACCGCGATTGAGAACCTTCATCGCACCCATCATCTCATGGATTAGACTAGTGACGGGCAGGGGCACACCATACTCCGAGCCTGCGGCTAGTGCAATTCCTAAATCCTTGTAGTGAAGCCTCGTCTTGAAGCCGGGCTGAAAGTTCCTCTTCAGCACTAACGGTCCTCTGACGTCAAGAACTCTCATTGCGTATCCGCCAGCGATCACTTTCAGCACGACTTCCGGATCTACACCCGCCTTAGCACCGAGAACAAGCGCTTCGCTCGCCGTCTCCAGCACTCCGGCGACTAGGATTTGATTGCAAGCCTTGACAACCTGGCCTGATCCCACATCCCCACAGTAAACAATATTCTTCCCCATCGCTTGGAATATTGGGAGGCAATCGTCAAAGACTGATTTTGCCCCACCTACCATAATGGTCAGCGTTGCATCAATAGCCCCTTTTTCTCCACCGCTGACTGGTGCGTCAAGAACGCGAACTCCTTTAGCCTTTGCAGTCTCTGCAACCTTCTTTGACGTGACTGGTGAGATCGTACTCATATCAATGTAAGTTGAACCTGACCTAATTCCCTCGAAAACTCCGTTAGGCCCAAGAGCTGCCTTCTCAACATCTGGCGAGTCAGGGAGCATTGTGATAACAAGATCCATTTTGGCCGCAACCTCTTTCGATGAGGATGCCCGCTTAGCACCCATCGATTCTAATTCCTTGACTGATGACTCTACAATGTCGAAGACCGTCAGGTCATGTCCGGCTTTGATCAAGTTCTTAGACATTGGCTTACCCATTATCCCGAGTCCGATGAAACCAATCTTCAATTCAGAAACGCCCACATGCTCGTCAGTTGCTCGTTCTCTTAAGAATATTTGGTGGATTCCAGCGAATCGTTAATCCATAGTGCTTTCGCCGATGGAATTTCATGTTTAGGGAAACTCTCATTTAGTAAGCGGATAATGACACGCGACGAAATGGCCATTGGCCGACTCGGTTAACTTAGGCACTATAGACGCACACTTTTCCTGAGCCATAGGGCATCGAGTGTGAAATCTACAACCGGATGGTGGTTCCGCTGCACTATATGAGAAGTCGACGTCTGCCCCCGCAGCTAAAGGTTGAGGGTTCTCCGTGCCGGGAATCGATGATAGTAGGAGATTCGTGTAGTGATGCTTGGGATTGTTGATCAACTCGTCTGTTTCTGCGATTTCGACGATCTGTCCGAAGTACATTACTGCAATTCGTGTCCCGATGTATCTAGCAACTCCAAGGTCATGTGTTATTACGAGATAGGTTAGGTTGAGATTCTGTTTTAGAGTCTGCAGAAGATTGAGGACGCCGAGCCTGATGGAAACGTCAAGCATTGAAACCGGTTCGTCTGCAACCAATAGTTCTGGTTCTAGTGAAAGAGCTCTCGCAATGGCGACTCTCTGTCTCTCGCCACCACTGAGTTCATGCGGGTACCTGTAAAGTTTCGTTGAGGGGTCAAGGCCTACCAAAGCTAGCAACCTCGAGGCAGCCTCCTCTTTCTCCGACCTATCGCTAGCCAGTCCATGGATTACACGCGGCTCAGTCACGGCGTTGAAAACAGTGGATTGAGGATTCAGTGATTCGTACGGGTCTTGAAAAATCATCTGGACTCGCCTCCTATACGCTTTCGATTGCCTCCTGTCCTGCTTGAAGATGTCCTGATTGTGAAAGAGAATTGCTCCTTCGACAGGCGTGTTGAGCTTCAATACAGTGCGAGCTAGAGTAGATTTTCCGCTTCCACTCTCGCCGACCAGTGAGAGAGTTTCGCCTCTCCCGAGCACCAGCGTGACGCCGTCAACAGCATGGATCACCGTCTTCCGACCGATCAGGCGTTCTCTTCGTTCAAAGTACACTTTTACATCTTGAATTGCAAGTACTCGCTCTTCAAGCATTTTGCATTCACTTCAAAACTATCTCTTCTCTGTCCGTCTTGGAGACCAGATGGCATGCGGCAAGACAGCCAGTAGCAGCGAGCTGTAACTCAGGTTCCTTCTGCCTACATAGGTCAAATACGAATTTGCAACGAGGATGAAATCTGCACCCCTCGGGCCATACTCCAGTCGGCGGGCTACCTGGAATAGACTCTAGGAGTTGGCGGTTGCCAAAGACCTTCGGAACAGAATTGACAAGCGCCTGCGTGTACGGATGAGACGGGTGCTTTAGCACCATGTCCTTCCTGCCAATCTCCACGATCTTTCCCGCGTACATAACTGCGACTCGATCAGCGATTTCGCCAATAACCGATAGATCGTGACTGACGAAGATGAATGAGATTCCCAAACTTTTCTGTAGATTTCTCAGAACCAATAACAGTTGCTTCTGGACTACGACGTCTAGGGCTGTCGTAGGTTCATCGGCAATTACGAGTCGCGGGTTCAATGCGAGAGCCATAGCGGTTACCGCTCTCTGCTTCATGCCTCCGCTGAATTCGTGAGGATAATTCTTCGCTCGTGTGGGATGTATTGATACTGATGAGAGTAGTTTCTCCGTCGTCTTCCAAGCATCAGCTCGAGAAACCGATTCATGTGCCCTTATGGCTTCTACGATTTGTTTCCCGACTTGAATCACGGGGTCAAGTGAATTCATCGACCCCTGAGGGATAAGTGAAACGCCTTTCCATCTGAAATTGCGGAGCTCGTCCTCTGGCATCTGCAGAACATCCTTATTCTCAAATAAGATCTGCCCATTCACGACAGCGTTCGGAGCGAGCAGTCGCATTATTGACAGCGCCGTAGTTGTCTTGCCGCAGGCGGATTCTCCGGCGAGGCCTAAGATTTCCCCCTTGTTTACAGTAAAAGAGACATCATCAACTGCCTTGACATATCCGGATTCAGTTTTGTACGATACGGTTAGGTTTCTTATATCTAAGACCTGATCTCCCTCTTGATCACGAGTTGACGGGTTCGCAGTCAAGCGCTTCTCAACCTTGGGTTGAAAATGTTTTCAATCGAGACGCTGATTAGAACGAACGCTAGACCAACTAGCACAATGCAAACGCCTGGTGCAACAACCCACCACCAGGCTCCGTTGAAAAGGGCATATGATTGAGCCCAGTAGAGCATTGTACCCCAACTGACCACTGTTATGTCTCCTAAACCAATGAAATCCAGGGCGGCTTCGCCAACTACTGCTGTGGTTACCATTAATACTGCATTAGCGGCAATTATGGATGCGAGGTTAGGGAAGAGGATTTTTGTTATTATCCTAGAATCACTTGCACCTGCTACTCTCGCCGAGTCTACAAATGGGCGCTCCCGTAACGATAGAGTCTGGGACCTAACCACTCTTGCAACACTCGGCCACGATGTGACGGTAAGAACAAGAATTACCGTCCGGATACTTGGACCCAAGTAGGCGGCTAGAATGATCATGAGTGGCAAGGCAGGTAGAATCAATACCATGTCAGTTGCCCTCATCAAAACCTCATCTATCGTCTTCATGTAATACCCCGCGAGAATTCCAATCAACGTTCCGAGGCCTGTCGAAAGAAAAGCCACGATGAGACCGACAGTTATTGAGACTCTCCCTCCGTAGATTATCTCGCTGAGTATGTCTTCTCCTAGGTTATCAGTTCCGAGGAGAAATCGGCTATCAGGCGGAGCATATGGTCGCCCCGGAGCCGGGAACATGTACGGAGAAAATGGAGCGACGATTGGCGCACCGACTGCAAGAATTGCGAAGACGATGATTATGCCGAACCCCACCTGAGCTCTTCTACTGTGCAGAATACCTGAAAGCGCCGAGGCTCTGCGAAGCGAGAATTCCCGTTTCAATTCGCTTGGTGATCTACTTGTCTCCATATGCTAATTCAGCTTAGTACTTGATTCGCGGGTCTAGGAAAGCGTACGTTATGTCTGCGAGATAATTCGCGATAATCACTGCAAGCGAGATTATGAAGAAGAGCCCCTGCAACAGAGGATAGTCATGCGCGAGAACTGCCCTATAGGTGAGAAGTCCCACTCCGGGGTATGAAAAGACAATTTCCACCAGCAAGGCGCCACTTACTACATAGCCCAGATTCAGCCCGATGAGAGTTATCATTGGAAGCATCGCGTTTCGAGCTGCATGTCCGAAGAGAACTGCATTTTCTCGAAGCCCTTTCGCTCTGGCTAGGAGAATGTAATCCTGGGAAAGTTCGTTAACCATCGTATTGCGCATGATCAATGAGTATCCCGCATATGCAGCGGCAACCAAAGTGGTCATAGGCAAGAAAGCATGCCACAGCAAGTCACCCGCATCATGAATCTCCAAAGGGCTATTCGCTGTAATCCCAGCAGATGTAGCTCCTGACACAGGAAACCACTGCAGCGATATTGCAAAGACCCAGAGGAGAATGATCCCGAGCCAAAAGAAGGGCATAGTCCAAAGAATCATTGAGATCGAGACAGATGCCGTATCTAGTTTACTTCCAGGGCGACTACCTGTCAAGACACCGACAAGAATGCCCACAATAGCAGTTAACACCGTTGAAACTCCCACGAGGAAGAGCGTCCACGGCAGATACTGCATGATGACAGAAAATACTGATGCAGGGTAATAGAGGTAGGAGACACCAAAGTTAGGTGGCCAACTAAACAGGTTCACCCAGTACAGTTGAAACTGCACCCATACAGATTTGTCTAATCCGAACCTTCGCATTAACGCGGCTAACGCGCCTGGCGTAGCGATGATACGCGGGTTTGCAAAGTAGTAGATTGCGTTACCCGGCATCAGGCGAGGTATTGCGAAGTTAAGGCAACTAACGGCAAATAAAGTCACGGTGGCGTAGATAGTTCGTCTAAGTATGTATTGGCCGCTGACTTTCAACTGGTGTCGCTCGCGCTGCGCTCAAGTGCGCTTCTTCCGCATGTACATGCCAACGGCCAGTAACACTATGACGACTACTACGCCGCCAATGATATAGGGTGTGTAATCGGCTCCACTTGGTGCCATAGACGTGGTTGTGCTCGTCTGTGCGCTTAGACTATAGATGGTTGCAAGAGCTGTCATGTTGAATTCCCCTCCAGGCCATTCCATTGTGCTTGGAGTCGTCGGCCAACCTCCGAAGTTCTCCGTATTGTAAACCCACACGTTGCCAACGTAGTACAACGTTATTGATGGAAGGTTCTCGGCAATCATGGTCATGAGCTGTTGCATTATCTGGTTTCTGCCCGCCTCTGTTCCTTCAGCATTCATCTGTTTCAGTGTTTGATTGTACAATGTCCCGACACTCGGGGGCCAGAAGACTGGCTGCACCAATGGGATCCCTGTCGCAGAACCCGCGAACGAATAGTCGAAGAGCAACGCAGCGGGAGGATAGCCGTAGTTCTGCTCATACAGATACATGTTAGTTCCTCTCTGCCAAATATCCAGCATCGATGGCAACGACAATGTTTGAACTTGGACGTCTATTCCGACCGCCTTGAGGTACTGGGCAATGCGATTCGCCGTGGCAACTTGTGGTTGAAGCTCCGCCGGGGCATACAGGGTTGGGGAAAACAATGTTCCGTTAGGTAGGTGGTAGAATCCATCAGCCTGCTTTGTCCAACCTAGCCCGGAAAGTAATTGCCCTGCCATCTGTGGGTTGTAATCGTATTGTGGCAAGTTAGGAATATTCTGAGACATCGGAAGATATCCCTGGCTTCCTGGAACTGCATAACCCGAATAGGCCGTTTGTACAAGATCCGTCCTGTTGATCGCGTAAGCCATGGCTTTTCTGAAGTCGCTCATGTTGTACGGATAGTTGAAGATTGGATATTCCAGAATCCATGTGTCGGGCGTTGGGCCGTAATCCACTTTGAATCTCGGATCACTAGTCAGACCGGCAACGTCAGACGCAGAGACAGGAGCCGCATCTATCTCTCCTCCTTTCAACATTAACGATGTAGACGCGGAACTTGACACTAGCTTCACAGTGATCTGATCAAGGTATGGGATGCCCTTCGAGTCACCGCCAAACGGTGAGCCATAGGGGTTTGGTAGTAGGACAACCTGCGAGTCGCCTTTAGTGTAATTTGATATGTAGTACGCCCCTGCGCTGACTAAGGTTCCGAAATTGTCACCTGGCATTGTCTGATTGTTGAGATAGCCATTGTTCCAAACGTGCTTTGGAGTTAGGTTGGGTGTGTTCTCGGCTCCAATGGTGTCGCCGAGTGTACCTAACGGTTGGTTCAGATCAACTTCAACAACAGTCGAATTTACTGCATGCACTGCGGTTGTAATTGGACCTGCAAGATAACTTTGCCACACGTATAGGCTGCCAATGCCTCCCCAACTGTACTTGCCAAACATCAGCTGAATCGAGTATTCTAGGTCAGTTGCGTTTACTGGAACCCCATCAGACCAGGTCATTCCGGGTCGAATTCGGAAGTACCACGTGGTTGCCTGGGAATTAGACCAGTAGTCTTGCAGTGCTACATGCATTATTCCGCTAGGCAGAGGAATGCCGAGGTTAGGGTAAGCCATTTGGAGGAAGTACCAGGCTTGGTAGGATGCCGTGTTGAACTGTGTCCAATTATCGAGCGTGTTTGCGAGAGCCAGACGTAGGGTGCCACCGTGCTGTAATACTTGAGCATGCGCTGGAAGGAATCCTGAGGAAACTACTAGGACGAGTAGAAGTAGCACGATCGGTATTAGTCTATTTTTTGCAGTCAACTTAGTCGCCTGCGAAAGATAGACTGCTTAAGCTGCGAGTTTAAAGGTTGTGACTGTTCTTCTTGGGCAGACTATACTGAACTCAATGAGTACTTAAATTAAGAATTGCTATGAGGATTGCGCACGGTATGCGAGGCGGATTTCGTTTACTTGTAGTGCTGGGTCATTTCTTGATGACACGACATGCTGAGTATGTCTTTCAGGAGATTTTCAGCCTGTTCTGGTGATTTCGTCCAGGGATCGGTCAATATGAGCTGTAGCAACATTTCTCTGCTATGACGCATGTACGCTTCGAGTTCCACCTCCACTTGCGCGACTCGTTCACGCTGCATGATCGATTTCAACGGTTGCGGCAGCCCTTTCGTCTTGAGTCCTTGTATGCCTGCTTTACTTACAAGCCCTGGGACCTCAACCTCGAAATCAGCAGGAACTCCCTCTACGAAGTTACCTGAATTCGGAATATTGACCTGCATAACTCGTGGAATATCACATGCTAACGATTCGACGAGCGGGACGATATTCTCTCCGGAGTGTTCCGGCGGAAACACTTCTGTGACCTTGCGCGTCGCGTCGCCGAATAGCGTGACTATTTGATTCATTTGATCCAAGTACGATCGGAAGTACTCATTCCACCATCCTTCAGGATTCTCCTTCCATTTCTTTTCACTTTCCGAGTTTGCGTGATACCACCAAGGCCAGGTTCCTCCGCCTGGGTTGCACGTGTCGCCAATTGGGAATACTCTGAATCTCTTGTAGAGGTCTATTGCTTTTGGTCCAAGGTCGTTGCAGGATCCGCAGTGTTCCCAGTATGACGTGGCATGTTTAGCAATCCATGCGTCCAGAATTGGGAAAGCGTTTTCGCCCTTGTAGTAGAAATCAGTTAACCACACAAAGTGATTGACTCCCGGGATCTGGAAATTCAGATGCTTCTTTTCGAGTCCGAGCACGTCAGCGATTCGGTAAATTCCAGCGAACCCATGGCAGAGTCCAACAGATTTGAGTCCCGGGTATTTGCGATCGAAGTGAGTAATGCCTGCAAGCACAGGATTTGCAACTTGAATGTACCAAGCATCTCTGCACAAGTCCGTGATGTCTTCAATCACTGAATCAAAGAGCCTGAGCTGGTAGAAGTTGATCCAGAAAGCTTCGTCATGCATAATGTGATAGCTGCCGCCGAAACGGTAGCCATACTTGCGGGCGATAGCCCACCCATCTCTTAGTCTATCATGTCCAGCAGCTAGCGCTGTATTGATTACAAAATTAGCATCTTGCAACGATTGTCTGCGGACAGTAGTTTTTTCCAGCTTGAACTTCGCGTGCATTTCATTGGCGTATCTGTTGCACAATCCGTGAACTGCATTCAATCTCTCCTCGTTTATGTCCATGAAACTTACGGTACTGCCTTGAAGGCTGGGCGTAAGGCAAAGATCTCTAACGAGGCTAAGAGAGAATACTGCGCTGCCGGCGCCAATGATGCTGATCTTGATGTCCGCCATGTGTTTTGAGTTGTAGTCGAGATACTTAACATCGAGCCCGCTGACAATTAGATTATGCATCAACTGACACGGCGCGAGTGGGTCCATGCTCTCGTTGCGATTCTCACCTCCCGGCAAAAGCGGTAGGAGCGATGAGCTCATACCGACCTCCAATTGAAGAGAAAAGTTGTGATCATTGGGCCGCGCGTGGAGTTGGCGATCGCGAGACAGTATCGAGATCGATATGACCGTCCCATATCTGAACCACCAAATAGACGGCGGACATTTGAGTAACGTAACTTTCAAGGCAGGAGGAAGCTGTTCAATACAGCTAGCACGAACGAATCCTATGAAATACAACATGGTCCCTGGCAGTCTTATTTATCTCTAGAATTATCCAATGCATACCTGATCATCTTGGAAAGACAGATAAGAATCTCAACAAAAGCTACCGGTACAGTCGAAGCCACAATAACGAATGAAAACCCACAGACCGCCGAACGCATCTGGGCTGCTCTGCCAATCAAAGGGAACGCGAATCGATGGGGGGACGAAATCTACTTCTCAATCCCAGTGAACATTGAGGAGGAGAATTCGAAAGCTGACGTTGAAGTAGGTGCCGTCGCATACTGGCCACCGGGCAACGCCCTATGCATCTTCTTCGGCCGAACTCCAGCCAGTAGAAGCGAGAAGCCTCGAGCCGCCAGCCCCGTCAATACCTTCGCAAAGATCAAAGGCGACCCGGCAATCTTCCGCAGCGTCCGCGACGGCGACACAGTCACGATCGAAAAAACTTCTGATTGACTGAAGTGTCACCCATGCCGCAAGGCGAACCTAACCAGATCCGTACGGCAGCATCCACATTTCATGGATACGACCAGGTTGTGAGAAACGGAATCACATCCCAGAACCAGAAGGCGCGGGGCATCAGCCTCCTTGCCCTCAATGCCGCCTTACGCGCAGTGGACCCATCGTTATGCCTCGAATCCGCGCTCCGAATATCGAACGGTCGAATGCACGTTCAAAACTTCACTCTTACACTCTCACGATTCAAACGGATAGTTGTGGTTGCGGTTGGTAAGGCTAGCAGTTCCATGATGAAGACTACTCTAAGCTCATTAGACAACTGGAACGCCCACGGAATACTCATCGTACCGAAAGGGCAAGAGATCCCTAAATTCGACGATAGGGTGGAAATATTTTTCGCGGGGCATCCGCTGCCGGACGAAGTGGGCAAAAAAGCAGCAGAGCGAGTGATCACGGTAGCTCAGGGCATGACGAAGAACGAACTACTAATCTGTTTGATTTCCGGGGGAGCATCAGCGATGCTGCCTGCCCCACCGTCAAGCATCCCGTTAAAGGACAAAACAGCCGCCACTTCACGTCTGATCAGAAGCAAAGCAACAATACATGAAATCAACACCGTCCGGAGGCATCTATCGAGAATTAAAGGCGGCAGACTAGCAGAGTTATCTCACGCCTCAACCATCATCTCCTTCATAATGTCCGACGTCACAGGCAATCCGCTCCACGATATCGCATCAGGCCCCACAGCCCCAGACCCAACCACATATCTTGATGCTGTGCAGGTTCTCAAGAATCATGGGTTATGGCAGGATGCTCCGTTCACTGTCAAATCCTACTTGATCAAAGGTCTGAACCATAAACTACCCGATACTCCGAAACAGGGCAACCCAGTCTTCCGTCGAGTTCACAACTTCGTCATTGCGGATAGTCACATCGCTTGTCTCGGCGCAAAGCGCGCCATGGAGAGGAGAGGCATCCCTGCAAGTATCGTATCGTCTACTGTTGATATGGAAGCAAAATGTATGGCCCAGCTTCTCGCGTCAATCGCAAATGACAAGGTACGTCTGCGCGAACAGGGTGCAGTAATATTCGGCGGTGAAACAACCGTTGAGGTGCACGGAAACGGGTTAGGTGGAAGAAATCAAGAAACTGCGCTCTATGCGGCTGGAAGACTCTCAGGGCTGGATGGAATCGCCGTCGCCGCCATGGGAACAGACGGAATCGACGGTCACAGTACCGCAGCCGGAGCAATCGTGGACGGGCGCACATACGAGCGCGCTAGAAAGCAGAGACTCGATATGGGAAAATTCCTAGACCAAAACGATTCATTCAGTTTCTTCAGAAAGCTAAAGGACAATCTGATGACTGGACGCACAGGGACGAACGTGGGAGACATTTACCTAGTAGTCAGCGTCTAACTGCGTGCCTTGACCGATTGGTAATGGATTGTCAGCGGAATCGGCCAGCGCTCGCGTTTCATGTGCCCTTTAATGATAAGCGCGCAGCTTATTACCTACGGCATAATTGTTACCTTGTGTAACACAGGTGAGGTGAATAGTCGGATGGTTTACTTCTTGCAGTTGCTCATGGGGCTGATTCCCTTACTACACAATTTCTTCCCTACGATGCTTGTGCCGCATGGCAGCGTGCTCTCTACCGTGATGCCCATACCTAGTACGCTGTACTAAATCTCTCAGCATGGAAGTTTCTGCGAAACTGACTGAGGGGCGTGTTTGCCCCTACGCTTCTCTTTTCTGCTGGTTAACTCTTCTTGAGGACTTCAGGGTTGACTGGGTTAGGCGGCATTTCTCCTTTCAAACCCGCAATCAGATTGTCAGCCGCCATCAAGCCCATTTTAGTTCGACTTGCGACTGACGCGCTGGCTATGTGCGGTACGACAATGACGTTGTCGAGGGTTAGAAGCGGATGGTCCGCAGGAAGCGGTTCCGGTTCCGTGACGTCGAGTCCCGCGTAGGCTATCTTCTTGCTGCGCAGAGCCTCGTACAATGCCATGTTGTCGACAATCGGTCCACGGGACGTGTTCACTAGAATGCCTGTTCTCTTCATGACATCGAACTGTTTTGCACTCATAAGGTGATGGGTTTCCTTGGTGAGGTTCGTGTGGATCGTGATGAAATCTGACTGGGAGAGAAGACTGTTCAAATCAGTGTACTGGATACCAAGTTCCTTTTCGGCTTTCTCGTTCCGTATGATGTCGTAGTAGAGTATCTTCATGCCGAAGCCTTTCGCGCGTGTAGCTACGGCGGCTCCGATTCTTCCCAAGCCAATAATACCCAACGTGGCGCCGTGAATGTCCTGTCCGAGCAAAATCATTGGCCCCCAGGTCTTCCATCTTCCAGCGCGCACTTCTTTGTCTCCTTCGACGACCCGTCTTCCAGCTGCCATGAGTAATGCGAAGGCAAGGTCAGCTGTGGTCTCCGTCAACACGCCCGGCGTGTTTCCCACTATAATATTTCGCTTGGTGGCGGCCGGTATGTCTATGTTATCGAAGCCCACGGCGTAATTGCTGATCACTTTTAGTTTCGGTGCTTTGTCCATTAGTGCGGCGTCTATCTTGTCTGTGAGGAGTGAAAGGAGACCTTCAATGTTCGGGACGTTCTCTTCAAGAACCTCTCTGGGCGGAGGTAGCGGGCCATCCCAAGTTTTCGCGTCGCAGAAGGCGTTTATCCTATCCATAGCTTCTTTGGGCAATATTCGGGTAACGTATACTCGTGGTTTCATAAGACATCTATCCTTAGAGTAGACTCCAAGCTTTCTCCCAGGTCCTTTTACAATTTGCTATAATCATCTCGGATTTCTCGCCTGGGACAGGCTTGAGCTCAAACCCAATCACAGGCGAACTCTCCCGAGGGCTTGATGGTATGTAGCCGATGTCAATCAAAGCCTTCAGGAAGTATACAAGTTGCGGCACGTCGTTCTCTCCGCCTTTCAATCCGAAGCGGGGGTGTTGATCTCCGTAGGCGAGCAATCCAGGGGTCTTCACGCAGTTGCCAACGTGTATGTGAACCAGGTGATCCTTAAGCAGACGCAGGGCCTTGGCTGGGTCTTCGTTCAGCAGCGGGGCGTGACCCATGTCGTACATTAACCCAAAGTCGGGGAACTTGCTTCTCATTTCCTTTGAAATTAGGAGAGACTCTTCCGACGGCCCCATAAGGCTCTTCTTTTCGACCGTCCGATCGAATGTTTCGAGCGTCATGCTTACTCCGCGATCTTTAGCGTAGGAACAAAGCGTCATAAGTGAATCAACGAGCAACTTTCCGGCTTCTTCACGCTTGGCCCCTGGGTCTGGACCGCTAAGAACAGTCAACCGCTTGGCGCCTAACTCTTTTGCTTCGTCTATAAGCGGCAGCAGCTTGTCGACAGACTCTTTTCGCTTGGCAGCGTCGAACGAGTTTATGTCAAGCTTCTCTCTGAGAATGTAAGGTTGCGCTCCGAACGCGACTCGAGCATGAGCGGTCTCAATCAGCCCTGCAACTTCCTTTCTTACAGCAGGGTCGTTGATGTGTGCCACTTCGATCATTGAAAAGAAGTCGTCGCTAAGGATTCGGGAAACTGATTCGACGATCGGCCCCGAACCGCCCATTGTTTCAGGATATGCCATAAAATGTACGATGCTCAGATCGACAAGCGATGCCCAATTATCTTTCAACTTACGTACCTCAATCGTGCTTATGCAGAACAGGTTTACGTATTTATGCGCCGTGTTTGGCTTTCATCATGAACCTGAGTGGGACTCTTAGGATTGAGGAGGACATTTCGAAGAACAGGTTGAGACGGTGGATTGCTAGGCGATTCCCATTTGGGCCTTGGCTTCTTCACTCATCTTATCAGGGGTCCAAGGAGGGTCAAAGACGAGGTCAACTTTCGCGTCTTTAACTCCATTGAGGGCTTTGAGTTTCGCCTTAACGTCATCTGCGATCATTCCGCCCATCATGCATCCGGGAGCAGTTAGTGTCATCTTGATTCCGACATTCCCCTCCTGGATATTGATGTCGTATACTAATCCTAGATCCCAAATGTTGATCGGAATCTCAGGGTCATAGCAGTCCTTCAGGACGGTGACTATTTCCTCTTTGGTAACCATTCCAGTGCACCCATCCGCCATTTGTGAATGATCCTTCGACTATTGCTGCCTATTAATCTTAGTTTCAATAGGTCTAAGATGGCTAGCGCTTTTGTTCTGACCATGCGATCGGCATTGCGCCAGGTATGGGTTCAAGGAGCCTTGTTGCGCTCAATCGAACTGTTCTGGTTAATTCCTCGAGGACCGAATTGCTGTAATCTTCAATCTTTCCTTCGTCGGCCAGCTTAGCTATTTCTGAATCGATGGGCACCGATCCTAAGTATGGGATGCCCGCTTTCTTCGCGGCATCTTGGCTCTTTCCATGGCCGAAGATCTCCCATTTCTCACCGCAATGAGGGCACACTGCGAAGCTCATATTCTCAATTAATCCTAGAATCTTGACAGAAGCAATCTGTTCGCTAAGGGTTTTGGCCATGTTGATGGCTTTTCCAACTACCATAAGGGCCAAATCCTGCGGGGTCGTGACGACCACTACGCCCTGCAGCGGGAGGGATTGAAACACGGTGAGGGGTGCATCGCTTGTTCCGGGTGGCAAGTCGACTAGGAGAAAGTGCAATTCTCCCCAATCAATGTCCTGGAACATTTGCCGAATGACACTGTTCACGATCGGACCACGCACGATAACTGGCATTTGTGGTTCTTCGAGGATCAGGTTCATCGAAACGACTTTGATGCCGGTCTTTGAGGTCGCTGGAAGGACCTGCTTGTCTGCGCTGACAAACAGTGGCCCTTTCAAGCCGAACATTTTCGCGATGCTTGGCCCTGTGATGTCTGCATCGAGTATCCCGACTTTGTATCCAAGCTTGTTGAGTTCTACTGCTAGGAGGCTGGTTACAAATGATTTTCCAACGCCTCCCTTGCCGGACATCACGGCGATTACGTTTCGAACACCCTTTCGTTCGAGGCGGTCAATTCCAGGGGGCATTGCACCCGATTTTTGCTTGGCCGATTGAGTTGACATTCTTGCCTTGATACTATTTCGTAACTCTTCCAATTCCTGTTTCGTCATAACTGTTGTTTCCACATCGACCGCGTTGACGCCGTTAAGCTTCATTACAGCGTGCTGAACATCGTCGGAGATCGTCTTGGAGAGTGGACAGCCGCCCACTGTGAGTGCAACCAGAACCTTGATTCTATCTCCGTTAATCTCGATGTTCTTGATCATTTGCAGGTTTACTATTGGAATGTGAAGTTCAGGGTCCATGACGTCTTTTAGCGAGGTCATCACGTCTTCTTTGGTTACCAAGCTTCTGCTTCCTCGAACTAACCGAATAGGACCAGACAAGCTCACGTATTAATAGCGTGTTGAAGCTGCAAGCCTGTTGGGTTCTGATAATGCTAGGGGAGCAGACGCTCAGGCGTTCTGGGAAAGAGCACTGTTTCTCGAATATTCTGCTTGCCTAGAAGAGACATTGTGAATCGTTCGATGCCGAGACAGAAGCCTCCGTGGGGAGGCACGCCGTACTTGAATGGTTCAGTGAACCACGCCATTCCTTCAGGCTTGATGTTCTTCTCCTTGAGTTGTTCCATTATCTTCTCATACCTGTTCTCTCGCTGGCCGCCTGAGGATTGTTCAAGGTCACGGTAGATCAAGTCCACGCTCCGAGCCCATTGAGGGTCGTCGTCGACGCGCATCACATAGAATGGTTTAACCTTGAACGGGAATCGGTTTATGTAAAAAGCTTCAGACTTGTATTTCTCTCGAACATATTTCGAGAGTATAGTTTCGGTTTCTTTGTCGATGTCACTTCCGAACGGCAGCTCTTTCCCGAACTGTTTCACGATGTCGTAAATATCAGGGAACCTCACTTCCGGAAAGGGCGTGTTCGGGATCTCCAGTGAGATTTTTAGGAGTTCGATTTCCCGGCTGCATTCCGCTTTCACCTTTCGGAGGCCGGCGCTGATGGTCTCCTCTTCAACTCTCATCATGTCTCGTTCATCATGCATGAATCCGAATTCTACGGCCAGCCCGCGATGCTCACATATGTGTCGCGGTGTGTGACTGGTCTCCGCTCTCCAGTTCGGTCCTAGATCGTAGATTCTATCGAACCCAGCGGCAATACACAATTGTCGGTGCAGTTGAGGGTCCTGTCTCAGAAAAGCCTCCTTTCCGAAATAATCCACTTTGAAGACTTCTGCTCCCCCCTCTGACGTGCCTCCAAGAAGGCAAGGAGTAAACACCTGCAGGTATTCATTCGCGCGAAGGTAGTCGAGCATTCCTTCTACCAGTTTCGATTGAATTTGAAAGATTGCGAGGTTCTCTCTTCTTCTGAGGTCGATAACGCGCCAATCCAAACGGACGTCCAAGTTCGATTCGATGTTGCCCGTTATGTCCAACGGTGCAGCAGCTTGCGCCTTGGTAATCAGCTCAATCTTCGACGGAATGATCTCTGCGCCCACTTTAGCAATTCTTTCTTTAACCGGTGTCCCTTCGACCGTGATTACGTCCTCATTTCCTAGAGAGTCTGACAGTTTGAGGATCGCTGGGTCGATTTTCGCTTTGATTATCGTGATCTGAGCGATTCCATTTCGATCTCTCAACCAGATAAAACGAGCTCGCGCCAAGTCTTTTATTTCGTGAACCCAGCCAGCCAAGACTACGGGTCCTTCTGTGTTTTCCAACTGGTTGGTGTAGTGTGTTCGCTTAAGCAAATGGCAGCGCCTGACCTAGCACTATTGAAGGCAGCTATTAATCGATGTGTGTACGTGAGTCATCTACTGTGATTTGAGATGTGCAGCAATATCGCTCGGTCTTAATGCTATCTTGACTCCGGCATTTCGGAGTGCATTAATCTTCGTTTCTGCTGTTCCAGTCTTTCCCATAATTATTGCACCAGCATGGCCCATTCTTTTTCCTGGAGGGGCGGCTCGACCGGCAATGTACGCGGCGACTGGTTTAGGATATTTCGTGTCCATTATGTATTCGGCGGCCTTCTCTTCCGCGTTGCCTCCAATCTCTCCTATCATTGCGATGGCAGAAGTTTGCGGATCACTTCTGAACATTTCAAGCACGTCGACGAAGGTTAGGCCTACTACAGGATCTCCTCCTATTCCTAGGCAGGTTGTCTGGCCTAGGTTAGCATTGGTCAGGCTCGCGGCAATCTCGTAGGTCAACGTTCCACTTCTCGAGATGAGCCCAATCCTGCCCGGTTTGAATACGTGTCCTGGCATTATTCCAAGTTTGCATTCGGCTGGAGTTATGATGCCTGGTGTGTTAGGTCCGATTACTGTCGTGTTTTTTCGTTTTGCAATCTCCATCAGTTGGACCTCGTCTTTTACCGGGATTCCTTCAGTAATCATAACGACTGGATTGAGGTTTGATGCAATCGCCTCGAGAGCTGCGTCCTTAGCGAAGGGGGCTGGGACGAAAATTATTGAGGCGTCAGCTTTGAAACGTCTTTTCGCTTCCTCGACTGTGTCAAAGACTGGGACTCCCTGAACCGACATACCCCCCTTTCCGGGAGTTACTCCTGCAACAATCTTGGTTCCGTACTGAAGCATCAGTTGCGTGTGGTAGGTTCCTTGTGACCCAGTTATTCCTTGGACGATGGCGCGTGTTTCTCTCCCAATTAGGATGGGCATTCTACTTCACCTTAGCTGCGATTTCCACGGCCTTTGCTGCTGCTTCTTCCATGCTGTTAAGTGATGGAATATTGGCGGCGGTTAGGATTTTGCGTCCCTCCTCTTCATTTGTGCCTACGAGTCGTATGACCATCGGTTTTGAAATTCCCGTCTTCCTCTGAATATCAAGGATTGCTCGAGCGACGTCATCGCACTTGGTTATGCCTCCCATAATATTGATCAGGAGAACTTTGACTCTTGTATTCGCGAGAACTATTTCCAGCGCGGCTGCAGTCCTTTGCTCGTCTGCGCCACCGCCTACGTCGCAAAAGTTGGCTGCTTTGCCTTTGCAGTCTAGGATCATGTCTAGGGTTGCCATTACTAGTCCTGCGCCGTTTCCGATTATTCCGACGTCGCCATCCAGTTCTACGTAGGCGAGGTTCTTTTCCCGTGCTTTAATCTCAAGAGGTGTCATATCAGGTTCGAATGTCTTCATCCTTGCTAGGAACTCGGGATGTCTATAGAGCGAATTATCGTCCAGAAGAATCCGTAAGTCCCCGGCGATGAACTCCCCTGACTCGGTCTCGATCAGAGGGTTGGATTCAATCAGTTCAGCGTCGTAGTCCATCAAAATCTGGAACAGCTTGGTAATAATGCGTGCAAGTTCGTTGATCTGCTTTCCAGTGCAACCTAGCCGGTGAGCAACTATTCTGCTTTCAAAATCTTGAAGGTTCGTGAGCTGGTCGACTTTGTAACTAATTATCTTCTCGGGCGAACGATCAGCGACTTGTTCGATGTCAACTCCTCCTTCAGTCGAGCATAGAATTGTGTAACATCGTGAAGAGCGATCAACCACTATGCTTACGTATAGTTCGTGTTTGCTAGCTAGGCGTTGCTCGACAAGAACCTTTGTGACGCTCTCGCCCTTTATCAACGTGGAAAGGATAGATTTGGAAACTTCGAATGCTTCATCTGCGGTTGAGGCCGGCTTGATGCCTCCTGCTTTCCCTCGACCCGCTACTAGGACTTGAGCTTTGATCATTGAGGGTTGATTCAGCTTCTCGAACGCAACTTTTGCTTCCTGGGCCGAGGACGCGACTATTCCAGCAGGAACCGGCACCCCGTACCGGCGAGCGATTTCCTTAGCTTCAAACTCAAACAGCTTCAATTGTGAATCACAAGAATGTTTAGTTGAGAGACATTTCGGAGTATAAAATAGTCTTCGAAGTCAGTCCTAATATGAGTCAGATCTGAGAGGAGTTCAAAAAGAAAACCTTTCAAGCAGCACAAGCTCAGTAGGGAAAACGCCTCGCACCTGGAACGCACTGAAGCTGAAAATGCAAGAAGAGCTCTCCTGTGCGATCTGTACCCGGAAAAGAATGTCAATGGAAGGAAGCTAATGGTAAAAACGATTCTCGACGCATTTTGCGTCAAATCAGGCATCCTCTGCAGACGATGCGAGGAGAAGCTGCAGAAAGGTCAGATTTCTCAATTAGACCTTAAAGTGATACAGAAAATTGTGGAGCTTGAGAAAGAATACCCAGTACTTCAAGACGTAACCTACCACAGGTCGGTCGAAGCTGATGATATGATGGCCGTCCTAGTGGACAAGAAGGATCTCCCAAGGCTTCTCGGTGGAGGCGCCAGAATTGTCAAGGACTTAGGGGAAAGTTTCGGAAAACGTGTTAAGCTGATTAGCTTCGGGGGTGATGACCGGGAATTCCTTGAAGATCTATTCAGCCCGCTCTCAATACTTACTATCAACACGATCTGGATTCCGGACGGGACGACGGAGACAAAGGTAATTTTGACAGGCAGGCGGCCGAGGAACATGCCTGTCAACCTCGAAATGGTTCAAAGTATTGCGAAAGATTTGAAGGGCATGACGTTAAGAATTGAGTTTGAACGGGAATAATCACTCTCCGTCGACGTATAGAAAGGCAAGAACTACGTGAGCTTGCGTGTCAAATCGAATCCGCGGAGTACTTCTTGACCTGGGCGATACCCTAGTTCACTTGGACAAACCGTGGGACGAAGTCTACGAGGCAGAGGTCAGATCTCTCGCCTCCTACCTACATGATTCAGGCGTGAAGATGGATTTTCAGAAATTCCCACCCGCCTTCGTGCGGGCTTTTGAAGATGCCACGGCGAAGGCAAGCCTTTACAGAATTGAGATACCGATGGAAGAGATAATTGCGAAAGTTCTCTCTAAGTTCGGAGTTCGAAACGTCGACCCGGAATTCATTCATGGTGCAGTGGAGGCATATTATCGTCCGGAGATACAGTCATGGCAGCTCTTTCCAGACACCCTGGACACTCTGACTGCTCTCGAGAAGAGCCGCTACTTGCTCGGGATAGTCTCAAACGCGAGGAGTGATTGGCAGGTCAATTCGATTTTGAGAAAATTCGACCTAACCAGATTCTTCAACCTTATCGTCATTTCAGCTTTGCTACGAATAAGGAAACCTAGAGCCGAGATATTTCTTAAAGCACTCGATGGTCTAGACCTTAGCCCTAAAGAAACTGTTTTCATCGGAAATTCGGTGGATGCCGACGTGCTCGGCCCAAAGAGCGTTGGCATTCATACCATACATATTCAAAGACAACAGCCCGACCACGACCTCATTCTAGGTCCAGAAGCAACAGTGACAAGTCTGACCGACGCCCTCAAAACTTTGCACAATTGGACAAAGGACGATTAACCTGACCACACCAGTCCAAGATGTTCCTATCAACTCTCGTTGGTTTGAGCAAGCTTCCGAACTGTCGTTCAATCACTCTCCTAGCCGTCGATGCAACGTATCGCCGTTCTGGAGCAACAATAGAGTAGAATCCACCCTGTCTATGACCCCAAACGCCGAATCCTTCCCGTTTGAACTTGCTGAAATAAGGACTGGAAGTAATTCGATGCCTATCAGCCACTAAGACTACGCAGTTGAATGCACTCGCGTAACTTTGACACTGTTCCAGCCCCTTCCTGATTGAGTCTGAACGCGACTTGTACTCGAACGCCCAAAGGTCAGAACCTTTAGCTGCCGCCACATCGACCCAGCAATGTCTAGAAGATGGACAAAACACTTCAAGAGGATGAGGTTTGAATCCGCTGGATTTCAGGAACTGCAGAAGATCATCTCTGGCAGACGCATACGGACCTGCACTGATCATACTTAAGCACCCACCCCTGGTCGATTGAGAAGGTTTCGTATGATCATAATCGCCATTTACGTCGCAACCGAGGATTGATCTTGCAGCCTGCATGCTAACAATGAGGAGCAGATAACTTGAGGTGTGACAAATGAGTCAAACGGGGGCCCTTCCACGTAACTTCAGCTGGATTGAGCCCTCAAAACTTGCTGGATGCGGAAGACCAGAGAACGTCGATGAACTTGAAGCAGCAAAGAGTGAAGGCATCAAAGCGATCGTATCCTTAACCAGCACTCCACTTAACCCTGGA
>DATKOK010000091.1:0-11483 GCA_035524675.1 Candidatus Methylomirabilota bacterium | reverse complement strand
TTTCGGCCAATGTGTGGAAGGAAGTTCCTGTCAACCGCTGCCTCTGCCTTTTTCAGTCGGTAATCTTCAACCTGGCCAGGGGCCAACCGGTTACCAATGTACAGTAGGGCATCTCTCTGCGTCACAACTCCGATTGAAGCCTCGAATGTTGGAGCGAGCTGGTTCTGGATTGTCTCGTCGGCAGAGATCATTTCAGCAATCTTTGCGTCTTCCTCATAACCGAGAGTTTTCATCATCACTACTATCGGTATGTCCGAGGGGACACCAGGCATCGTAATGTAGATAGCACCATCAGTCTTCAGCGTAACTTCAGTGCGGGCTCTGAACCCGACGGTGGTCGAGAATATCTTAGCTTTGTATGAAGGATGGACTCCCGTCTGCTCCTTATCAACGAGAATTCGATTCGCCGCAAGGTCCTCTAGGGCCACTACAACTCTTTCTGCCCCATTGACGACGAAATATCCACCCGGATCCAAGGGATCCTCACCAATGCTGATGAGCTCGTCCGAAGTCATACGGGCGAGAGGGCAGATCTTTGACCGTAACATTACTGGAAAGTCGCCGATGTATACTATCTCAGTTTGTCCTTCACGTTCCCCAATAACCGGCGTCATCTCCAGATGGAGAGGAGCCGCGTAGGTAAGATTGCGAATGCGTGCTTCAGTTGGAAAAATCTGCCTTTCGGAACCGTCGACTTCTGTCACTCTGGGAGTCCCGATCTCGATCCTCCCGAGTTTAATCTTGAGCGGATAGTCTTCTATCTCAATGGGGATTTCACCAGTCTCGTCAACTATTGCTTGCAGCCCTGTCTCGATGAACTCGTTGTACGAATCCACGTGCTGCCTAACGAGACCTTTCTCATCCAGGAACCGTTTGATCAATTCCCAGATTTGCGGACTAACCATCGTACTCGATGAAACAGACATAATATTTCACTAACCTTCAACAACATAACGATAAACTACAACTTCTCCGGCCGTTGGGCTCTTCCGAGTGATCCTCAAAATATCACCTGGCTCCGCTGTGAGAGCCTGGGAGGTGGGATCGCTAGCCTTGATGTAAGGCAGCTGATGGGGCTGAATATGCAGCCCCTCCATGAGTTCGGAGGCCTCCTTCTTCGAGAGGAGCTCATGCTTGGGAACAAATTGATGTTCAAACAGGTTGTAGGACCTTACTTTTTCGGCATCTTTCATTCTAGGCATATTCTTCACGTAGAAAAGGTTCAAGCGGCTCGTGTTGAGCCTTACCGAAACTTTCCTGTGAACCACCCTAACGGACGCTAATAAAGTTTAGCCATCTATACGCTTCGCTAATCATATTCGACGCCCGAAATTGCAACGTGCTCGAAAGATTTGGGCGCAGTACAATGTTGTGCTCGATGTTACTTATTTACTTCACGTTACTCGCGCTCAGCACGGCATATGGTTGATGAGCCGCGGGAATTGAAATGTCCTGCATATGGGATCTGGACGAAAGATTGGTCGCAGTTCGTTGGGTTCTGTCTTTCAACGACGACAATTTAGATGATGCGTTTATGAAATCCTCCGTTGTCTAGCAAGTGAGCGCTAATGTCAGTATCAGTCATCTTGACATGGGACTCGGGACTCAAGTTCGATGCCCAGCTTAATGATCGAAAGATTCAGTTGAACTCAGCGGATCAAATGCATGCGGCGTTTACTCCGATGGAACTCTTTCTAGTCTCACTTGCTGGCTGTACCGCTATGGATGTGCAGTGGATTCTGGAGAGGCAGCGCCAAAAGGTTGAACGCTTTGAGGTGACCGCAAACGGCACGCGACGGGATGAAGACCCGCGATCCTACGAATCGATCAATCTCGAATATGTCATTAGTGGTGAGAACGTCAGAAAAGACGCTGTTGAGAGAGCCATCAGGCTCTCGCGAGAGAAGTATTGCTCAGTCATGTCGATGGTCAAAGACTCGGTGAAATTGAACATAACATACAGAATTTCTGAAGGCAGTAAGACTGAATAAGAGTTCGAGTATGAGACATGAATTACCTAACGGATTACGCGTTCGCATAGCAGCTACACTTTCTAGCCCTGTGAATAGAACAACCAATCAGCCTATGATCCTTGCAACCGCAGATTACGCACTTCTTCTCAGCCATCGAATCATCACCTGCCAATCACTAACATCATGTCTTTGACAGGAACTTGAGTCGAGTGGAAAAAGGTTAGCGTCTTCGATATTTTCGCTCTACCGGTATATCTTCCGAATCTGCCGAATAGGGGTCGAACCTATCGTTCCAAGGAGTATGCTAGTTGCGAGTTCATGAACGAACCCGAATGGATACGGACTAGGCCCGGATACGGACGGCACGTAAAGGGCTAAAACTGCACTGTCACGTGACACGTATCCAACCGGGTCTAACTTGACGCGCTATTCGGTTTCCGAATTTGAGGCGGCTGTTCCTTCGGGAGTGGGTGGCTCTGGTGGGGGAGTCGACGCGTGGTTCTTTCTACGTCTGTGAGCGTGTGTCTGAACTGTCGTTCGCGGATCTGAAGCAGGCGTGGCGTTCAAGCTAGAGGCAGATAGACTCGGACTCGGTTGCATATTCATGGGTTGACTAGGTTGTACGGTTGGCGGTGCCTGCCAATATGTCCCTCTGGTGTTGCTACGCCTGCGCCATACCATGGCCCCTGCCCAGATGATCACACCGATTACGGCTACTATTACTGCCACAGTTACGTAGAGGACAGTAGGATCGGCACGCCATGTGGCTGTGACTGACTTGGGGCCATCCATCATAACAGTCGTTGATTGGCTGGTGGACTGTACGTCTCCCTGCCAACCGTTGAAGACCATGTTAATACCATAGCTGGGACTTGGAGGAGTCGAAGCGGAAATTGATGCTGAGGCTCCAGCGTTATACCAACCAGCACCTGAAACACTTCCTTGATCGCTTGACACGGTCAAGTAGTATTGTTGGTTGTACTGGGCGACTACGGTGTGTGGAGCATTCATCTGAATCGTCAGCGCGGAGCCGGCTTGGCTCGTACTACCATCCACCGTCCACCCGCTGAAGACCATTCGACTGCCACTGTTCTGCCCCGGGACTATTTGGGATGGGACCGAGAGTACCGTCGAAGTACCTGAATTGAACCATCCGCTCCCTTGAAGCGAACCTGCGCTAGATGGCTGCGCGGATACTGATAGATAGTATTGGAGCTGATAGACCGCCGTAACTGTCTTAGCCGCATCCATCGTCACAGAGCCACTAAGACTGTTACCGGTATAGTCACCGGTCCATTGCGAAAAGACATATCGAGTGTCCTGCGAAACCTGGATAATGTTCTGGTTTGCTGAGAATGAAGCCGAACTGCCAGGCGAGAATTGGCCCGCTCCAGTAACGGCGTTCGACAAACTTGATGGATTGCTGTTCACGGTCAACTGGTACTGTTGATTATACCCATAGTTTCCGTACGCGCCGTAACCGTAGGAATACGAGTATGGGTAGTAGTAGGAGTAAGAGTACGGGTAATAGTATGAAGAGTAGTACGGATAGTAGTAGGGGTAATAGTAGTAAGAGTAGTATGGATAATACCAACCGTAACCACCGCCCCAACCATGTCCATACCCACCGCCCCAACCATGACCGTGACCATAATACGCGTACACCTGACCGGTAGTCCCCGATAGAAATGCCAGTCCCATTACTATTATGAGTACGCTAAGAGTGATCTTAATCCATAACCGATTTGGACGTCGCATAGGGCTAATTCATGTTGCGTGGCTATAAAAACGTATGATTGAGTCCCGTCACTTAAATTCTCGAGTAACTTTCTCGGCGAATAATCCTATTCCGGTCCGGCTTGGAAAGTCTAGGAATCGGAGGATGAAGTATTCTACACCTAGATCAACGAATTCTCTTAGTTGCGTTGTTACCTGTTCGTGAGTGCCGATTATAGGGGGGTCGGTTGCATTGAAAGGATTGTTCTTCGCGATTCCGGCCGCTTCACTTTCGGTTCGTCCTATCGCAATCGCCCCCAACCACGTCTTCTTTATGCGGTCATAATCCCTGCCGAGATCCTTGCAATGTTTCCTGAGAAGAGATAATTTCTGCTGGTAGGTTTTCAGTGGGAGGACACCATTCCACCAATCAGCTTGAGACGCAACGACTTTCAGCAGCCTCTCGCCGGAGCCACCAATCATGATTGGCGGGTTAGGGCGGGGCTTTGGGTTACAGTACGCACCGTTCACTCTGTAGTGTTTTCCATTGAAGTGAACCGTTTCTTCTGTCCACATCTTTCGGATTATTTGAACAGCCTCATCAAGAGCCTCAATCCTGGTTGAGGCTTTCGGAAAGTCGTATCCGTATGAATTGTACTCGTCACCCTTCCAGCCCGCGCCTATCCCGAGAATGAAGCGGTTTGATGACAAGACACTGAGGGTAGCAGCCATTTTGGCAAGCAAAGCAGGGTTACGAAATGAATTGCAAAGCACGATGTGGCCGAAAGTAAGTCGATTAAACACACCCATGAAATAATTGAGCGTCGTCCAGCCTTCCAAGTTGTCTGTGGCAGGATTCTGCCAAGCAGCCCAAGGAATCACGTGGTCCGATAACCAAGCCGAATCGAAATTTCCTTCTACGGCCTCAAGTGATTCCAAGACCTGTGTGATGAACTCTTGTCCAACTGGCTGTCCTCTGATAGGAAACTCCGGAATCCTCCACCCGAAATCGATCTTCACAATAGTCGCCCACGAGTTAGCTTGGATGCGTTCTAATGTAAAACCGTCGTGGTCAACCACTGTCTAACCAGAGATAAGCTGTTCGTGCTGATCTTGGCGGGCCCGCCGGGATTTGAACCCGGGACCCTTACCCAAGAACGCGGTGAGGCAATTCTTTTCGGGTGTCTTCCCGGGGATTCATGTTCCCAGAGGTAAAAGCAACACCGACGCTATTGAAGCGTCACCGATGCTCTACCTGACTGAGCTACGGGCCCTGATGCTTGGACAACAAGATGGAGTATCAAAAGGATAACGGTGGCAAATCAGGAGGGCACTTCGGTAAGGGTTACTCGCGTCCTTCCCTGACTCTTGCCTCTGCTAATTGTGAGTTCTATGATGTCGCCGACTTGCTTATTCTTGATGATATGTTGAAG
Organism: Candidatus Methylomirabilota bacterium; assembly: GCA_035524675.1. Lineage (GTDB taxonomy): Archaea > Thermoproteota > Bathyarchaeia > 40CM-2-53-6 > 40CM-2-53-6 > FEN-987. The sequence goes on along the minus strand of DATKOK010000091.1, from coordinate 6,361 downwards.
ATCTTCCGTCTCTTTTAGTGGCGTCTTGTCTGCTTCAAGTATGACGTCGCCAGCGGATATTCCGCTTCTCTGTGCAGGGCTTCCCCTCCCCACCTCCACAACTAACACCCCTTTTTCGGTTGGAATTTCGTAAGATTCTGCGATCTCACGATTCAGAGTCATGCTGGAGATTCCTAGGTATGGCCGTACGACTCGCCCATGTTCGATTATCTCCTTCGCGACTTTCCTCGCGCTGTTTATCGGTATTGCGAAGCCGATCCCCTGAGCGAACGGAATATTAGCCGTGTTAACACCGATGACAAGCCCACAACTATCCACGAGCGGCCCTCCGCTGTTCCCCGGGTTAATTGACGCGTCAGTCTGGATGAGGTCCTCATACATGTGATGATCCAAGTGCATGTGACGTTTGAGACCGCTCACCACCCCCATAGTCACTGTTGGTCCCGGAAGGAAGAAACCGAACGGATTGCCGATGGCGATTGCAATCTGTCCTGTCACTAGTTTGTCCGAATCTCCCAGCTTGGCTGCAGGCAAACCTTCAGCATCTACTCTTACGACAGCGATATCGGACATTGCGTCGGAACCGAGAACTTCTCCCTCGAACTTCCTCCCTTCAGAGGTTACAACCCTGACGCGTTGGGCGTCCTCGACGATGTGATGATTGGTCAAGATGCCTCCGTTAGAGTCGAAAATGATTCCAGAGCCCATTCCTCTAACCGGGATCGTTTCGAACCCGCTATCCCGCAATATTCTTAGAGTTGCGACTGAGACAACCGCAGGGCTCACTTTCTGTACCGCCCCAATTACCTCTCTTTCATTACCAGCTAACATTCTCACTTACGGTCTATTGAGAATCTATGGGGCGTATTTATTGACTGGGAATCACGAAACCTTTCGAGGGCATAGAACAGGGAGCCCAGTCATACATGGCTGCGAAGCTTCTACGTTACATGATCTAAAATGCCCGAAATACGGAAACACTGCGCTCTGAACAATGGTCCGTCTGTTCAGTTCTGCGGTTAAACGCGGGTTGGCGCCCTTCGCCAGAAGAAGATGACTCTTCTCCTATGGGCGGGATTCGAACCCGCGTCGACGACGTGACAGGCCGTCATCCTAGACCACTGAACGACCAGGGCCCAGCATCCCACAGTTAACGTGAGAGTTTAAAGTGTTACTGAGTCCCCGACCCTTTCTCAGTATTGACTCTGCGTTCTGATTTCAGTTCGGGAAAATCAGATTCGAAGTATTCACGCTGAGCTCTCTGATTTGACTGACGTAGGTCTGATTCAATTCGTCGCAAATCGGTTCGTTTGATTTTTCCACTCACGGTCTTAGGCAGATCCTGGCTGAACTGAATGATTCGTGGTCGCTTGTATGGAGCCATCCGGTCTCTCGTGAACTTGAAGATCTCAAGCGCTAATTCTCGTGAGGCGGGTACATCAGGTTTGAGTGTGATCACAGCTTTGGGTACGAATCCACGCAACTTGTCTGGACTAGCTACTACTGCAACTTCGGTCACGGAGGGGTGAACCATGAGTTCGCTTTCGAGCTCGAAGGCGCTAATTCGATAGTCTGAACTTTTGAACACGTCATCAGACCTTCCGATAAACCAGAAGTATCCTGTTTCGTCTTTGTAAGCGACATCTCCTGTAAGGTACCAGTCACCGACGAAGACTTCCAAATTCTTCTCTTGCGGGTCGATGTATCCTTCCATTAATCCGATTGGTCTCTTCGGTCTCACTCGGACGGCAACCATGCCCTCTGTCTTATTCGGCACTATTGTGTTTTGGTCGTTTAGAATCGTGATTTCATATCCTGGTGCTTCTACGCCCATTGACCCTGGTTTCACAGTCATCCCAGGAAACGTTCCGATTTGTAGGGTTGTCTCGGTTTGGCCGAATCCTTCTCGAATCTCAAGATCAATGCCGTCTTTCACTTTCTGGAAGATCTCGGGGTTTAATGGTTCGCCAGCGCTGACAACTTCCCGCAGTGCGAAGTTATGCTGTTTGAGATCTTCAAGCAGCAGATACCTCCATACGGTGGGTGGGGCACATAGTGTCCGTACTCTGTAGTCTTCTAGTATCCGTAATACTTCTTTGGCGTTGAATCTTCCAGTATAATTGTAGACGAATGTTGTTGCTTCCGCGTTCCATGCAGCGAATATGCTGCTCCAAGCATGTTTTGCCCAGCCAGGTGCCCCGATGTTGTAATGAACGTCGCGAGGTTTGATACCTATCCAGTACATTGTGTTCAAGTGCCCTACTGGGTAACTGCCGTATGTGTGAAGGACAAGCTTTGGTCTCGCGGTAGTTCCTGAGGTGAAGTAGATGAGCAGCTCATCCTTCAAAGAGTATCTTTCTTTCGAGTTGAAATTGGCAGATTCTGTATCGGCTTGGCTGAACGGAACCCAACCCTTCTCTTGGGACCCCAAGTTAATCTTTGCAACCTCCTCACCCTTCGGGATAGCAGTCTCGATAACGGATAGCAGCTGTTCGTCAGCAATTACGCACCGGACTTTTCCTCGTTTCATTCTATCCTTTACATCATCTGAAGTCAGTAGGGTCGACGCGGGAATAATTACGCAACCTACTTTCATTGCCCCGAGTATCGTCTCAAATAACTCAACGCTATTCGGCAGCATGACAAGCACTCGGTCCCCCTTCCGGAGTTCAAGAGTGGTAAGTAAGTTCGCCACTTGGCTAGAACGATCCTTCATGGTTTGGAAGCTAACCTTCTTCTCGATACCATGGTCATCTACGTACTCCAGAGCCGGGTTCGTGCACTTGTCGGCAAGCTGGTCGAAATAGTCCAACGCCCAGTTGAAATTACCCAGTGTGGGCCAGGTGAAGCCGTCCTTCGCCTCTTTGTAGTTCTTTGCGGAGAGGAGAAAATCGCGAGCAGTGATGAATTCTCGGGCTGAAGTCAACGGAAGACCATTTTCCGCGATGCCTGTCAGCTTAATCTAAGGGTTGTTTCTAGTTCCTCCATGCGGCAACTACATCTCATTCCACATCATCAGGATCGGACTGATAGAAAATTGACCAACTTGGACGTCGCTTACATTCCGACCCCCAAGAACATAGTCCGCCAAATGCTGCTCCTAGCTCGACTTCGACGAGGCGAAATCCTCTACGATCTCGGAGCAGGCGACGGACGCATTCTCATCGAGGGAACGAGAGACTTTGGCGCGAGATGCGTCGGAGTGGAAATTGACCATGAGCGCGTCACACGCCTCCGTAAGAGATTAGCGACAACTAGGGTCGAAGCGAGGATCATTGAAAGAGATCTAATGCAGGTTGACTTATCGGAGGCTGATGTAATCGCAATTTACCTCTCAGAGTCGGTAAATGCTAGACTTGCTCCAAAACTCTCAATTGAACTCAAGACGGGAGCACGAGTCGTATCATTAGACTACCCGCTTCCAGGCTGGAAGCTCGAGAAAGAAGTCTCGGTTCCGAGCTCAGGCCTAAGCCGCCAGGTTTACCTCTATTCAGTGCGGAAAAGCAGTGAACGTGCAGTCCCTCAACTCTAAGATCAACCTTCATAACCATACACGGATCGGCTACCTATAGCCAAGAAATGCTCTATCCACCCAGATGACCATGAGCGCCATCACCCAAGCATTGTCACCCCCATGTCAATTTCGCAGGCTGAACTGAACTCACGTTTTTACCTGCTGTGCTATGTATCCAGGTAACTTATTTATCCTTTGTTCATGCAGAATAGCTCGAGAGGAAACAGCGGTGTGTGAACATTGTACCGTACTCGACTCTATCCTAGTAAGCCTAGTAGGCCGAAAGGTGACGGATATCATAATGAAACGGGTCATTGCGGAGCTTCATAACACGGCTGGGCTGTCAGAACCTTCTTCTATAAATTCTATAAACTGTGCTGTCACTCATTAATGGAGGTGCTCTGATCTACGACAGAGTCCATAGTATCGTCATTAACCACCGATAAGGTACGGCTTGAAGAGCAGTACTGGGCTGATGAACAGAGGATTCTGAAACACCTCGATTCTATGAATATCAAGATTTTCTCAGCCATGTGGAAACTCGGACCGAGAAACCTTCTCGAAGTGTCAAGGCAAACAGGAATTCCGTTCACATCCGTTTATCATCGAATTGAACGCGTCGAGTCAAAGTCGACTCCGCTAGCCTACATCGTCCCCAAAATCTCGAAGTTGGGAATGATGAGAGTCGTCGTGCTGGTGACAGCACGATTGGGCTGTGAAGACGCAGTTACACAAGCGTTGAAGTTACCTAACCTTTGGTCCGCCGTAAATTCATGTGAAGGAACGTTCACTCATGATTCGGTCCATTATGTTCCAGTTAAGTACATCACAGAATTCAGAAGCTACCTGAGTAAACTCGCTGAAACGGGACTGATCAAACGATTCAAGCTTCTGATAACTGGAGACTATATTCCGAACTTTCCGGACTTCAAGCATTACGATTCAACCCGCCATGAATGGACATTCCCCTGGGATCAATGGTTCAGGGAAATAACCGAAATGGTCCCAACCACACACATGGACGACCCCTCGTCCTATGAGGTTATGACTGACAGGAAAGACATACTGATTGTTAAGGAACTAGAGAAGGACGGTCGAGTGAGCTTCAGTGAACTCGCTCCGGTTGTCGGCGTATCTTTGCATGGTGTAAAGTATCATTTCGACAAGCGACTCACCCCGGCGGGCATCCTTCAACATTACCAGTTTAACGTGGTTTCGTTTCCGAAAGAAGTATCGGCATTTCACGAAATAATGCTCGAGTTCCACAGTAAACTCGACCTAGACAAGTTCGCTTCCGTAATTCCGCGCATGTTCTTCATCATCGGCGCCTCAAAGATACTCAAACGAAACGCCATTCTACTCAGAACCTACATACTCAACTCAGAACTTGCAAAACTGCACGCCTTCTTCTCGCACCTCGCGAAGGCCGGAATACTCCAATCGTACTCCGCAATCCGAAAAGACCTCAAAAGCCGAGTAGTTCAAACTGTGTCCTACGAACTCTTCGACGATGACACAGGCTGGACCTGCGACTTCGAAAAGACACTGCGAGAATTAGACCGGTTACGTGCGAATTGCACGATTGGGTAATGGTCCCGCGGGCCGGATTTTCACAGGACCACAGCTCCTGCTTTGAACCAGCGACACTCCGGTTTCGGACGTTGTACGCCTAGCAGGCTGACCTCCCCGCACCATCAAGGTACAGGACTACAGCCGGAAGCTCTACCAGGCTGAGCTACCGCGGGACAAGATCTGCAACTGATCGGCGAGCAGATAAATCTTCTTCATTCCTCCGATGATTTGAGAGAGATTGACTCTTGCATGAAACCGTCCAGCATTGTTGATATATAATCAGCATCGCTCGACTTGATCTGACGTGGGCTGTGATGAATTTCAGACGCAGGTTTCGCGTTCGCTGGGTTGACACTGACATTGCTGGGGTTATGCACTTCACGAATTACTTTCGGTACTTCGAGGCTTGCGAAGAAGAATTCTACAGGTCGTTAGGAATGGACCTCAACTTCCTCAGAGAAGAACACGGAGTGCTTCTACCGCGAGTTGAAGCGTCTTGTCAGTACAAGGTCGCTTGCCACTTCAACGATGAAATTGAAGTTGTCCTCAGCGTCAGAGAAGTCGGACCCAAGACAGTAACCTACGAGTTTCAAATATTGAAGAAGGATGAAAAAGCTGCCGAAGGTTTAGTGAAATGCATCGCGACAACCTTGGAATGGAAAGTTGTCGATCTCCCGACTGAATTTGCTCGAGCAGTACAATCAGCACGCAATAGTACAATATAGCCGAAACTCCATTCACCTCGGCGTATCTCGCGGCGCAGTCGGAGGGCGAATTACAATGATGCGTTTGTTTGGTCCAGTGCCTAAGAACGCGATGCGAGTCATTCTAGGAGCTTGCCCTCTCGCCCTTTGCCTGGGATTCTATCAAGTCGCTCTTACAGTGTTTCTTCCCCTGGAAGGGATTTCCGTAACAGACCTCGGCGCCCTGCTCACCACGGCCGGAATATCAACCGTAATCTTCAGCATCCCGTTCGCTGTTCTTTCCGATCGATATGGACGCAGACGCATAATGCTAATCGGAGCCCTCGTCACGTGCATCATCTCCGCGATTCCAGGAATCACGACCAATTTCCTAATCCTAGAGGCATCGGCAGCGATCGGGGGAATAGGCGACGCGATGTACTTGGTAACTTGGAATGCTTACCTCGCCGATAGTACGACTGAAGACACAAGACCCGCAACCTTCAGCCTATCCTTCATGATCTTCACCGTAGCCTCAGGCATTGGCAGTGTCGTTCCAGGAACGTTTCCGTTCCTACCATTGAGTCTGGAC
>DATKOK010000090.1:0-32099 GCA_035524675.1 Candidatus Methylomirabilota bacterium | reverse complement strand
AGGGCTAATCCTCCCATTATCGTGGGCGCTGATCTTGAAGCTCCTGGTATGATCGAGATCGATTGGAAGAGGCCTATCAGTAGGCAGTGCTTGTAAGGAATCTTCGAAATTTCAGTCGTTCCAGCTTTCTCATGATATAACAGTTCGAAGACCACTAGGAAGACTCCTCCGAGCAGGAGCGCCCAGAGAACGATCTGCGCGTTTCCTAACAAAACCTCTTTGAAAACTCGGTACAGAGTTAGCCCAACAATGCCGGTTGGGATAAAGGCGACTATCAACCGTTTTAGAACGTCCAGGTCCAGAAAGTATCTCCAGTATGATACTACAACTGCTAATATTGAGCCGAATTCAAGAAAGATCTCGAAGCTTTTCACAAAATCGGTTTGGGTGACTCCTAGGACGACGGCTGCTAGGATCATGTGACCCGTCGAGGAGACTGGGAGGAACTCGGTTAATCCTTCCACTATGGCCAAGATTATTGCAACGAGTAGATCCAAGCCATGCAGGCCTCGGCGGGTTTAATCTGAGCTCATTATTAAGGGAGGTTCGAAGATAGGTTGATTTCGCGCGAAGGCGACACGGGGTTAAAAGATTGCGAGTTCTTGTAGACGAACATACCGTTCTGGTTGTTGTCGACGTCCAGAATGATTTCTGCCCGGGCGGCGCTCTCCCCGTTCGAGATGGTGACAAGGTTGTGCCGATCCTCAACGAGTATGTGAAGAAGTTCAGGAAGGCAGGCGCTTCGGTAATTTTCACTAGAGATTGGCATCCGCCCGACCACAGTTCGTTCAAGCCGCAAGGGGGCCCGTGGCCGCCCCATTGCGTTCAGAACAGTAAGGGTGCAGAGTTTCACAGAGCGCTGATCCTGCCACCGGGGGTTGAGATTGTGTCGAAGGCGGATAAGAAGGATGAGGCATATTCATTCTTTCATGGTACAGATTTGGCGCGAGAACTTCACGATCGCGGCATAACCAGGCTGCTTGTTGGAGGATTAGCAACGGACTATTGCGTGAAAGAGACCGTTCTTGCTGGGCTAAAGTACGGTTTCGATGTATACTACCTTGACGATGCCTCTCTTGGTGTGAACGTTCGCCCTAACGATTCGGAGCTAGCGTTGGCTGAGATGGTAAAGCGAGGGGCGAAACGCGTCTCGTTCAACGACGTCGTCACGGTCGATGAGGAGAAACGCGGTTACCCTGGAAAGAAGTAAGGTAACGACTTCCCCGGAGCGGGCGCAGTGCCGGCTTTTGCCACATAGTGTGCTCTCTTCTCTTCAACCTTCACCAGGTGAATCTTGTGATGTTCAGAGAGCACTCGGTAATCCTCGTCGAGTTTCAAGTGGTGTAGTGCATGCTTGACATGCAGCTTAGCATCCTTCATGCTAAGGCTGCCGTTAGCGGGGTCACTGACGATTATCGTGCCGCCTTTAACCGTAATCTCAGTTTTCATCCGCTGCTTGAGAATCTCAGCGAAGTCTTTTCCAACCTTCTTGAGTTCTCCCAACTCGACTTCAATCACGTGCTGTTCCCTGTAATCACTCCTGATGTTAGGCTAATACGCCTTCCTTTGAGCTGGAGGTTTGGACGTTAGCGCTTAGAGGGGGAGTCGGACGATCTGTCCGCATCCCTCACACCTCAGAAACTCGTAGGTTTCATTTCTGAAAAGATACCGGACGCGCCTGAGATGTTTGCACAGTTTCTCAACATCTGCTTTCAATTCTATCACGATACTACATGAGTGCGCGATTACCGATATTCATGAGACATGACTGAAACTGACTGCACCCAGACTTAACGCGCTCGTGCCTCCGTCGCAGAATCTCTCAATGTCGAATATTCCAAGCATAATCGCAACTGCACATGAACGGTCGCGTACGCAGAAGTTACTCTGAAATTGTCAAAGATCATGGGTCTCTTCTCAACCCGCAATTTCTGGGTAACCGAATTGGTGAAGATGAAAGTATTCTGAAAAGACGCTGGATCTGCACTACCCTCAATCGAATTGACATTCTGATTCCGTTTAGTTGTGGGGCAATCGAATAGGAGCGAGAGCCTGTTCTATGTTCGGACGCATCGGTTCAAGCCATGGTGGAAGCATCAGATTGGTTCCCAGCCGTGTGGAGGGTTCGTCTATGACGAAGCCTGGTGGATCGGTGGCGATTTCGAAGAGGACTCCTCCGGGTTCTCTGAAGTAGATGGAGTGGAAGTAGATTCTGTCGATGACGGGTGTTACTTGGATCCCGGTGTCAATTAGTTTACTCCTCCACTGTTTTTGTTCTTCATCGTTAGGGGTCCGCCATGCGACGTGGTGAACTGACCCTACTGCAATATGGCCTCTTGGAAGGTTGGGTGCATGAATGATGTCAACAACTTTTCCAAGTTCACTGTTTCCAATCTCGTACCTGTACCTTGATCCGTCGCGTGATGATTCACGGAACCCCATCTCTGAGAGTACCTCGTGTGTTCTACTGATTGATTCTTGAATGAGGGTTACGCCAAAGAGACCTCGGATGCCGTGTGGCCTGGGAATAGGCCCTTCGTTCCAGCCACGATCAGGGTCAGGGTTATCAACGGTTACCAGTTCGAGCCTCAGTCCGTCTGGGTCGGAGAAGGAGAGGACGGTTTCATCGAATCGTTTGGTTGGTCCGGATAACTCAATGTCAGCGTCTCGTAATCGATTCAGCCAGAAGTTGACGGAATCGCGTGGTATCGCAAAGGAGGTTGCTGATGCTTGACCAGATCCTGATTGTCCATGCGGCGCGTTTGGCCACGGAAAGAATGTGAGAAGCGTTCCCGGATGACCTGTTTCATCTCCGTAGTACAGGTGGTAAGTTGTAGGGTCGTCGAAGTTTACTGTGCGTTTTACAAGCCTCAGCCCCAGAAGGTCAGTGTAGAATTGAACGTTCCGTTGCGGGTCGCCAGCTATCGCGGTCACATGGTGAATGCCGAGGACACTGTCTGGCACGGTCAGCCCTGATCATTCTCCGACTAACGGGATAATTAAGAGATATGCAAATTGATTCGATGGAATCGGGTATGGTGCTCCGGGCGGGACTTTCAGCGATTGTCCGCTTTTGAACCCGCGATCAGCGACTTACGGGCGACCGCATCCCTGCGCCGTGGCTCGAAAGGCCGCTATGCTTTCGGCCCAGTTGGTTAACCGGGCTACACCACCGGAGCACAGGGCTGAAAGCACAATGTCTCAACTTTAAGTTCTTTTGCGAAGCCGCTTGTGCCCTATGTTCCGTAACCAACTTTGAACTCGGTGAATTCCCCGGCCCAATCTTCCCATGTTACGTCCAGTTGCATGACGTATGCGCCTGGTGGTCCAAGTTTGCAGAATTCGATCATCGCGTCTACGTCTCGTTTCTCTCCTTCAAAGATCGCTTCTACTCTTCCGTCCATTAGGTTGCGTACCCAACCTTTGACGCGATGCCGAATTGCATTGTTTTCTGTTTTAGCTCTGAAGAAGACGCCTTGCACGCGACCGCTGACGTACACGTGAGCCCTAACCATCATGAGTGGAACACTTTATCGTTCTTTGCGCACGTCTAAATACGTGACTATGGAAACCAAACCTCCAGTAACCACTACGGAAGTCATCCAGTTTGCGCGCGGTGATTGTGGAATTGAAGCTTCCAGCGCTTCCTCCGTTAGCGGAGGAGACGAGGCAGATGGCCGAAAATATAGGTTACACGGTAGTCGGGACGCTGGTCCAGAGACGAAAGAGCATCCACCACTCGTACACGATCGGGCCAGGTCGGCTTGAAGATCTGAAGAGGATGGTTGAAGACAACGAGGTTGATACGGTTATTTTCGCAAACGCGTTGTCCAGCAGCCACGTGTTCAAACTCACGCAACATCTAGGCGGCGAAGTTCGAGTAATAGACCGTAACCTGTTGATCCTCGAGGTCTTCGACAAGCGCGCATTCACTAACGAAGCAAAGCTGCAGATTCGTTTGGCTAAGCTCAAGTACACGCTTTCTTGGGGGAGGGAATTCATCAAGCTTCGAGGCATAATGGGTGAACAACTGGGTTGGATGGGGCCTGGCAATTATCCATACCAGGAGTATTATCGAGCAGCAAGGAACAGAATTAGCAGGATCGAAGAGCAGCTTGATGACATCTATAGGAAGAAGATGCTGAAGCGTGATCATAGAAAGGAGCTGGGATATCCGATCGTTGCTCTGGCCGGGTATACTCAGGCGGGGAAGACTAGTTTCTTTAACCTCATGACCAACGAGGAAAAGACGGTTGGCTTAGGACCTTTCACGACTCTGGGCACGTTTGCACGTAGGGCTCAAATTCCGAACAACCCTGTGGGCGAGTTCATTCTAATTGACTCAATCGGTTTCATCGAGGATATGCACCCGATAATTCTGAAGGCGTTTCACGCGACGTTGGGAGAGTTAGCGACCGCCGACCTTGTGCTGCTTTTCATTGACGCGAGTGATGATAGCTTTCCGTTAGAACGGAAGGTGAGGTCGTGTAGTCAGATTCTGCGTGAAATGGACGTTACGTCTCCGACTCTGATCTGCGCGAATAAGATTGACCTGGTCTCCAAGGAACAGCTTGAGGAAGCGTTGAAGGTGATTCACAAGTATTTTCTCGAGGAGACGATCGTGGCGGCGAGTGTGAAGGACGGGACGAACTTGACCGCGATTTTAGGGGAGATAGAGGAGCGGATCAATGAGGAACGCCCGTTAGGGAGGCCTCAAAATCAGCGAGTGCCCGGTTGAAGTCGCGGTGGTTTTCCAGCATAGGACTATGTCCAGCTCGAGGGATCTCGACCAGTTTTGAGTTGTGAATATGCTGATGCAGGTATTCTGAGTATTTCAACGGGGTAAGCTGGTCTCTGGTTCCACAGACGATTAGTGTCGGACTGACAATTCGATTCACTTCATCTCTTCGGTCAAATTTGTCGCAGGCGCAGAGGTCCCCGTAGGTCACCTCTGAAGGGATCTTGAGTAGTTCGTTCCTGATTCTTTCAACGATAATGGAGTCGCATTCCGGGGCTACTGATAATTCTGCAAGCATCCTGCATGCCGCCGGATAGTCTTCGGGGATTTTGGATAGGATGTCTTGACGTACTCGAAGGCGTGCTCCCGTTCCAACCAAGACTAGCCCTGCAAGGTTTGGATCTCGCAGCGCGTATTCGATTGCGATCGCTCCGCCCATCGAATGGCCAACGAGGATCGGTCTCTGTATGTGTGTCGCTCTGACGTATTCTGTGAGGCATTCAGTGTACCCCTCGATAGTGATTCGTCCTTGTCCTTCAGGATGACCTGGGAGGACGATTGCTCGAGCGTCCTTGAACCTTAACAGTTGAAGTCGCCACGTGGCGTATCCTCCCCCTGCGCCGTGAATGAATAGTAATGTCACCCTCATCATCCGTGGTTTGTGTAGAGCAGTCTGGATACAATTTGCGCGATCAAAAATGTATCACTATGTCAGGAAGATAGTCAAAGCCCATAAGGCTCATGTGGCGCTATCCAAAGCTAGGCCAGAGGGTTGCGCAACTTTACGCTCAGTAGCTCCATCCTGTTGTTGATTGTAATTCTGGCCGTTCCTGTTTCTGTGCACGGCGCTAGAGCCATGAGTATTCAGGCATCCTTCAACCCGGTTCAGACGGACCAGGGTTTCGAGGTAACTATCGTTGGAAGGATATTCGATGTCAGTAACCAATCTGTCTCGAATGCGGTCCTGTCGATTCAGGTGATCGACCCTCAAGGGACGAGTGTTCACGTTGCGATTGCATATTCGACCGGGACGGGGCAGTTTCAGGACAGTTTCCTCTTGCAATCCAGTTCGCCGGGGGGTAACTATACGGCTTATCTTGTGGCTGACAAGCCTGGGTATGACACTGCACATCTTACCCTCGCGTTCGCTCTTTCCTCTCCCGACTTCATGATTGGAGTCTCTTCCTCGTCGTTATCGGTTCAGCAAGGGCAGTCCGCCTCGCTGACTGTTACTGTTCTGTCAGTCCGTGGGTACACCTTGCCCGTCAACTTAACGGCTATGAGTGCGGCGGGCGTCAGTATTCAGTTCAGTCCCGGTTCAGTTGTGCCGAGTGGAACGACGATAGTTACGTTCTCCGTTGCCTACAATGCTCCGCTCGGGAACCGTACGGTTGTGCTGCTTGGAGTTTCCGGCTCTCTTACGCATCGAGCCGTTGTTGAATTGACCGTTACGAGGGGCCCGACACAGATTTTGCTTCAAATTCTTGTGGTAGGCGGCGTCTTAGCTCTCATTGTTGTCCTCGGGTTCTTCTATCGCCGGTCGCGGAGTCAGCGTCGTCAGAGGGAGATGGTTGTTGAGGAGTTGATCAAGCAAGCGGCGGGCGATTCTGGGTATCTCGCGACCGCTAGGGCGATTGCGCGTCTTGAAGAGTTGCGTGCGTTAGGCAAGGTGGATGACGCTACTTACCAGAAGTTGAAGAGGGAGTATGAGAAGCGTGTGGAAAGGTCGAAGCGATGAATGGTTACATGGTCTTCATCGCGTCGGCGATTTCACCGATTGCTCTGCTGAAGGCATGATCGGGTTTGTCCAGTGTGTAGATGCTTTTTCCTCCTGCTGCCATGAGTTCGCACATGCAGGGGATTACGCCGACTAGTGGTAGGCCGACGTTAGCTTCGATCTCCTTGCCGAATTTTTCTTTTCCGCCGCTTGCTGCGATTTGTTCGAGGGGGATCTTGTTCAGGACGACTCCTGATTTTCGGCCTAGCGCTTCGTAAACTCCTTTCGAGAGTTCTTTGGTTCCCTCCAGGTCGAATTCGTCTGCTTTCATTACTAGGGATACTAAGTCTGCTCCAGCCAGGGCGTTGATGGAGGAGTACTGTGCGCCGGGGCTTGTGTCGAATATCACGTAATCTACCTTCTTCTCTTCAATGATCTCTTTCTTACCAGCTAGAGTCTTAGAGAGGGCTTTGACTTCCCAGCGGCGGTCTTTGCTCATCACATCCTTCAACGCTTCCAACGAGGGGTTGGCGAAGCCTACCCAGAGTTTCCCCCTGAGATCATACTTCGTTGATTCGTCGATAATGGTATCGTTGATGTCGCATCTTCCGTCCAGGTAATCGTTCAACCACAACTTCGGCTTAGCTTTGAACAGCACATTGAGGCTTGGTGCACGGAAATCGTAGTCGAGGATACAGACGTTAGCACCCTGCTTCGCGTAGAGCGCTCCAAGATTAACAACGAGGGAGGTCTTCCCCGTCCCTCCTTTATACGAATGGAAAGCCATTGTCTTTGTCAAATCTCAAACTCACCATCATTCTATGTAGAAGTAAACATCTCTACCCTTACGCTTCTTCTTGATTAAACCCATCGAGACGAGCTGATTCAGATAATCGCTCTCCACAGCCCTCACCCTCGAGGTCTCCTTCGAAAGATCCGTCGCCGTTCCCTCACCCAAGCTCGAGAGAGCCAACGCCGACTTCCTCAAATGATCAGGAAGTGACAGCAAAGTCGTAACGTCAAGCGGAGTACCCTCCGGCACCTCAACGCTAGGACGAGAAAACCGCGCGCCAGACCGCTCAACCTCAATCAACTTATCCAACTTCCTCGATACGACCTCCAAATTGCGATTAAGCTTCCTGAGCAAGTCAACCACCGCAGGATCCCAACTCTTGTTGCTCACGGGAAGGCCACAAGCTTATGGCAATACCCCCGCTATATGAAAGTTTGTGAGCGCTACACTTAGACACCAATATTGGTGTAGTTTTGTGCTACTCACAAACACTTATATAAGAAACTTATGATCGTTAATGGCGTGGCGGACTTGACAAACCGCGCAAGAACTACTATGGCAGTGAGTCTTGCGATAATTGCCGCTTTGTCACTAGTCCAACTAAGTGGAATTTCATTACAATTCGCATTCGCCAACAGCGCCGTCACGCAGCCAACATTCCGGATAACCCCCTCAACGCAAACGATAGTTGAAGGAAATTACGCGAAATTCAACATAGACATCAACCAAGCCGGCGTGGCAAATGTCCTCCTTGTAGCTCGAGACGTGCCACCTAGCAGTAACGCAATCTTCGCTCCACAAACAGGAGTCGCTAATCCCCAATTCCACTCTACGGTCACGATTGTAACCTCAACAGGTACACCCGCGGGCAATTACAACGTCACGATCGTCGCACTCCTTAATGGTGAAGAGTACCCAGCATACATCAACCTCCAGCTAACACCCAACACTACCACGAATCAAACGACTACAACCACCTCTGCAGGCTTCCTCTCTTTGAGTGTCGATACCGATCAACACTTCTATGAGCCAAATGCCACCGTGAAAGTTCGCGGTCACATTTCAGACGCTTCTGGCGACGCCATCGGAGGCGCTGGCGTGTCCATCCAGGTCGATGACCCAACGGGTGCGCAACTGATACTCGTGAATAATCTAACAGATGATGCGGGCATTTACCAGTGTGAAGTGTGGATTGGTCCAGGAGCTACGCCTGGAACATACTCGGTATTCGTTTCGTCATCCAAGTCTGGATACGATGGCGCAACAACTCATACCACATTCGTAGTTGGTTCTTCATTGACACCGAGTGTTGTGATTTCACAAGTGTACTTCACGGACACATCGGGGAATCCGTCTGGAGTTTTCTCCGTCGGTCAGACCATCTTAGTATGGGTGATCTTGCAGAATAACGGTGCACCCTTCCAAGGTGTGATTTGGCTCCAAATACTCGATCCCAACGGTACGCCTCGATCCGTTCAAACGCAAATCTCAAAATTAGACACGGGAACGTCCGTTAAGGTGACATTCGAATTCACGGCCTCGGCAAACTTGCCACGCGGGATATATGCCGCCAATGCACTCGTATCTGACAAACTTATCTCGCAAGGCGGTACATTTCTCACAAGCGCGAAAGCCCAATTTGCGCTGGCTGGAGGATGATTGAGGTTGATGGATGGCAACGATCAGTTTGATGAGATATTATCGGGACTAGGCCGTGCTAAACGCGAACTGGAAGATGCCATTCATGCAGGTGCACCACCAGTCAAAGATGAGGAAAACGAGACACCAAGGGGCGATGAGGATCCCGAATCGATTGCTCTCGAAGAATACTTATCGAGCCGTCTGCAGCAGATAGGAGAGATTGCGTCTGAAACGAAAGAGGTCAAAGGGTTAAGGACGGGGAATGGTTGGGACGCAACGCAACTAATTGAATATGTCTACAAGATTGACCCCGTTTCCGTAAAGCGTTCAATTGACGTGGCAATATCGTCAAACAGAAAGCTTAGAGAAAAAATCAGCGATTCACTCTTGCGACGCAAGAGCGAGATTAAGCTGGTCGGCCCTGCAACGGTCGAATACGTTCCAATCTGGAAAGTCAAAGGATTCCACGAATGCTACTACTTGAGAACCGATGCTTACAAGATCAAAGTCAACGAAGACGTAGTAGGGGTTGAAGTCGAAGGCAAGAGCAGAGACCTAATCCTCGAAAAGAAACACAGGAGCTTTGTCCCGTCTCTCATATTGGAACGGTTCCAAAGGTTAGGTGGTTTTCTGTCAAGCGAATCGAAATACTTCGTAGTCAACGATGTTACTGAGTTAGCCCGCACAAGGTCTGACGGAGAACTAGTCGTATCAGGCAGTGGAAAGAAGTTAGCTCAAGACGATGAGTTGGCGCTTACGTCATGGAGATCTAAGAGAATCTTCGACCATTCACAGCTCAAAGTGAAAGGTGCGAAGCTCCGCGTTCGCGAGTCGACTATCTCTAAAGAAACGGTTCTCGCAGAATTTAGAGAGCATGTTATCCGAATGCCTGAGAGATTCAAACAAATCCTAAGCAATAGACTACAAGTAACTGAACTCAAGCGAATTTACGTGCCCTTGATCAGGATACCCATCCAGAAAGGCCTCGTTCCTCGAGAAGTTATCGTGAACGGCACTAGTGGAGAACTTGCAGACAGTACCCTGTTAGCACTGTTCGAGTAGAATATACAATTCTTCCAAGATTAAACACGATATGCAGTAGCACTATAGACTTGAGTCTTGTTAATTGCAGTATCAGTTCCGTATCTCGTGGAACGTGAGTCAGGATACTTATCGTCTAGGTTTCTCTTTCTTTCCCTTCATTAATGCGTCGAGGGATACTGAATTGATGGCGTAGACCTTGTATCGTATTCCAGGGATATCACCCATTGCTTTACCTTCTGCGCCGCCAATTCCCTCAATCAGGACTTCATCATGCTCATCTATGAAGTTCAGAGCACCGTCGCCAGGGACGAATGCGGTGATGACCTTCCCATTCTTGATGAGTTGAACTCGCACAGCTTTCCGCACGGCGCTGTTAGGCTGCCTCGATTCGACTCCAACCTTCTCGAGAACAATGCCTCTCCCTTGCGGGGCACCCTGCAAAGGGTCGGCTTTGTAGTCCAATCCTAGCATTCGACGTTTGTAAGGACGATAGTGCCATCTGAAGCGGCTTCTGTCACTGCTCGTCTTCCTTGCAGCTAGTAGTCCTGAAGCGCCTTTTGTCAAACTCGAGTCACTCATTATTCTGATGGAGGTGGGTCAACGTTAGAGTTGCGGTATAAGTGCTTATCGCACTCCACCCTAACCCATATTCATGCCGAAAACATTCGGCCGGTAAGGTGAGTACGAGATTGAGGCTTCTCTTCCTGGGATCCGGCGGGTCCGCGGTAAGCGCCAAACGCGCCTGTCCCTCCATTCTGCTCGACGAATCGACCTTAATCGATATCGGACCTGGATCGCTACGCAACCTCAGGATTTCGGGAGTTAACCCATCTCGGATAAGACGCATTCTAATTTCACACCTTCACGCGGACCATATCTCTGACCTCATCCCCTTTCTATGGGCGGTCCAGATAGATGGACGGCAAGAAGAACTCGCAATTTTTGGCCCGCCAGGATTCAAGGAGACGTTCCAAGTACTGCAAGAATATACGAGGACCCCAACCAACTTTTTCAAGTTCCCGTTGACTGCCCACGAGCTTGATTTCGGAGCGAAAATCGAAAACGTATCTACATGTGCCACCATCCACTCGATTCCGACATTAGCTTTCCGAGTGGATTCAGAATCAGGCAGCTCGTTCTGTTATAGCGCAGATACAACCTACTGTCCACAGGTGGCGAAACTCGCGAGAGCAGCCGATTTGTTCGTGCATGAAGCAACATTCCTCGAAGATCAAGTCGAAATCGCTAAGCTGACCCGCCATTCAACGGCGAGTGTTGCGGGGCAAGTTGGGCATGAAGCCAATGCAAAGCAGCTTGTCCTATTTCACGTGCCTCCGCCGAATGATCATAGGGAGGTGGAGTTCTGCGAACAAGCTTCCAAATCATTCGGGAACAAGGTTACGGTAGCAAACGATATGGACCATTTCGAGTTCTGAAACCGATTGATCATAACTTAAATCTCATCCCGTATAGTAGCAGAGTAGGATCGGATCTTGAAGGCCGAAACCTCAAAGAGCAGGTTCCTGGAAAAGTTCGAAAACATTCGAATCGCGCTCACTTTTCGTGACGTCATGATTCTTCCCGGCCGAGCAGAAATTGAACCTAGCGAGGTTGACGTGAAAACCAAAGTGACCAAACTTCGCTCACTCAACGTTCCATTTGTCTCTTCACCAATGGACACGGTTACTGAAAGCGATATGGCAATCGCAATCGCACGACGTGGAGGGCTAGGAGTGATTCACAGAAACTGTTCAGTAGAGGAACAGGTGGACATGGTGAAACGTGTTAAGAGAGCAGAGGCGCTAATCATCAGGGACGTATTCACGGTTACGCCCCGAGACACTGTCGGAACTGCACTTTCACTTATGGAGAAACACAACATTTCAGGATTACCAGTAGTCGACAAGAATAGGCTAGTTGGAATAGCAACTGGCAGAGACGTACGGTTTGCTTCAGAAACGCTATCTGTGGAACAAGTCATGACGAAGAATGTGGTCAAAGCAGAAGAAGGAATCACTATCGAGGAAGCGCAGCGACTTCTTCACGATCACAAGATCGAAAAGCTGCCGATAGTAAACAAAACAGGCGAACTAGCCGGCTTGATTACATTCAAGGATATCCTCCTGAGGGGGCAGTACCCAGATGCAGTCCGTGATGAGAACGGACAATTACTCTGCGCCGCAGCCGTGTCACCTTTTGATCTAGATCGCGCCAGGAAGCTCGACGGATCCGCAGACATCCTAGTCACTGACGTGTCTCATTTTCATAATGCGAATGTGTTCTCAGCAACAAAGAAGCTCATGAATGAAGTGTCCGCCGAGGTGATCGTCGGAAACATTGGAACATACGACGCAGCGGAAGATGCGATAACCGAATTGGAGAAGATAAGTGGTTTCCGCGTGGGAATAGGATCTGGATCGATCTGCACAACCACTGAGGTGACAAAAGCTGGCTCACCTACACTCTTCGCTACTGCACAAGTAGCAGATGCCGTTGCAAAATATGCTGCGAATATCCCAGTTATCGCTGATGGAGGCATCAGGGGCTCTGGAGACGTTGCAATTGCACTAATCGCAGGCGCCTCTGCGGTAATGATTGGAAATCTATTCGCTCGATGCAGAGAGTCACCCGGTACGCTGATCACTATTGGAGGAAGGTACTACAAACAATATCGCGGAATGGGCAGCCCAGGTGCCAGGGAGAAACGCTACTCTTTGGATCGCTACGGGATGCCATCCAAGGGAGTAGCGGAAGGAGTGGAAGGCTGGGTCCCCTACAAGGGAGAAGTAAGCATCGTCTTAGAGGAACTGGCATCGGGGCTCAGAGCATCCATGGGCTATGCCGGAGCGGGTAACATCCAAGAGTTATGGAGAAAAGCACGGCTGGCTGCGCTAAGCCCATCAGGAGGCGAGGAGGCCGCACCACATGACATACTCCTCCCCAGCGAGTCACAAGAAAGAATCTGAGTTTGAAACGGGACGTAGCATGTTTATATAACGTGTGTCATAATTTGGGTTGAGACCAGCGTTATGCCAATGATACTCCCTGAAGAATTAGCCTCAAAATCGGTCATACCAGCAATACGAGCCCTTATCGTTAGACGGCTCGTTGAAGAACACGATATGACCCAGCAGGAAGCCGCAAAACTCCTCGGAGTGACCCAGCCTGCGGTGAGCAAATATTTGCATCAGAAACGCGGCGCGGCAATACGCCTAGGCGGCATCAAGGAGATAGAGCAGGCAACAAGCGAGATCGCAGACATGGTTTCAACTCACAAAGCAGAACCAGCTGACGTAATGGGCAAAATAGAAGCCGCATGCGAATATGTCCGACGCAACCGCTACATGTGCGACCTACACAAACGACTTGAACCGGAATTCGATGTGAACTCATGCCACGTCTGTGAACAGTAACAGGATCAGGTGTGTAACACGAGTATTACAATCAAACAGGGAGAGAACGCACCCAGCTTTGAAGCCTTAACAGCAGACGGTTCAAAGCTTTCTCTAAAGGAGTTCATTGGAAAAAAGAACGTCGTCCTCTACTTCTACCCGAAAGACGACACACCAGGATGCACCAAGGAAGCATGCAACTTCAGAGACAATATCAAATCTCTCGAAGGCTTGGGTGCAGAAATAATTGGTGTAAGCCTCGACAGTGTTGACTCGCACAAGAAGTTTAGAGACAAGTACCACTTACCGTTTCCTCTTCTGAGTGACAAGGAAAAACGAATAGCAAATGCTTACGGAGTGCTGAAAGAAGGTGGAGGGTCAGCCAGCAGAGTCACCTTCATAATCGACAAGAAAGGCAAGATAGCGAAGATATTCCCGAAAGTCGATGTCAACGTGCACACGTCAGAAGTTGCAGCAGCCCTCAAAGAATTATCTTAGCGCATTACGTCTGTCGTCAACAGACGCAACAATTACTACTCAGACAAACTTTTAGTAGTATTAGTTCCCGGTATGACCCATCTTTAGATTCGGATCGGAATGAGCCATGAGTCAAGAGACGCTCCAAGACTTTATCGGTGCTTGGATCGGCAAAATGAGCGAAATAGTTCAAACAGTCACCGGCTCGGGACCGATCAAATACCTGATCAACTGGAGTCGGATGTATGCACTTTGGCCCGTACACATTACGACAGCCTGCTGCAGTGCCGAGTTCGGTGCGATGATGGGTCCACGCCTCGACCCAGAGAGATTCGGAATGCAAGCAGTGGCAGGGGGCCTCAGACAATGCGATCTCTTGATTGTTGAAGGCACCGTCACTAAGAAGATGGCAAAACGACTGAAGATCGTATATGAGCAGATGGCTAAACCACGGTATGTAGTAGCGATGGGCGACTGTGCTTGCTCTGGCGGACTATTCCATGACTCCTATAGCATAGTGAATGATGTCCACAAACTATTCCCAGTCGACGTGTACGTCCCAGGATGTCCTCCCCGCCCAGAGGCTCTTCTCAGCGCGATCGTAAAACTTCGCGAAAAAATCCGCAGAGAGGAGGTGTTCACTTAGTGACGCAAACGTCCCTGTCGAGTGAAGAATCGATCATCGAAAATGCAAAGTCACGATTCCCCGAATACATCAAAGACGCAAAAGTTGACGGAAACAGGCGAATAACTCTACCCTTCGACAAAGAACACCTTCTTGAAATAGGAAAGTGGATGCGGGACGAAATCGGACTAGATCATCTCAAAGGTATTGCAGCCGTAGATTACCCTACACACAAGAAAATTGACGTACTCTACCTTGCTGGATCTTTCTCCAAGCCTGAGATCCAGGACGTAATAGTGACCCTGAAGATTGAACTGCCGAGAGACGCTCCGACAATCACGTCGGTCGTCTCCATCTGGGAAAGCGCACACTTCCACGAACGAGAAGCATTCGAAATGTTCGGGATAACATTCGAGGGCCATCCAGATCTAAGAAAACTCCTGACTCTGGATAACTGGGACGGCCCGCCTCCCATGCTCAAAGACATACGGTTCCCGGAGATGGGTCAACGATGACCGCCACTTCCGCACCGGCAAGCACGACTAGCAAATCTGAAGAACCAGCAACCATGGACGTATCCGTCGGTCCTCAACATCCAGGATCGGGACACGTGCGACTGCTCATGCGTGTGGATGGAGACTACATTGTCAGCATCGACCCTGACATTGGCTATGTCCATCGCGGATGCGAGAAAATTGCCGAGTACAGAAACTACGTAAGTAACATTCCACACTTGGAACGCCCGTGCATAATCGACGCGATCCATTTGAACTGGGCGTACGTTCTACCAGTTGAAGAACTGCAGAACGTGACAGTACCGCCTAGAGGTCAATACATCTCCACAATCGCAGCGGAAATGAACCGGATTATGAGCCATCTCTACTGGCTCGCCATCAACGCAGGCGTCTTCTCCGGACACACAACAATCTTCATGTGGGCTTTCGGTGACCGTGATCTGTTCATAGAATTGATGGAGTGGCTGACAGGGGCAAGATTGACCTACTCTTTTCTGCCGCCCGGAGGACCACGAAGAGATATCCCCTCTGGGTTCGAGGACAAACTCACCAAACTGCTCGATTACTTTGAGAAACGGCTCGTCGAATACGACCGGATCTTCTTCAACAATCCATTAGTAATTGCAAGGTCGAAAGGAGTCGGAGTGCTAAAGAAAGAAGACGCAATACGACTCGGTACCACCGGACCGGTGCTTCGAGGGTCCGGCGTCGCGTACGACGTGAGAAAGGTTGAACCCTACGGTGCATATGCAGATTTGGATT
The DNA here is from genome assembly GCA_035524675.1 of Candidatus Methylomirabilota bacterium. GTDB lineage: Archaea > Thermoproteota > Bathyarchaeia > 40CM-2-53-6 > 40CM-2-53-6 > FEN-987. Next base: position 16,395 of record DATKOK010000090.1, on the reverse strand, counting down.
TCCAAATTCCGACCTTTACGGAAGGCGACTCATACGCTAGGTTTCTTGTTAGATTCGAAGAGATGAAGCAAAGTATCAGCATCATCAGACAGGCTCTCAGCAAGTTGCCTAAGGGGCCGATTGCAAGGAAGGCGCCTCTAGTTGCACCAGAAGGCGAAGCGATTGGACGAGTGGAATCGTCCCGCGGCGAAATTGCCGTGATGGTTATCGGGGATAATAGCGATAAGCCCTATCGAGTTAAGATAATGAACGGCTCGTTCAGGAATCTCATCGCGCTCCCATACCTCCTTCGAAACGTCCACGTTGCAGACATGCCGATCATCTACGGAAGCTTGGACTACTGGCCTGTTGAGGCAGATAGGTGACATACGATGTTTCTTGGCGAAATGTACGAAGGCATCAAGCATATTTTCAAGCGAACCTTCACTATGAAATACCCGTACCAGAAACTGCTTCTCCCCAAGGGTTTCCGAGGCCGCCACCTCCTCTACTTGGACAAGTGCACAGGGTGCGGCATCTGTGCATGGATCTGCCCAGAAAGGTGCATCAGTATGGTTCCCGTAACGAGCGAGAAAGACTACCCGCAGAATCCTGAAAAACGTTTTCCGCAGTACTGGTACGCTCGATGCTGCTTCTGCCACTTCTGCACTGACTACTGCCCCACTGGGGCCCTCGACTATACGCCCGATTATGAACTTGCAGAATACGACCGCGACTTACTCCTCTGGAGCCCAGAGAGACTCTCAAAACCTACAACACATGTCGGGGAATACCAGTCGGTCATTCATGGCAATCAAGGCGTCACCTACGAACCCGTAGCCAAAACGAAATAAAACACGCTATATCACGTAAAGTTTCAGTGCGGGAGCATGAGTATCGAAACTGAAGATGATTTCGATCGGGTCATCGAGAAGAGAACAAAAGCTCGCAAACGAAAACGAGGACCATACCGAAAATCCTCGCCTCTACCTTACTGAACATAACATACGTCATATTTAATACGAACAAACTAATCTTACCTCGCGATTTGCGTAACGTGATAGGAATGTCTACTACGCTAGAAATCAAAGACTTGCACGTAAGCATCGAGTCCAAACAGATACTGAAAGGGGTCAACCTTAGAGTCGCGCAAGGAGAGATTCACGGGATCATGGGACCTAACGGCTCCGGAAAAAGCACTTTAGCGAACACGCTGATGGGGCATCCAAAGTACCGGGTCGATAGCGGCGACATCCTAGTCAACGGCGAAAGCATAGTTGCGATGGCTCCAGATGCCCGCGCCAAGAAAGGACTCTTCCTTGCGTTCCAGTACCCACTTGAGATTTCGGGAGTTCCACTCGCACAGTTTCTCCGGTCAGCATACAGAGCCGTCAAGGGCGAACAAAAATCGGAAGGGAAAGGGGTAGGGGGAGAGATGATTTCGGCGTTGGCGTTCAAGAAGAAGCTGGAGGATAAGCTGAAGGAAGTTGAGATGGATCCAGCTTTCGCCAAACGTTACCTAAACGAAGGCTTCTCCGGCGGTGAAAAGAAGCGTGCTGAAGTTTTGCAGATGGCGATCCTCGAACCAGCAATCGCGATCATGGACGAAACTGACTCTGGATTGGACATTGATGCAGTGCGAAAAGTATCCGAGGTGGTTGCCAAGATGGCTGGACCAAAGATGGGGGTTCTTATGATTACACACTACCAAAGAATACTTCAGTACATCAAACCACAGTTCGTACACGTCATGGTCGACGGCCGCATCTTCCAGTCAGGAGGACCAGAATTAGCTCAAATGCTCGAGGAGAAAGGCTACGAATGGATCGAACGACAAGCAGCACCAACTGCTTCTTGAAGGAAGATTTATTACATATGTCATGCCTCTCGTAGTTGTGAATCATTATGGCGGTTAAACAAGTACTCGACATAGATTATACAAAGTACAATTTTCACGATTCTGACGCGACTTACGAATACAAGTTTCCAAGAGGCTTGAGCAGAGAAGTAGTCGAACATATCTCGCGGATTAAGAAGGAACCTGACTGGATGCGCCAGTTCAGACTGCGATCTTATGATCATTTCATGAGCCGTCCACTTCCAACTTGGGGTGGAGATTTGAGTACGCTCAAGTTCGATGAGATGCTCTACTATGCGAGCCCCACTGAGAAGAAGAGTAGATCTTGGGATGATGTTCCGGCATACATCAAGGAAACTTTCGATAAGCTGGGAATACCGGAAGCTGAAAGGAAGTTCTTGGGTGGAGTGGGCGCGCAGTACGAATCTGAAGTTGTATACCATAACCTTCGCGATGACCTAGCTAAGAAAGGAGTCATCTTCCTCGATACTGATACCGCCCTCAGGGAACACCCGGAAATCTTCAAGCAACATTTTGCAACGGTTGTCCCGCCCGAGGACAACAAGTTCGCGGCGCTGAATAGTGCCGTTTGGAGTGGCGGTAGCTTCATCTACATTCCTGAAGGGGTGTCAGTTGACGTGCCATTACAAGCGTACTTCAGGATCAATACTCAGAATATGGGGCAGTTTGAGCGAACGCTGATAATAGCCGACAAGAATAGTCGTGTTCATTATATCGAAGGATGCACTGCACCAATTTACTCAACTGACTCTTTGCATTCAGCAGTAGTCGAGATCATCGCCAAACCGGGCGCACATGTACGCTATACAACCATCCAGAACTGGTCGAATGACGTCTACAACCTCGTCACCAAACGCGCGTACGCGCACGCAAACGCTACAGTGGAATGGGTAGATGGAAACTTAGGAAGCAAATTAACCATGAAATACCCGTCAATATACCTTCTAGGACCGGGAGCCAAGGGAGAAATCCTCTCCGTAGCATTTGCAGGCAAGAATCAACATCAGGATGCTGGAGGAAAAGTTGTTCACCTCGCGCCAATGACCACATCAAGAATCACTTCAAAATCCGTATCCAAGGACGGCGGAAGAACCACTTACAGAGGACTGCTCCACGTAGCGAAGGGCGCGAGAGGAGTGAAATCAACTGTACGATGTGACGCTCTCCTAATGGATGAGCAATCAAGAACTGACACGTATCCATACAACGAAATCAACGAAGACGACTCAACCATAACTCATGAGGCAACGGTTGGAAAAATCGGCGAAGATCAGCTCTTCTACCTAATGTCGCGAGGACTCTCGGAGCAGGAGGCACTCAGCATGATTGTTATGGGTTTCATGGAACCTTTCACAAAGGAACTGCCAATGGAATATGCCATCGAACTTAATCGATTGATCCAGATGGAAATGGCCGGATCAGTAGGCTAAACTATCTCTCTTGCAACTCACTTAGCGTCTCAACAAACGTGGAAGCGCACACAGGCATGTCAGAAACTACGACGTCAGCAATCAAGGGGAATACTCATACAATTTCAGAGGCACTGAACGAACCTGAATGGCTACGCACGTTTAGGAGCAGATCACTCAACCTATACCGCGAATTGCCTATCGAACTTTCAACACTCTACACTAAGTATGCAGACCTTGGTGGACTCGATCTCGAGTCCGTAAGTACAGAACTACCGAGACCCAGCGACTCGAAGATACAACTGGTCCGAGAGAAACTTGACACAAAAGCAGTAATCACTCTGTACCAGGTTGAATCAACGACAATTACACCTACGCTCCCGCCCGCGTTACAAAAGGAGGGCGTAGTATTCACCGACATTAGGACAGCAATTAAGAACGATCCTGATTTGTTCGCTCACTACTTCGCCGACAAGGCGATCGGGCCGGAGCACGACAAGTTTGCAGCATTGAACAATGCGCTCTTCACAACTGGTTTCTACCTCTACGTCCCGAAAGGGATCGAGGTTACGGTCCCATTTAGATACGTGACCATTCTCGACTCAGAGGCTCGCGGGCTCTTCGCACAGAACTTAGTTGTCGCCAATGAACGAAGCAAATTCACGATCTTAGAAGAGTTATACTCAACCCAAATGACCGGCCAAACCCAGAGATCCACGTACAGTGGTCTCTCGGAAGTTCACCTACGGGAAAGTGCTGAGGTCACCTACGCCAGCATAAGCAACTTAGCAGCAAACTACAACGTTTTTTCGAACAGGAAATCAGTGGGTCAAAAGGACAGCAAGATCGTGTGGGCTTCAGGCTTACTAGGAGGCGCATATACCCGTTCAAGGCTCGAGAGTGTAATGAACAATCAAGGTGCATCCTCCGAGAACATCGAGGTAGTTTTCGGATCAGGCACACAGCGTTTCGACACTGTCTCGAACATAACCCACATCGGACAGAACACGAGTGGACACGCCATCTCTAAGGGGGTAGTTAAGGACAAGGCCCGAGCCGTGTTCAAAGGAATGATTCGAATCACCAAAGACGCGAAGAACTCTAGAGCATACCTGGCCGAGCATGGAATGATCCTCGGGAAAGAAGCACGAGCAGATGCAATTCCCGGACTCGAGATTGAAACAAACGAGGTGAAGGCTACTCATTCAGCATCGGTAGCTCAAATAAACGATGAGCAGATTTTCTACCTGATGTCGCGAGGAATGTCAGAAGACGAGGCGAAAAAACTGATAATCGTCGGATTCTTTGAACCAATCGTCGAGAGAATCCCGATTCCTGAAGTAGCACGGCGAATTAGGCGAATTACTGACCTGAAGTGGTCAGGCATCAACGATTTTATCACTACAGTAACGATACCAGCCATCGATGATGAATACTACGATGAAACCCAAAGGGTTCACGATATCTTCGAGGGCCACTACAAATATCGATAAGGAAACCACTTACATCAAGGCACACCGATTACTCGAAGGGAGCCGAGTTGGGAGATTACGTGAGAGCATGTGAGTTAAGCGACATACCCCCCGGAACCATGTATCCCGTTGACATAGGCGAAATACGACTGATGATTGTGAACACCGACGGTGCACTGTACGCGGTCAGCCGTATCTGCACCCACGAAACAGCCGACCTCTCAGCGGGATTCCTTATGGGAGCCGTAGTAACCTGCCCTCTCCACCTCTCCAGATTCGATTTGAGAACAGGAGCTGTGGAAAACCCTCCCGCGACTACCCCGCTCACAACCTACAAGTTAAAGACTGAAGGGACAACTGTATACGTACAGATTCAACCCTAAGGCCAGATATCGCACTAGACGCAGGTTCGAATATTGGTGGAGAATGCGGCAACAATCAACGTATCCAAAATTCGCGGAGACTTCCCAATTCTAAAGCGGATTGTAAATGGAAAGTCTTTGGTTTACTTGGACAATGCTGCTACTTCACAGAAGCCAGACTACGTCCTCAATGCAATAGTCGAATATTACCGAAACAAGAACGCAAACGTACACCGCGGCATCCATAAACTCGGAGAAGAAGCCACGATCGCGTATGAAGAAGCCAGAGGGAAAGTGGCCAAGTTCATTGGCTCAAGGCACACCGAAGAAATTGTTTTTGTAAGAAACGCAACTGAGGGGCTCAACCTAATCGCCATGACATGGGGCAGAGCCAACATCAAGAAGGGTGACAAGATTCTCCTCACCATAATGGAACACCACAGCAACATCGTACCATGGCAAATGCTCGCTAAAGAGACAGGTGCAAAAATAGAATTTATCGAAATAGACACCGACGGATCATTACGAGAAGACCAGATACGAGACAAGATAGATACTACAACAAAACTCGTCTCCATCACGCACGCCTCAAACGTGTTAGGCACTATAAACGCAATTGACGAGATAGCGAAAGAAGCACATCGAGTCGGAGCATTATTCGCAGTAGATGCGGCCCAATCAGTCCCTCACATGCCAGTTAATGTGAAAGACATGGACTGTGACTTCCTAGTTTTTTCCGGACATAAAATGCTTGGCCCTACGGGAATCGGTGTTCTCTACGGCAAGAAACGGTTACTTGAGGATATGCCACCGTTCTTAGGCGGTGGCGAAATGATACGAGAAGTTCACACTGATGGTGCAACGTGGAAAGATACGCCATACAAGTTTGAAGCTGGGACGCCAAACGCTGCCGGAGCGGTAGGCCTAGGTGCAGCAACCGAGTACCTCAGCAGCATAGGCATGAAGCACATTCATGATTATGAGAGAGAGTTAACTGCGTACGCCTTCGAGAAAATCACTAGGGTTGGGGGGATCGTCACGTACGGTCCGAAAGATCCTAACCGTCGAGTGGGCGTTATCACGTTCAACCTCGGAGACATACATGCTCACGACCTCGCTACAATTCTGGATGAGGAAGGGATAGCGATAAGATCTGGGCACCATTGCGCGCAACCACTAATGGAATATTTGGGCGTCCCCGCTACGTCCCGCGTCAGCTTTTACCTCTACAACACAAGGGAGGAAGTTGACGTGCTCATCAGTGCGCTCGAAAAAGCTAGGATGCTCTTCAACCTATGAGCTCAGACATTTACAAGGACATTATCTTAGACTACTATCGTCATCCGCGAAACTTCGGCGATCTTCCAGAGCCTGACGTTCGATCAAAAGACTCCAACCCACTTTGCGGCGACGTTATCGAAATGCAGCTTAAGATAAGGGATGGAAAGATAGATGACTTGCGATTCAAAGGCAGAGGCTGCGCGATAAGCCAAGCTTCAGCCTCAATGCTAACTGAGCTCGCTAAAGGGAAGACATTGGATGAGATCAAAGTGCTAAGCAAAGAGGACGTCCTGAATATGCTGGGAATTGACCCTGGTCCCACCCGCATAAAATGTGCTCTACTCGGTCTGAAGGTTATCAAGATAGGGGTATACGGCTATCTTGGCCAGACTATCACAGACGAAGTAAAGCAGCTAGTATAGACTGGCTAGCAGACGAATTCAAGATCGTTGTATCGTGAGATCGTCGAGAATTTCTGAGAGTCCGGACATCTTGACTACATAGAGTAAATGTTTATGTTACATGCCGCGAGTTTGCCAACTTATGTCAAACAAGTACGTACTTACGGAATTACCGTACAAGTACAATGCCCTAGAACCTGTGATCTCTGAGGAGATAATGAGACTACATCACGACAAGCACCATGCTGCATACGTAAACGGTGCCAACGCCGCCCTGGAGAGACTCGAGAAAGGTAGAGCCGCGGGACTCCAAGGAGTTGACGTGAAGGCAACATTACGCGACCTTGCGTTCAACGCTTCTGGCCATGCTATGCACACTATTTTCTGGCCTAATATGAAGCAAGGAGGAGGCGGAAAGCCTGGTGGAAAACTTGCAGATCAACTTACCAAAGACTTTGCAAGTTTCGACTCCTTCAAACTACAATTCAGTAATGCAGCCAAGACAGTGGAAGGATCTGGTTGGGGAATACTGGCTTATGATCCTCTCTCAGACCAACTCTTGACATTACAAGCAGAGAAACATCAGAATCTCACCGCTCAAGGTACTGTTCCGCTCCTTGTGCTAGATGTGTGGGAACATGCATACTATCTACAGTACAAGAACGACCGAGGCGCTTATGTCGACAAATGGTGGGACATCGTCAACTGGTCCGACGTCGAGAAGCGCTTCGAGAAAGCCAAACATTAGACACTAAACTCACCGTGGATCTGAATCAATTCAGATCCTCCCCAACTTTTTGTACTCAACTCCTTCCATAACCATTCGCAGTCGAGTAGACAGAAATAGGACCAGTGCAATGACTCCGTGTGGGCAGAACAGCAATGACACAACTTCTCCCAACCTATGAACGTTACAGCTTCCTCAAAGAACTTGGAATTCAAGAACTCAATTCCGGTACGTGTGGAGGACCCAACGACTGGACTGGGAGCGAAGGACGCGAAGTTCTTGATGTCATAACACCAATAGATGGATCTACCATTGCAAGAGTTGCATTAGCGTCAGAAGAAGATTACCAGCACGTCATGAAAGTCACTCAGGAGGGGTTCCTAAAGTGGAGATTGATCCCCCCTCCACATCGAGGACAAATAGTCAGAGAGATTGGGGACGAGCTTCGACGGCTAAAAGAACCTCTCGGAAAACTCGTAACACTTGAAATGGGAAAAATCCTTGCAGAAGGAATGGGGGAAGTTCAGGAAGCAATCGACATTGCAGATTTCGCAGTAGGCCTATCACGTCAACTCTATGGATTAACCATGCAATCCGAACGACCGTCACACAGAATGTACGAACACTGGCACCCATTGGGCGTGATTGGAATAATTACGGCCTTCAACTTTCCCATTGCCGTCTGGTCATGGAATTCGATGATAGCTGCTGTGTGCGGCGATACGATGCTGTGGAAGCCATCATCGAAAACACCTCTCTGTGCGATCGCAGCACAACACGTAGTGAATAGAGTGTTAGAGAAACATGGATTGACTGGAATATTCGCTATGATAGTCGGAAAAGGCTCTGTCGTCGGGGAGAAACTGATCAACGACAAGCGAATCACTCTCATCTCAGCAACAGGATCAACCCAGATGGGCAAGAGAATTGCAGAAGCAACTTCTAAGAGACTGGCCCGAAGCATCCTAGAGTTAGGTGGAAACAACGCGATCATAGTCGCGGAAGATGCAAATCTCGACATCGCGGTCCGAGCCATTGTCTTCGGGGCCGTCGGAACGGCTGGTCAACGGTGCACAACAACAAGGCGGCTGATAGTTCACGAAAGCATTATTGACGATCTAACTTTGAAACTCACAAGGGCTTACGAGCAAGTGCGCATTGGTGACCCCCTTAATCCTGAGACCTTAATGGGTCCATTAGTTGACAAAGATGCGCTTGAGACTATGATGAGAGCTTTGCAACTCATATCACAGCAAGGCGGACGAATCATAACTGGTGGGAAGCGGATTGAGAAACCCGGATTCTACGTTACGCCAGCAATAGTACGCGTGCCCACAAACACGCAATTAGTTTGCGAGGAAACTTTTGCGCCGATACTGTACGTCATGCCCTATAAGGACCTGGAAGAAGCAATGGAACGCCACAATGAGGTACCCCAAGGATTATCCTCCGCAATCTTCACCGAGTCGATAAGGAATGCAGAAAGATTTCTGTCCGTAACTGGAAGCGATTGCGGAATAGCTAATGTAAACATTGGGACATCCGGAGCCGAGATCGGCGGAGCGTTCGGAGGAGAGAAGGAGACCGGCGGAGGCAGAGAATCCGGCTCAGACGCATGGAAGCAATACATGCGCCGTCAGACTACAACAATCAACTGGAGTAACGAACTCCCTCTCGCCCAAGGAATAAAATTCGGTACCGACTAAGCAAATGCTTCAGTTCAAATCAGCATGCGAATATCAGGCGATCTGGACGTGATCAATCTGGTAATATCGCTTAGCGAGCATTCGCGTCTTGTCGATCGTTCTGCCGTTCTTCCCGATTGCTAACGCTTTATCCTTTGGTTCTACCTCAACAACCACTATCTTTCGATCCGGCCGTTCAGTGATTCGGATTTCCTTAACCTTCGCCGGCGCTAGGCAGCTTCTCACGAGGCCCTCAACAGTATCTGCGAACTCTACAACTTCGATTGGTTTCCCAGTCATCTTCCGAAGCGCGTTGATATTCTTTCCACCCTTGCCAATCGCCAGGCCCATTTCGCCTGCTTTCGCAATGAAGATAATTCGATCGCTGTCGATTACGCAGTCATTGGCTGTTGCGCCCGTAATATTCTCGAATAGGGCTATGAGCCGCATCTCTTCCATGCTGAGTTTGATTCTTGAAGCGGCCATTAGATCAGTTCACAGCCAGCTTCATTATCTCCGAGTCACCAGGCTCCTTGATTGTGAGTGCGGATACGACAAATTTCTTGCCGCATGCAGAGCCCAGATCGATACTCGTCCCCGCGTAGATGTGTACTGGGATTGCTGATTGCTTAGCGTAGTGCATTATGTTTGTTCTATCGCTCTCGGGGCAATTGGAGGCTAGGATGAGCAGTTTGGCCTTGGCAAGTTTTGCTGATTCTAACGCTTCCTTTGCTCCCAACGCAATTTTGCCGGTTCTGGATGCTATTTGAATTTGCTTGTTCACATCGATCTTTGTGGACTGCATCTACTTCGTCCCTGTCCTCTCTGGCATCGACATGTAGACTTCTATAAGACCTGTACCCATGGGTACCTGCTGTCCAACTATGACGTTTTCAGCGACTCCACGCAGCATATCCCTTGTGCCCTTAATTGCAGCATCGACGATCGTTGGGATGGTGATTTCGAAGGCGGCTTTCGCTAGGGTGCTTGCTTTTTCGCCGCTTACGCCGTGTCGTCCGACTTGCAATACTTCGCCTGAGGCAGTCATGGCGTCTGCGACGAGCATTACGTGACGCACGTCAACGTCTAAGCCCTGTTCCTCGAGCACGGCTGAAGCTTCTTTAATGATCACGTTTCGAGCGGCTTCGATTCCTAACACTTCAGCCACTTCGTGCATGTTGTTTGATGTTGTTCGTGCTGCATCTACCCCTTCGGTCTCGAGGGTCAGTTCAAGGTTTGAACCTTCAGTCCTGATCACCCATTCACCTTTATCGCCTGTTTTTTCCTCCATGACGAGCGCGCGTTTGACTTGAGGGATGCCTTTTACGTGCATTAGCGGCAGTCGCAAAACTAGCCTGTTGAATTGTGCGATGTCCATCTCTTTTGGCATTATGTGCACAGTGTTCTTTTCCACTTCAACTTCGCAACCACCCGGCGTTACAGCTTCTTTGATATCCTTCAGAGTCACGTCCCTCTCCTTCATGCCCTCGTTGTTTAGCGTAACAACGATGCGCATCTTTGTGATATCAGATTCAATGCTAGACGCAATATCTCCAAGCGTGGTATGGGTGATTCTCGTTGCAACTTCCTGAGCCCTTTCGCGGCTTGTTTTGTATTTCTTATTCAGATACACGACCATCATCGGAGTTGATGGGATCTTTCTCGCATCCACAATCTCGATAAGTCGAGGTAGACCTAACGTAACGTTCTGTTCTCGAACTCCTGCGAAGTGGAATGTTCTGAGGGTCATTTGGGTTCCTGGTTCACCGATGGATTGAGCAGAGACAATGCCAGCAGCTTCGCCTGGTTCGATCATTGCTCTGCGGTAATTCTTGACGGCTTCCTTGATGGCTTGATCCACTCCTTTTCGAGTCAGCTTCTTTTTGAGTAAACTGTCTTGCAATTGGTCCGCTAAGCTGGGGGTCAAGTCGGCTCGGATGCTGTCAATCTTCTTCTCTGTGTACGGTTTGCTCGCTTTCTCGCCTTTCTCCATGGTCAGCTCGACGCGTTCAACTAAGCGTTCTGTGTTTACCGCCTTGCCATGATCGCTTTTTGCGGTATCAACTCCGTCTTCTCCGTACCTGAATTGAATAATGTCTCCTCGCGAATCTCGGACTGTCTGGTCATACTCGACTCTGATGTGTTCGAGGGCATTTATCAGACGCCTTTGCATGTACCCGCTTTGCTGTGTCCTGACAGCAGTGTCAACTAATCCTTCTCTGCCTCCCATTGAGTGGAAGAAGAATTCTATCGGTGAGAGCCCATCTTGGTATGAGGCGTACACGAAGCCGCGAGCCTCGGCGCGTCTATCCCCTCTCTCAAAGAAAGAGAGAGCTCGATCTCTGTAGCCTCTTGTAATTCTCTGTCCGCGGATTGATTGTTGGCCGACGCTGGCGACCATTTGCGCTATGTTGAGCATGGAGCCTCGCGCCCCCGTCTTAGTCATGATAACTCCGGAGTTGTCGGTTTCGGTCATCAAGTACTGTTCAGCTAACTCGCCAGCCTGGTCACGAGCTTTAGAGAGCTCATCCATTATTCGCAGTTCTAACGATTCTTCTACGGATCTGCCAGGCAATCGTTCGAGTGTTCCTCTATTGTATTGTTCGATTAATTCGTCGACGCGCTCTTCAGCTTTCTTAATGGATTTTGTTATCTTACTTTTCACTGCTTCTGAAAGGTCAAGCTCGTTGATTCCGTAGGAGAAGCCGCGAAGGGTGATGAATCTGTCAAGCATCTTCATGAGACTGTTGAGAAAGTCTCGGCCTCTCTCGGAGCCGTTGTCCTTGACGATTCTATGAAATAGGGTCTCGGATCGTTCGGCACCGATGGTATTCTTATCGATTACTCCTTCGATCAGGGAACCGTCTTTGACGATTACCGTCTCACCGTCTTCCTTGGTTACCATGCTTGACCTGGCGACAAAACTGAATCCGCTAGGCAGGAAGAGGCTGAAGATTTGTTTTCCACTCCATAATTCTACGGGTCGCTTGATTTCGGGTGTGGGTAGTTCTCCGGAATATCGTGCGGCGGTCAGGATCTTCCCTACTTCCTCTTTGGTTAGGTAGGTGGATTTTCTTGTTAGGAGGTATGCGGCGCTGAGGAGGTCGGTCTTTGCGCCGATTATTGGACCACCGTACCGAGGGGATAGAATCTGGTCTTGTACTTGCATTAGCAGTTTCGCTTCGGTCCTTGCTTCTTCTCCTTGGGGTACGTGAAGGTTCATTTCGTCTCCGTCGAAGTCCGCGTTGTAGGGTGGGCATACGCAAGGGTTGAGGCGGAATGTCTTGTAAGGCAGGACTTTGACTCTGTGAGCCATGATGGACATTCGGTGGAGTGATGGTTGCCTGTTGAATAGTACGATGTCGTTATCTCTGATGTGTCGTTCTACTATGAAGCCGGGCTGAATCGCTTCAGCTAAACTCTCTCGTTCAGTTACGAATTCAAGTCGAACACGCCGTCCATCTGGTCGAACGATGTAAAGTGCGCCTGGATACTGGTCGGGTCCGTTTCTGATAAGGTTCTTGAGCTCGTCAATGTTCCAAGGTGTTACGCGTTCGGGGATGGTGAGTCTTTGGGCCACGTCAATTGGGACACCCACTTCGTTTATGTCGATGTTGGGGTCTGGGGAGATTACTGTTCTGGCAGAGAAGTCCACACGTTTTCCTGAGAGGTTTCCTCTGAATCGGCCCTCCTTTCCTTTCAGTCGTTGGGTTAGGGTTTTTAGAGCTCTTCCAGATCGGTGGCGGGCTGGTGGTAGGCCAGACACTTCATTGTCGAAGTATGTAGTAACGTGGTATTGGAGCAGTTCGTGTAATTCTTGAATGATGTTTACTGGAACGCCGGATTCAAGTGCCTCTCGCAGTTTCTGGTTGATTCGTATTATGTCGACTAACTTGTGGGTCAGGTCGTCTTCGGAACGGATGCCGGATTCCAATGTGATTGATGGTCTCACGGTGACAGCTGGGACCGGAAGTACTTGTAGGATCATCCATTCTGGACGCGCGGCGGTTGGTTCCATTCCTAACATTCGAAGGTCGTCGTCCGTAATCCGTTCGAGTCTTTCCCGAATCTGACTTGGGTTAAGCCGGGAGGCTCCGCCTTCTATCATCTCGTGAAACGTCGTGGGTTTGCCGTGTTCGATTTGGTACTGTCGAGCGCCGCAATGTGGACATTCTTGACTCTTCTTTGCATCCTTCATTACGGCTTCATAGAAGGTGGAGGGTATCTCGTTGAGTTGCTTCTGTTCCTTCTGCATTAGCTCGGTATATGATTTGATCTTGTCAGCGGAGAGCAATATGCGACCGCAGTTCCGACATGTTACTTGAAGTAGTTTGTGGAGAAGTTTCGCGAAGGCGACATGTACAACTGGTTCCGCGAGTTCGATGTGGCCGAAGTGTCCTGGGCAGGCTGAGGCGGTGTTTCCGCACGTCTTACATTTCTGCCTAGGTTCCAGGGTTCCGAGACGCCCGTCCATCAGCCCTGATACGATGGGAACTCCGTCCTCATCGTACGTATCGGCGGTTTGGATTTCCACGGCTGAGAGTCTTCGAATATCGCTTGGCGCTATGAGCGTGAAGTGGATACTGCCGATTACCTTTGTTACTTCATTGGCTACTGACATTTCATGCACGCTCCGAAACTTCCAGGCGGGGCGCTATGCCAAGCGCCATCAATTCTTGCAGCAGAAGCTTGAAGGCATACGACAGCTGTACCGGGGAGATTACGGCTTTGTCTCCGTCTATGCGGCAGATGTACTTGTTTTGCTTAACATCATGATATGCGAGCAATCCGCATGTTTCGCAAATCATTACAGTGTACTTGTCTGATTCTTCGAGCAGTCTATCTCTCAATAATGCTGAAGCACCATGTCCGATTAAGCAGTCACGTTCCATCTCGCCGAACCTTAGGCCTCCGCCTCTAGCTCTGCCTTCCGTCGGTTGTCTTGTGAGCATTTGTACTTGGCCACGGGCGCGTGCGTGCATTTTGTCTGCGACCATGTGGTGAAGTTTCTGATAGTACACTACGCCGACGAAAACGTCTGCAACGAGTTTTCTTCCGTCGACACCATTGTAGAGGACTTCTCGTCCACCGTGTTCGAATCCTAACTCGAGTAGAGCGTTTCGTAGGGCTTCTGGGCCTTCGTTGCTGAAGGCGGTGCCGTCGACAGGTTCGCCGCGTAGGCTGGCTACTTTTCCCGCGATGGCTTCGACGAATTGTCCTATTGTCATGCGTGATGGAATAGCGTGGGGGTTGATGATTACGTCCGGTACAATTCCCTGCTCGGTGAAGGGCATATTTTCGTGTGGGATTAGGGTCCCAATCACTCCCTTCTGACCATGCCTTGATGCGAACTTGTCTCCTAGTTCTGGAATGCGCGTGTCACGTACGCGGACTTTGACTAGTCGATTGCCTTCGATTGATTCGCTGAGGAAGACGGAGTCTACGATCCCCTCCTCTGACGGACGCATGCCTACCGAGGAGTCTCGTTTTGTGGGTCCCTTGACCTCGAATTCTCTATATTCTTCAAGAAACCTTGGCGGGCTTGTCCTGCCTATCAGTACGGTGTTTCCTGTAACCTCCGACTCAACGGCGATTACGCCATCTTCTTCGAGCAGACGGTAGTACCTGTCCCCTCTGTAGCCTCGAATTCCAGCTTCAGGGACCTCGAATTTATCTCGTAAACCGCCGAGGTATTGCCTGCACTCTCCTTCGTAGACTCTGTAGAATGATGAGCGGAACAGCCCTCTGTCGACTGATGACCTGTTGATGATGATAGCGTCTTCCATGTTGTAGCCTTGGTAGCAGAGTAGAGCGACTACGCAATTCTGACCGGCAGGTCTGCTCTCGTACTTGATCACTTCCATTGGTTTTGTCTTAATCACCGGTACTTGTGGGTAATGCAGAATGTGGCCGCGAGAGTCAACTCGATATCCGTAGTTGACTGAAAAGATGCCCAAGGCTTGCTTCGCCATCGCCGATTCGTACGCGTTGCGAGGCGACTGATTATGCTCGGGATACGGAATCAGAGAGGCACATATGCCCAGGATCGTGTAAGGAGCGATTTCGAGGTGGGTTGTTCTCTCACTTATTCTGCCGGGCGCATCTGCGACCAGGGCGTTCTCTTCCTCGTCAGCGTCCAAATATTCGATGACGCCCCGATCTACGAGGTCCGTCCATCGGAGTTCGCCGCGCTGTACGCCTTCAACGTGCTCCCTAGTTAGTCTGGGTTTGGTGTTGTCTACGATGACGAGGGGTCGTCTGACTCTGCCTGCATCGCAGTTCACGTAGAGTTCGGGGCGTCCATGTTCTACTTGAGGAGGTGAGTAAGCAACGTTCACTTCCGAGCTTATTTCGCCTGCCCGTCTCATTCGTATGAGTTCCTGCGCCATCTTCTCGGCGTCTCTAACGTATCCGGCGATCAAGCCGTCAACGAAGACTTTTGCTCCTGCTTCTCGGAGTTTTGCGTCAGCTTCTTCCACTGGAACCGCGCCGAGTCGTCTAACCTTTGAAACGAAGTCTCTAGAGTCTACGCCGATCGAGATCACCGCGCTAAGCGCCAGATTTTTCACAAGTCCGCAGTTTGAGCCTTCGGGTGTCTCGCTTGGGCAGAGTCTTCCCCAATGTGTCGGGTGAAGGTCTCTCGCTTCGAGGTTGGGTTGGCTCCTACTCAAAGGGGATTGTAGGCGTCTTAGATGGCTTAGTGTCGACGAGTAATTGGTTCGGTCAAGTAGTTGAGTGACTCCGACCCGCCCTCTGACCCAGTTTCCTGTTGCAATCGCATGTTGAATTCTTTCGGTAATTATACCGGGGCGGATTGCGTTGCCGATTGATAGTTCGGCGTGTCTTCGTATTGTAATTCGCTCTAGTTGATATTTCAAATCACGAACTAAGTTCCGGAAGGAAATTCGGAAGAGTTCTGCAAGCAGAGAACCGGCGAGTTTCAGACGTTTGTTGGCATAATGGTCCTTGTCATCCGGCTCTCGCATTCCTTGCTTGAGCTCGATTACCCTGCAGACGACTTCCGCTAACTCTGCAGCCTTCTCCTTTCGGTCCTCAGGATTTCGGCCAATGTGTGGAAGGAAGTTCCTGTCAACCGCTGCCTCTGCCTTTTTCAGTCGGTAATCTTCAACCTGGCCAGGGGCCAACCGGTTACCAATGTACAGTAGGGCATCTCTCTGCGTCACAACTCCGATTGAAGCC
>DATKOK010000089.1:0-6582 GCA_035524675.1 Candidatus Methylomirabilota bacterium | reverse complement strand
TCTCTGCCTCAGCTATTATCCATGCTTTATGCTCGCCATCTAAGCATCCAAAGTCCGCGTGTGTCAAGAAGTGGGAGCCTGTTGTGAGCAGGATTCGGACGGCCCGCGCACACGCTAGCTTTTCGGCTTCATGCGGAACCTCAATGAGAAATCTCGACATTGTTCGAAATCTCATTCTTGTTTGATGCAAACAGGTAATTACACTGTTGCGTTACGGGCGTGCTTCAAAGATTCTGTTAAAAGGCGTCTGTGCTGCTCTTTTGAACTGTTTGAAGCCTCCAGCGAAGGCTATTTCTCGAAGTTTCGAATCGCCTGCCTGAGCTCCTATTGCGAGTCCTACTTCCTGAGATAATGATGCTGGAACGCAGAGCATTGAGGAGGCATTGTAGAACACGCGTCCGATCGGATTGAGGTTCTGGTCTACGCGTTCATTTGAGTATGGTTCGACGATCATCCATGTGCCATTCGGTTTTAGGGATTCATGGACATGCTTTGCGGCACCTACAGGGTCGCCCATGTCGTGGAGACAGTCGAAGAAGGTGACGAGGTCAAAATCCTTCCGAGGATAATTCTTCGCGAGTGCTACCTCGAAGGTCGTGTTACTCGAAACGCCCTCAGTGAATGCAACATCCTTCGCCCACTCGATCGATTCCAGATGGTAGTCGTAGCCGAAGAATTGCGACTTGGGAAAGGCCTTAGCCATTATGACCGTGGACGATCCATAGCCACAACCCACGTCTGCGACGAGGGCGCCGTCGTTTAGTTTCTGGACGACGCCATCAAGGCTTGGGAGCCATGAACTAACTAAATTTGCGAGGTAGCCGGGTCGGAAGAACTTGTGGGTGCCTATGAATAAGTCGTTGTGGTGTTCATGCCAGCCAACGCCCTTTCCGGTCCGGAAAGCGTCAGCGATCTTGGCTCTATCTTTGTAAATTGAGGAAATCAGGTAGAATGCCCCCGGAATATAGACTGGGCTATCTTCATTTGCGAGCGTGAATGTCTGCTCAGGCGTCATCATGTACTTTCCGTTTGCAGCGTCGTAATTGACATAGCCTCCCGCGGCCTGACCCGCGAGCCACTCGCGAACATAACGTTCCGCTAATCCAGTCTTCTTCGCAAGTTCCTCCGACGTGACTAAACCAGAAGCTGACAGTGCCTTGTAGAGCCCCAGCTGCTCACCGATCAATATTGCGGGACCCTGCATCGAAGCCCCAAGTTCAGTCGCGAACCTTCCTATCATCTCATTTAACTTATCCTGATTAACGGCCAAACTTTCACACGCCGAAGCGTCAATGACGTACGTAATATAAACAGTGCGAATTTGGTTTGTGTGTTACAGCGGCTATGACGAGTTTGTGAATTGGTGATCGAATTTCAAGGTAAACCGTTAGACTCACCCTACAACGCGCACGAAAATGACAACAGACAACCTAGCTCCCCAACGCAGCCTCGCCGTTGTCGAATACCTTAAGCCTGTGCCAGCGGGAATCACAGCTCCTACCACGCATAAGTCGTATTCGCATAAAGTGTGCCAGTTCCCGGTCCTTTCAGAAGTAGCTAAGAATCCTTTTGTGGGAAATACTCCAGAGTAGAAGAATGCTCATCACCTCTAGGTATGCTGGGAAGGCGTATTGCGAAAACGTCCATGCTGTGATTGCTAGGAAACTCGTAAAATTGCCGAAAACTCCAGTCAAGTACGGCCATGCTGATTCTGTTTCTGGATACTGCCACCCTTTTTTGATGGTTGGAACTGAGGCGAGAGCGTCGCTTAAAATTGCAAACACAATGGCAACATCTGGATCGCTCGTCACCGCCCAGAAAACTAATGCCAATATTGAAAGTAGGCCGCAAGCGTAATCCAGTTTGACCAACTTCCAATGAGCCCCTTTTACAACAAAGGAGGCGACGAAGATCAGGAGCGGACAGAATCCGGCCATGAACACTGGGACAGCAGCCAAGCCTGTGCCATTTGAAACTGCCGCAGCAGAACCGATCATTGGCGCGATAGCCCACAGCAGCCAGCTAACTTGGTTCGGCTTCACATCCCCCTTGAGCATCGATTTCACGTAGACGTAAGCAGCGACAAAGTAGGCTCCAGCCGCTACGAAGACCAGGTATTGCAACATGTCCTCAATCATCACTCACTAGCGGTCCTTTGTCGTCTTCGTGTGTGTGCGCCCACCATCAGAACCACACACACGTCGACAAGCCATATGGGCTGAGTCAAGCATTTGTCTGCAGGAAAGGATTGATTGCTTCTGCCGTTTGTTTTGAAGGCACGACAGGAATGATCTCAAGATCGATTAGGTCTTGCCATCGGATAGCCCACTGTTGGAAGAGCCGCGGGTCATCGCATTCCACAAGTTGGAAGCAACGGTCAAAATTCGCCTCTACCCAGCTGTCGATGTATTTCAAACCGTCCGGAAGCATTCGGCCTTGTTCTCGGAAGCGAAGGTAAACGGCACGAGCGTTTCGGTTCTTGAATTTCTCAATCACCATGAAGAGCATGTGATCTCACAACGCCACTCGCTTGCTTTCTACTAATCAGTCTTTTGTGTGCGAGCCGCTTGGAATGCGCATACAGATCACGATCTATTAGATGATGTGAATGATTCGACATTTCACAATCTCAGGTAATTTCACGCGTACTACGTGTAGCCCAGATGTAATACGCGTAGTTTTGAGACGCGTGACGTGAACGAATCCTACACTCGAGTTATAGGCAACCACATGTTCGGGTAGATAATGAACTCAGGCCGATGGTGAGTCTGAATGGCCAGTTATACCACACGTGGGATGAAATCATTCAGCCTAGACCTTGGAGACATGTTGAGACGTTTACCTGAGATGGAAAATAGCTCTGTGGACGATTACCTAGAGTATTACTTCCAATGTTCGCGAAGTTATGGTGACGCGTTCAGAAGAGGCTTTGGCATCTTTGCCTGCATCGAGTGCGGGGAGGAATTCCGCAAGATGTGGAAGCATCCTACAGCAGGAGAGGGACGGATGATCAGACATCTTAGGGAACGGCATAAGGTGAAAGAGCTTACCACTGCGAGAGATACTAAGGATCTTCTTGCCAGGTTGAAGTGGAAGAGACTTGGACGCTCGATGATCTACGTATGCCCTTACTGTAGTGACTTCAGTACTGGTCTAAGTGTCGATAGGCATACCACTATGGAGGTACATAACGAGATAGTTGGTCACATGGAGAACCTGCACCCTCCAGAATGGAAGCGTAAGACCCCCGAGAACGACATAATCGAGGCATTCCCCCAACGAATGCTTCCGAAAATCCAGGGCAAAGAAAATCGGTATTACACTACCGAAAATACAATTGCTAAACCTTAACATTCAATAATGCTCTCCTGATACGAGCATCGAGCCAGCGAGAATATTGGTTGATGTGGAAGAACTCCAACAGAAACTGAACAGTGCAGACTTGTATATCGATATTGGAGGAAAGGCCGACGAGTTCCAGAAGAAGCTGGTCAACGTTCTCTCTAAGCTTGGTTTTCAAGC
Source organism: Candidatus Methylomirabilota bacterium (assembly GCA_035524675.1). GTDB lineage: Archaea > Thermoproteota > Bathyarchaeia > 40CM-2-53-6 > 40CM-2-53-6 > FEN-987. The sequence continues at coordinate 3,060 of DATKOK010000089.1, read as the reverse complement.
TTCGATAAGAGCTGAAGGCTTCGCCTTCTTCCCAGGCGAGGAATCAGGCTGGAAGGGGCTGCCTAGCATTCGCATGACCAAGAATGGAAGCGTCTTGACAACGAAGGTTCATGCAAGTGACATGTTGACTGATGCCAATGCACGTGCGGTCGGTTCCACGCCGATTGATGTCTATCGACGATTAGTGAACGGATTGGTGGAGGCAGGGAAGCTATACGAGATGTACAGTAAGAAGGCAACTTACGTAGCTATCAGTCCAAATCTGGTTGAACTCGAGCAGCGCAGTAATGAATGCGGAGCATAAGTCATGAAGATCGGGCTGATGGTCTTTACGGCGAATGATCGGGAAAACAACAGCCCGCGCTCATATGATAGTATCCGCGCAATCGTGCAGCAGGCGGAAACAGATGGTTTCGATAGCATCTGGATCGCTGATCACCTCATGTATCGCAAACCTGGTGAACCTACCCGGGGAATGTGGGAGTCATGGACGATGCTTGTGGCATTGGCTGAAGCGACAAGGCGCGTTGAGCTTGGCACCCTGGTGGTGTGCAATTCCTTCCGCAACCCGGCGATCTTGGCGAAAATGGCGACAGCCGTGGAGGAGGTGAGCCATGGCCGCTTGATCTTAGGCGTGGGCGCGGGATGGAACGAGCCGGAGTATCAGGCGTTCGGGCTACCATTCGATCATCGCGTAGACCGCTTTGAAGAGGCCTTGCAGATCCTCAAGCCAATGCTACGTGGAGGGCATGTGGATTTCGCGGGACGGTATTATCAGGCACGAAACTGCGAGAACCTGCCGCGCGGCCCGCGGTTGGAGGGGCCCCCGTTGATGGTGGGGAGCGATGGCCCGCGCATGCTCAAATTGACCGCACAGTACGCCGACCTCTGGAACACCGGCTACATGGGCGGACCTGAAACGATGGTCGACCGGTTCGCTAAGATCGGAGCCGCATGCCGCGCGATTGGACGCGACCCGGCGACGCTTGGCGTCACGGCATTAATTGGCCTCTGGTTCCCCGATCTCCAAGCAGAGAAACCGGTCTTCTTTGACAATCCTCTTACAGGCACGGTGCAGGAGATCACAGCGGCAATGCGCGGCTACGCAGAACTCGGCGTGCAGCACATCATGTTTCAATGCGAGCCTTATACGCATGAAACGCGCCAGCGGCTGACCGAGGCTCTCAAACTCTATCGGGCCACGAAGCGATGAACAACTAACAAAGCCTTACTCCTTCCTGGGCGAGTTTGATTGATGTAGCACCCCGCTACTGACTATTGCAATTGCATTCTCCTGAATTGCATGTGTTATTCATCTGTTCAGAAGCGTACGTGGGCGTTATTTACTAAGAAGCATAACTGTAGGTTTCATTGGTCGTAAGGAGGTGTATTCGAATGGCAGAATTCAAATGTAGCTCCTGTGGGGCCAGTTTCCCAAGCGAGGAAGCACTCCGGTCACACGCTAAGATGAACGCTAAGGGTCAAGGAACACTCGTGTTCCCAGGAACTCCCGAGTCTGAGAGCCCACGCTAGAGCGTCCTAGCGAGGTACCCACTCTCAGGTTCCCATCCTTTCTCTTAACCTTTTTACTGGGCCGAAGTTGTCTCATGCTCACGAAAATGGGTCATCGTGATCCAAACACGCTATCAACACACGACCACTAGCTCTATGTATATTGCAATATCGTCAGGGTCATTCGGATTGAGCGGTAACCAGTTGAGAGGCGACCTGCTGGTAATAGGCGCATCGTCTGCAACTATCTGTTTGCTATCCGACGTACCCTCCGCAACTATCTGTTTGCTATCCGGCGTACCCTCCGATGTACCCTCCTTCTTATCGCCTTCACTCCGATTTTTATCCGCTTCGCTATCCGTTTCGCTATCCGGCGGGGACATCGGTTTCTTCTTCGCCTTCAAATTTGAGCACAAATCCGCATCTTCCCACCCCTCAACCAGTGTCCCATCACTATGTCGAGGCAGTGTCGATATGGATACAACTAACTGTCCCATGGAGTATCCATACAGAGTCCGCATAGTATCATAGATAGCCTTGTGCGGTGTCCGCCGATTAACTAGGGGTATTATTTGGTTAACAATCGAATTCAATACCGATGTCCATTCCTTTCCCTTCTCATATCCAATCTTCTTCCGGAGTGTCGTCATAGTCGTATGGGCACTCAATATGGGTATCACATAGTCCAATACTTCAATAGCGCCGGGTACATCGGAGGGTCCCGTGCTGGCTGTCGATGTCGATACCGGTGTCGATGCCGATGTCGGGGCACTAGGTATCTGTGTACTAGGCTGAGTCTCCGGAGTAGTAGGCGGGGTAATAGGCGGAGTCTCCGGGGTAGTAGGCTGAGTAGGTACTTGATTGGGCGGTTCGTTCTTGATTCTACCCGCCTTAGTCAGAAAGTCAATAGCTAATGCAACTTCGTTAGCTCCCGGCTTTAGGGTTTCCTTAGACCTAGACCGTATCACATCAGCCATATCCTTCGGATTACGGAAATTCGCATTCCATAACGCTTCAACTTGGTTAGCGAGGGCTCGCTTGCGATCCCTGACGACGTCCTCTTGAAGTATCCAGAGCGAAAGTTTCACTTACAGATTCCACATTGTGGCATGTATATCACTTGAAAAAAGGCGGGTAGGTAAAGTGAACTAATCTTCGCCCGGAGCCACGAACATGTCGCTGGGTAACCGTATGCCCCTTCGTAGGCATTTGAGTATTATCCACGTGATGCTGCGGCTTTTCCCGGCTTCCTTCTTCGACATGGCCGAGGTTTTCCAGATGATTTTCTTAGCCATTTCCGGCGGCTGTGACTTGAAGATGTTGTAGGATGAATATACCCGGCTGTATGGAATGTTCAGTTCGATGGCGCACATGATTGCGAGGTTTGTCTCATGTAATCCTAAACACTATTTCACTTGTCGAGCCGATACTTCTCTATGGTTTTCTCGTTAAGCTCAATCCCTAAACCCGGTCCCTCCGGAACCTGGACGCAACCGTCGACTACTGAAAAGTCATGTTTCAAGAGTTCGTAGCGGAGTGGTGAGTCGG
>DATKOK010000088.1:0-7508 GCA_035524675.1 Candidatus Methylomirabilota bacterium | reverse complement strand
CCTTTCCAACTATCTTGTGATAGGTAGCTTGGTGCAGAGCAGAACCGACGGACTGGTGAATCTCCTCGTAACGCGTATCTCGTCTATAATTACTGTAAGAAGATGTTCGGTTGCTAATTACTACCGGCTAATATGCCTAGGCCGTTGAACGTTTCGGGAGTGAATCTGAGATGTCTACTCTCCTGAGTGCATATGAATTATTGAAGTCGAAACGTTGGGTTGATTTGACTCATTCGTTTGCCCCGGGCATCCCACATTGGCATGGCCTTCCGGACGAAGTTCGTGAAACCTTGTACCACTTCGATGAAGGGGTTGGAAGCATGGGTGCACTAGGCTTTTGGTTACATCGCTATTCTCACGTAGGACAGTGGGGGACACACGTAGATCCACCGGCCCACTTCCATAAGGACGCAAGAACGGTGGATCAGATCGATGTCAAGGAAATGATTCTGCCCCTAGTAGTCATCGACATTCACGAGAAGGTTGCCAAGAACGTCGACTACCAGGTCACCATGGACGATGTAAGAGCATGGGAAGCAAAGCACGGCAAGATTCCTGAAGGATGCTTCGTCGCCCTCCGAACTGACTGGTCGAAACGGTGGCCTGATCACAATGCCATGCTGAACGCAGACTCAAAAGGCGAGCACTTCCCCGGGTGGAGCATGCCCGTTGTGAAATGCCTGTACGAAGAGAGAAAGATAACGGCGTCAGGTCATGAAACCTCAGACAATGCCGCTAGCATTAGTGACCCCAATCTGGACATAGAACGATATGTCCTCAGCACCAATCATTACCAGATCGAGTTGATGGACAATCTAGATCAAGTGCCCGAGACCGGAGCATTGATTGTTGCTACGTTCCCGAAACCTAAGAACGGTAGCGGATTCCCAGCACGAGTCTTCGCCATTCTACCCTAAGGGGTCTCCTTCGTAAGACCAAGGCAGACGCGCCTTACGGAAGGTGTTGACAAACCGATTACCGTAGGCTATGCATCCTTCTGAATCTGAGGAAGAATCTTTTCGAAGTAGTCCAGCGTCTCAGGATTTGATAAGGCGCCCCTATTAGTAACGGGCTTGCCGTTGACTATGTTCTTCACTGCGCTCTCCACTTTCTTCATGTTGAATGTGTAAGGGATTCCAGGCACGTCAAGGATCATGAATGGTACATGTCTAGGTGACGCGTTCTCGCGAAGATTCTTCCGTATTACCTGTTTCAGGTCCTCAGTCAGGCTATGTCCTGAGGAGAGCTGGACGAAGAGAACCACGCGCTCATCGCCTTTCCAATCCTGCCCAACGACCACACTATCGGCAATCTCAGGCATCTTCTCGAGAACATTGTAGATCTCGGCCGTACCGATCCGAACTCCGGATGGCTTCAAAACACTGTCTGACCGACCGAGGAAAGTAATGCCTCTCGTGTCACTGTGAATGATAACGTGGTCTCCGTGCCTCCACACGTTCTTACCGGCGAATTTGAAGAAGTCGAAGTAGGCTTCCTTGTACCTTACGAAGTTCGTATCATTATAGAAGTAAATTGGCATTGAAGGTGAGGGAGCTTCGCATACAAGTTCTGCTTCCTGATCGAGGACCGGAGCACCATGTTCGTTGTAAGCGTTGATTTTCATTCCTAACGCGGGCGCTTGTAGTTCACCCGCGTAAACAGGCAGAGTTGGGCTCCCAATGGCAAACGTCCCATTGATGTCAGTTCCTCCTGATATGGAATTGAAATGCAAATCTGACTTGATCTCGTGATATACCCATTGGAAGCCATCGGCGGATAGCGGTGACCCGGTCTGCGAGATCTCGCGTAATGATGAGAGGTCATACGATGCTCCTGGCTTGGCACCCACTGATCTAAGATAATTAACGTAGCTTGCACTACATCCGAATATTGTGATTCTCTCGTCTTGGATTAGCTTCCACATTGTGCCCCAGTCTGGATGATTGGGATTACCATCGTATAGTACAATCGTGGCTTCGGTGCCCAAGGAGCTCATCAGCCAAGTCCACATCATCCAACTGGTCGATGTCATGTACGTGATTCTATCCTCTCGCTTAACGTCAGTATGCAAAATGAGGTCCTTCAGATGATTCAGAAGTATGCCTCCGGCTCCTTGGACCATACACTTCGGTTTTCCGGTGGTGCCAGAGGAGAACATGACGTAGACCGGATGGTCAAAGGGCAACTGCTCGAATCGAATGGTATCCAGCTTTTCCGGGGTTATGAAGTCATGATAGTTGACAAACTTAGGACCACCCGTCTGGGGCTTCTCTGAGATGAAAGGGACTACGACTACCTTCTCGATAGATGGAACACCTTCGGCAACTTTCTCCGCGTTAGTCAAACTCTTGAATGCTCTTCCCTTGTAGAGGTAGCCGTCCGCAGTGAACATTATTCTCGGTTCAATTTGGCCGAATCGGTCTTGGACAGCGACTGGTGCAAGCTCAGTTCCACACGAAGCCCATGTGGCTCCGAGGGCCGTGGCAGCTAACATTGCTATGGGCGTTTCGATTATGTTTGGCATGTATCCGCATACTCGGTCGCCCGGACGTATTCCCATCTCGCGCAGGGAGGTCGATAAACTAGCTACTTGACTGTAAACTTGAGCGTAGGTCATGCTGATGGATTTTCCGTTCTCTCCTCGGAAGATGAACGCAGGATGATCGTCTCGGCATTTTAGGAGGTTTTCAGCGAAATTCAGCCTTGCACCTGGAAACCAGTGAGCGCCAGGAAACTTGCTTAGATCATCAACTATGGTATCGTATTTCTGAGACGCTTTGATGCCGGCGAAGTCCCACATTGCTCTCCAGAAGTCTGGTATGCAACGGATTGACCAATCATAAAGCGGCCAGTAAGAGTCAACCTTCGGCTCGTAATCCTTTTTGACGAAACTGATGAATTTGGTAATGTTTGCCTGGTGTATGCGTTCGTCAGAAGGTTGCCAGAGCAGTTGTCCCACAGGATTACCTTCATCTGATTAGGAAAGGTTAGAAAAAGGGTAGAGGGGGTTGTAGTTTTACAGATTTCTCAGTTCCTTCTCAACTCGCCCTGTTAGGGCTTGTAAGCCTTGGCGGAATATGACCATGTCAACACTCATTGCTATCATCAGTGCCCCTCTCTTGATTGATTCTGCAGCGGATGCAATGTCCCAGCATAGGTTCGCTACCGGGATGCCTTTGGCTTTGCAGAGTTTTACGGCATCGTCCAGCCCCTTCCAGATAATGGGATGGTCACATACTCCATCAAGTCCTAGGGTCATTGATAGGTCGAATGGACCATAGAAGAGAACGTCTATCCCTTTCACTTCTAGAATCTTAGCTAGGTCTTGTGCAGCCTCCTTCTCCTCAATGAGTGGGATAACCAAGTTCTCTTTGTTCTGTTGTTTCCAAAATTCTGGAAATGGTACGAATCCGTATTTTGCCGCGCGAACAGGGGGGGCTGCCGATCTACGTCCTTCTGGTGCGAAGCGAGCTGATCGGACCATCCTCTCAGCGTCTTCTTTTGTGTTAATGTGTGGGGCTATGACTCCTTTCGCTCCAAAGTTGAGTGCCTTCAGAATCATTCCCTTATCGTTCTCGGTAACTCTCACAATCGGCGTGATATCGGCTGCGTATGCCGCTCGGACGCATTCTTCGAGTTCTGTTCCCCATGCGCTTAGTGCTGCGTGTTCGCAGTCTATGATGACGAAGTCTAGTCCGCTGTAACCGATTGCTTCGACCATTGCCGGGCTAGCAGTGACGGCGAATATTCCTACGCATGGTTTTCCTTGCTTCATCATTGCGCGAAGATCTTTCATGTATGAACTCACCTCGCTCGGATTGTACTTGGCTTAGTTTCTCGTACTAGGCTCATGTAGTTTGTACATGCTTTGAGCAGAATTCCGGCGTCAACATCGAGGCAGCAGTAAAGTACTCCTTGTTTAACCCATTCTCGTGCGGCTTCGGGTGTCTCTACGAATAGCCCGACAGCAATTCCAGCTTTCTTCGAAAGTTGCACTATCTCTCGAACTCGATCAATGACCTTCTGGTGTGTTACTTGGCCTGGGACTCCTAACGATTGAGATAGGTCGTAGGGTCCTACGAAGATTACGTCGATCCCCTTTACTTTCAGGATTTCGCCAAGATTTTTGATGCCTTCGGTTCCCTCGATTGAGGTAATGACTAAAGTTTCGGTATTTGCTTTCTCGTAGTAAATTGTCTTGTCTGCTGAGTATTTTGCAGCTCGGACGAAGGGACAGACGCCTCGTCCGCCGATGGGAAAGAACTTGCTCGCCCACACTGCCTGCTCTGCTTCTTCTGTTGTCGATACATGCGGTATATGTACTCCGGCCGCACCCACGTTCAGTGCTTGAGCGATCAGTTCCGGTTTATTGAAAGCTACGCGAATTATCGGCGCTATTCCCGAAGCGATTGAAGCTCTAACCATGTTCTCGGCAGTATCCACATGGATAACTCCGTGCTCCATGTCAATGATACAGTAATCAAATCCCGCGTGACCTACAATCTCGCATATTCCTGGTGAGTTGAGCTGTATGAAGGGACCGTAAGTTGCTATGCCTTTTTTCCATAATGCTCTTAGATCCTTCAAAGTATGCACTTGGCATGCGGTTCCGGGCTGAGCATAAGAATCTCTTGTCTATAGAAATTTGTCCGAACATCGAAGATAGGACGAGTATATAGTTGATGTATGGTTCGCGAAAAATCGATAGGTTGCAACCGTTAAGGTGACTGGTCGCATAAGTCGTAGGCTTGAGGGTTGCTAGGTCATATTCTGTTGATGCTTATCTCTCATTAAAGAAGGCCTTCACTTTGTTCATTCCTTCTTCTATGACCTCGGGGGACATGGAGAAGGAGAACCGCAAGTGGTTCTCTCCTGCCGAACCAAAGCTGGCGCCTGCCAAGACCGCGACTCCCATCTTGTCTAGCAGGATCTTCGTGAGTTCACGAGACCGTATCTTTGTCTTGTACCGTGGAAATGCATAGAACGCGCCTTGGATTTTTGGAAATTCCAATGAGTCTATCTCTTGGATCTTCTTTTCGAGAAGGCGCTTTCTTTTCTCTAATTCGGTCCTGAATTCCGAAATGCGGTCTTCACAATTGTCAAGTGCGTACGCGGATGCTGTTTGAATGAAAGGTGGGAAACAGGTTACGGTGTTTTCGAGGAACTTGTTGATCAAGTAGATTGTGCGTTCGCCAGCTACAATGTAGCCTGCTCGCCATCCGGTCATTGCGTAGCTCTTGGACAAGCTGAATAGGGAGATTACGGTTTCCGGCTTCGATTCGAGGGATCCGACAGAGAAATGTTGTCCTTCATAGATGAGATCCTCATATGCTTCGTCGCTTATGATGAAGATTTTTCGTTTATGACAGAACTCGTAGAGTTCTTCAAGTTCGGTTTTAGCGAAGACCTTACCTGTCGGGTTTGATGGTGAATTTATGATGATTACTTTGACCCTTCTCGTTGCTTTCTTCTTTATCTCATCGATGTTAAGTGAGAAATCTTTTTTCAACTTGTAGTAGATTGGGCGTCCGCCTGAGAGGATGACTGGTTCCGAGTAGAAGTAGCCTGGGTTAGGGATCAACGCGTCGTATGCCTTGTTGGAGGCTGCTACAAGGGCCGCGTAGACGGAAAGCTTTGTCGTACAAGATAGTGTGTTTTCGATTTCGGCATGAATCCTGTTCTTCCTAGCCACCTTCCTCTTGATTGCTTCTCTGACTTCTCTGGTTCCATAAGCAGATGTGTAGTGAACATTTCCGGATCGCATGCTATTCGACGCAACTTCGTTTATTTCGTCTGGCGTATTGAAGGACGGTTCTCCTATCGCCAGACTAACGACTTTCTCGCCCTTTGCAATCTTCGCGAGAACTAAGTTTACCATTTCAAGTGACGGCGACCGTTCAACCTCTTCGAGGAACATGTTGAGCTCTGAGCGAGATCTACGTTAAGTCGCTTTTACTCCTCCGCCTGTAGAATATAGACTGACAAGTACACTATGCAGTCTTTGCCGTCGTGCTCCTCGGTAGCCAAACAGCGTTTTATGAGTGCTTATTTGTAGAGTGGGAACCTTTTACAGAGATCCATAACATTCTGCCTAGTCTTCTTGATTGTGTCATTTTGTTTTATATCGTCTCTGAATTCTTTGAACACTTCATTCCTTTGATTTCTATCTTCATACAGTTCGTAATTTTTGACTTCGAAAATTATGTTAGCTATCCACTTGCCTATCAGCTCCATCTCATTCTCCTTCATCCCTCTCGATGTTAGTGCTGGAGTTCCTAGTCTTATTCCACTTGGATAGAACGGAGAGGATGGTTCACCTGGTATGGTGTTCTTGTTTACAGTTATACAGGCGGCATCAAGCGCCTCTTGCACGAATATTCCTTTTCCTTTTCCAAAAGTGGTTAAGTCTATCAGAACCATGTGGTTGTCAGTTCCGTTGGTAACTAGTTTTATTTTATTATCCATCAGAGATTGAGCCAATGCTTTTGCGTTTTTCACGATTTGTTTCCCATACTCTTTGAATTCTGGTTTCAGGGCAAATCCTAGGGCAGCAGCTATTGCGGCTGTCGTATGGTCATGAGGGCCACCTTGAAGCCCTGGAAAAATAGCTCGGTCAATTTTAGCAGGAAGCTCAGGGTCTTTTTTCAATCCTTTCTCTGTGACCATTATCATTGCTCCCCTGGGGCCTCTGAGAGTTTTGTGGGTGGTTGTTGTTATGATATGCGCATATGGCGAGGGAGACTTGTGAGCTCCTGCGACAATCAAACCTGCTATGTGTGCAATGTCTGCAGCTAAGTAGCTTCCAACTTCGTCTGCAATTTCTCCAAGCTCTTCGAATGGAAATTCTCGAACATAAGCAGTCGCCCCAACCCAGATGATTTTTGGATTGTTCTCTTTCGCTAGTTTTCTCACTTCATCCAAATTTATGTAGCCGTCTGGTTTGACATGGTAAGGAATACTGTTGAAAAATTGCCCAGTTACACTCGCTTTCCATCCATGTGTCAGATGACCGCCATCGGGAAGATTCAACCCCATAATGGTATCACCAGGCTTGCAAACAGCAACATACACAGCAAAATTGGCTGGACTTCCTGAATATGGTTGAACATTCACATGGACGACATCGAAGGCTCTCTTTGCTCTCTCTATAGCTAATCTCTCGACAAGGTCAACAATCTCATTTCCACCGTAGTATCTTTTGCCAGGATAACCTTCTGAATATTTGTTGGTTAAAATCGATCCCATTGCCTCGAAAAGCGCTGGATGAACGTAATTTTCTGACGGAATCATTTCGAGTCCATTTTCTTGTCTCTCAAGTTCTTTCTTGACAATGGCAGCAAGCTCAGGGTCCAACTTGCTTAGAATACTAAATTCAGTGTAGAAACTCATTCATTGACACTTCGAAGGTATGGAGATACTTACGCCGGTCCGTAAATGCTTTTGGTCCCACAATTTCATATTTCTTCTTTCGATGTTGCTGCCGCAAGAAAACGCATTCTCCTACCCAT
>DATKOK010000087.1:0-7226 GCA_035524675.1 Candidatus Methylomirabilota bacterium | reverse complement strand
GGTGGGCTCAAGGCAGGGCCGCCTAGGTCTCCCTACTCGGCAGTAAGCGACCAAATATCCGCGAATTTGAAGAAATCCGTGCGGGTTGTTGAAAGTTTAGCGTGAGAGAGATTACACTGTTGTTGATAATATTCTTCCTGTACCTGTCTCAGCAATCTTGCCGATAAGGTCAGGTAGGATTTCGTAGCCGCACTTGCCACATTTCCATTCATTATCGGGGTATTCATGTTGACAATGAATCTTCTTACTCGATGTCTTCATGTCTATGCTCGCCGCGATACTAATCGTCTTCCATATCGATGGTGAATCTGATAAAGGAAATGCACACAAACTTGATGGCAATCGCACCTGTTCGCGCTGGCAACTTTCAGGAACTCATCCCACCAGTTAGAGAAGCATCGTCACGTTGGTGCCAATGGTGAGTCAGCTGGCACGAGATCCGCGCAGCAAACTGCCATGAACTGCCAATCAGCGAGGTTCAGCTGTCTTTCACCCTTATCTATACGTTCACAGCGAGTTGTACGAACTGAGATGCTGATCTTGCCCTCAGCGGTAATTGATCCTGAGAAGGTTGGGGTGTTACTAATTGACGTTCAACCCGCATTTCTGGATTCAATGCATGGGCCGCAGGAGCCAGTTGTTATCAGACTAGAACGTCTGTTGATGTTAACTGATCTGCTCAAGCTACCCTTGATCGCAACATTTGAGCATCCAGTTGAGACGAAGGGCTCGCTTCCGGCGCGACTTGAAAAGGTGTTCCCCGCTCATGGACAGAGATTCGTAAAAGAGACCTTCAACGCCTGTTCCGACGCCTTTGTGAATAAAGCGATCCGAATCTTGCCCGTCAAACAGTTCGCTCTTGCAGGTTGCGAAACCGACGTTTGCATCATGCAATCGGCGCTGGGGTTGCTCAGTATGGGTTTCGAGGTGTTTCTGCTCGAGGATTCGATCTTCTCTTCGGAACCTCATCCTAGACCTGCACTGGACCGAATGTATCGTGCTGGCGTAACCCCATGCACCTTCAAGACTTTGTTTTACGAGCTTCTCCGCACAGTTGACAAGGACGCGTGGCCGAGAGGGGCAGGCGTTAGAAGAAACTCCTTCCCTGCAGACTTCTTTGAGGTTGAGAAGCTGCCGTCTTGGGCGCCTGCCTGAACCGTGGGCACGGAACCGGAATCCTTCTAGGCTGTTGGGTGCGCTAACAGGATAACATACCAGTGGTTAAGGTAGACTTCTCCGCCTATGTCGGCTACGTTCATGGCCTCCCTTTGAAGTTCAGTGAGACCCTTTAGAATATCGTGAATTCGTTCAGTATTTTTTGGTGACACGTCTGTAGTCAGCGAGGTCAGCGGGAGTTGTCTTGAGTATGGTTCGATCAGGTCGACTGTGAATCCACATCTTTCGAGCAGCTGACGCCATTGACTTGGTCGATATTCACGGACATGCGACTCATCGTGTAATCGATCCAACTCGTTCATGCATGAGTCCACGAAATCGTCTTCAGGAACGCTTCTATCGTCAATTACCAATCTGCCGACAGATCGAAGTACGCGTCTCATTTCTAGCAGAGCTTCTATGATGTCTGAGAAGTGGTGTGGCGCTCGCCTGCAAGTCACAATATCAAAAGCGTTGTCGTAGAACGGCAACGAGTCAGCATTTGCCAGACACAGGTCCATGTTGTGGATACCGAGTTCAAGTGCCATCTTCTCCGCCTGCGCAAGCATTTGGCGAGTGATATCGACGCAAACTACGTTCGCGAGATTCGGTGCAAGTGCAGCCGCGGTGTGTCCCGAGCCAGTAGCTACGTCCAACGCTCTCGCATCGGGCCTCGGTGCGGCCAACTCGATAACACGCCCCAAAACTGTTGGATCCTTGTGTACCGTACTTGCAGCGTAGAATGCGCTGCGTTCTCCAAAGATTCTCTGCGCGGCTTGCTCAGGCGTCTCCATATGATACTACTTCAGGAAAGTGCTCGTGTTCAATTCAGAATGCTTCGGTTTGCTTCATCGAGTAGGTTGTCGAGTTCCCGTTCTAAGTCGGATCCAATAGGTTTGGGCTTATGTTCTGTCAGGATCCTCCGTGCCTTTTCCTTTGCTCTTTGCACGGTATCTTTTGCACCAGCGGACTGCCATGCATTCCGGAACTGTGTATCGAAGAGCAGTGGTAGACGATGTTCTTGCTTGTAATGTCTCCGCGTATGCTCTTCTTTCAGGAATGTGCCATCATGCCCGACCTTTCTGATCAGGTCGACTGCGAGCGTGTCGTCATTAAAATCTAATCCCTTTACGAGTCTGAAGAGCATGCTGTAGAACTCATCATCGATTATGAGTTGCTCTATGCTTGAAGTGGAAAGGCTCTCCAAGGCTCCTGCTCCGGAGATGATCTCTGATCCAGCAAGGGCGGGCATTACTCCGCAAACGGCTTTCTCAAACCCAGCCTGCTCGTCGAGCAGCTTCGAATTCGTGGTCGGACCATGAGTGTCGGCGGGAAAGTCGTAGTAGTGGGCAATCTGAACGCCGGCAGCAGAAAGGAGCGCCATCTCTACGGATCCCCATGAAGGCATTCCCGTCCTCATGTCAAGCGGGGCGCAACGGGGTCCGTAGGTTATCGGGGAGTTCGGACTTACAAGTTGAATTAGGGTATTCATGGCGAGGTCCTCAGAGTTCTGCAATACCAGAGCTCCGATCAGGCTTACTGGTCCTGTAGCTCCGCACATCGGGCTCGAGTCAAGCATCACCGGAACCTTCAGCCTGGCGCATTCGATCAGCTGTAACGCGGGTTCGCGCGGTAATTTCAACGGACTCGTCGTCGCTGCGATGAAGCTTACCAAGGGTCTCTTCTTGAGTTCTTCTTCAGATCCTTGCACCGCTTGAGCCATTCTAACGCAGAAATCGAATGTCTTGCGGGTAAGCGGTGAGAAGAAGAGATGCTTCTCAGTCAGCGCTAGTGCAATTCTGACAGCGAATACATCGTTTAATTCTGTTGGGACGTCGCTGGGAAGGATGCATGTTGATGCGAAGGATATGTTCTCGAGTGAATCGATCACGACAGTGGCGTCTTCAAGATCCTTCCTTGTCGCCTTCCTGAAAGTTCCCTGAGAGTCGAGGACCTGCGTATATCCGCTTGCGGGTCGAGTGTGGACTGATCCTTTCTCAATGCGTAGATCGCGCTGTCGGTCTCTAGCTCCCAAGACTATGGACTTGGGTGTCTTCTTGATCGTTTCCTCGACCAAGTGGGGCGGGATACGCGCGATTCGTTTAGCGTGGTCGACTTCTGCGCCTGCTTTCTCAAGAATGTTAAGTGCCTGTTCTTCTTCCACAACTATGCCTGCGCTTTCCAGCACGTTGAGCGAGCTAGCATGTATTGATGATAGTTGGTCGCTTGTCAATAGTTGTAGCATGGGTTTCACTGGATCAAGGAAGTCTTCTTGCTGGATTAGGAAATCATTGTCTCTATTTAGGCTAGTTTCACGACCTCGTCTAATTGCACCAAACCAATAAGAAGAACTGCTGAGAAGGTGCGCCGAGTTTGCTATGTTCTCTATCAGCGAGCTGCATCAGTATTCATCTAGCGTCAGAGGCAAATTTGCGAGTAAGCTGGGTGAATTGCCTTGGAGTGAAGTGGAGAAGAATCGAGAAGCCAGTTTCTACAGCATGAAGAATATTCTTCTTCACATAATCGACAACGAAGACTGGATGGTGAATTGGGTGATACGGAACAGGCAGCAAGACTACGTGCGGAGAAAATGGGAGGAATATGCGAGTATGAAGATGGTGCTTGACCATCTGGCCGAGATTGAGGAGCGTAGCAGAGGATATTTTGCGGCGCTAAATGACGGTGAACTCAATAGAAAGGTGAATCTCACAACCGCATCCGGGCAAGTCTTCAACCTTACCGTGGAAGAATGCTTACTTCAATCATTTACGGAGCAACTATACCACTTAGGGGAACTGATAGCCCTACTGTGGCAGATCAATGTTGAACCCCCAAAGATGCAATGGTTCTGGAACAATCCCAGAGTGCAAACCTAGCACGAGACTGTCTCAACATCCGTTTGCAATTATTGAGGATGTGGTGTGAGATGGCGAAACTCAAATCCATGCATATTGTGTACGCTGACTGGTGTCCGCACTGTGTCCCAACAACCGTGGACCCTATCAAAAAGATGGCTGAACAACTTGATGTTGATTGCGTCCTGTACGACATCGATAATCCGGATGCGATGAAGAAGGCAGATGAACTGGTTAGGAAGCACGGAGACTGGTGTGAAGACTACCTCATCCCACAGGTTTTCCTTGAATTCGAAAACGGCGAGATCAAGCACGTATTCACAGGATACTCTGAAGACCTAGAATTAACGAGAAGATGCCTTGGCAATCTCCTCGCATCTCAAATCCTCACTTAGCACTTGGTGAGATTAATGGATTTAGACAGCCTGGTTAAGGAGAGGTTGAACGGTCACAGCAAATGTTCCGGACATTGCCAAGAACAATCCGAATTGAAGCTTCTTCACCAGAAAGGAATGACGATCGGCTGCTATCGTTGCCCTTCCGGCTATGTCTCTTGCCTAGTTCAGTACGGAAGAGAACTCGACCTTCACGAGTTCAAGACGTTTCTAACCGCGCTCCAAGGCGATGTCTCTGATGAGGACATAAGGGTTGCAACACGATACAGTTGGGACCTAGCAGTCACAAGCCAAACGGTCGGTGCAATATTGAGAGAAGCGTACTGGAGGCAGAGCTACCGGAGAACAAAGAGCGAAGATCAACATCGAATATCACTATTCACATGCACAAAATGCGATACCTTCTACCGCCAACCAATATCCGACAAGAACACGCTATGCCAGCAATGCAGGAAATCTGCATAATCAACACCGAAGCCCAGCTACAAGACGAGAAGCATGAAATCGGGCCAACCCCAGCATGCTGGACCGTCATGGAATGATCATATGCGTATTATGAGCATGGAACGTCCATGCACCGGTAAGGGAACGTTAATATGTCAAATTACGACATATCGTAACCACGCTTGGATGTGCTTAGAATGGTCTACTCGGCAGGTAGGTTGGAGAATTCAATCGATGCCAGGGCAGACATGTGTCGGCACAATCAAGTTCACAAGATCGGTGAAGACTTGGACATGGACGGTAGGTTGCTTAAGCTCCTGAGATGTGCAAGGTGCGGACTGCTGATGCGCACGTATCTGACGCATGTCTAACGTGCTATACCCAATTTTTGGTCAATAATGGCGATCCCTACGTTGACGCTTCCAGTGTAGTCTCGTTTATGCATCAAGAGCGAAGCTAAGTGGTTCAGAGTCGTACAATCTCTTCAGCGCGGCTTCTTGGCTTCATTCATTCGGCTCTGATTTGTGGCGGAGGAACGAAGCTCTTGTTTGAGGTTGACGAGTAGAGTCTTACGTAAGGAGCTATGGCCTGCAGAATCTTACTTTCCGCCTTTCTGAGATGCTCCTCGTAGGTCGTCCTCGGTACTTTACGCTTACGCGCGATTTCGTTCGTCGTAACCCTTTTCGGAATCTGGTAATATCCTTCCTCCAAAGCACCGATCAGCGAGTTAACCTGCTTCTCGGTTAACTCGGAGAAGACGCTACTTAGGGAGAGGACGAATGTGTCCTTGATGCTCTTCTCGGGAATGATTCGTTTCCGCGAGATGCGAACCTGCCCAACCTTATCTAGCTCCTGGAACATCTTCTTATAATCGCCGTCTCGAAAGCCAACCACACGATACTCCTCCCAGCCGCCATAGTATGTCTCTGGCGGGATCATGAGGCATGAATTTTTCTCGATGATCTCGTTTATGCTAGGCCTGATGTTACTGCACTTACACGTTCTGATGATCAGCTGAAGGTTACCGCCTAGGAAGTTCTTCTTCAACACTTTTCCTCCTTTCCAGGCGACCAGGTCTGAGAGGTCAGGTTCGATGCGAGTAAAGGTCTCGATATTGGGGCAGTCTACTTCCATGACGTGAATTCTGTTGTTGCACCATTCAACTACCTTCACCTCAGGGTGTTTCATTGAGAATCTAGTGTACGGGCAGTCGTGCTGAACCTTGAAAGTGACTTCAAACATGCTTTCGCACCATACGCTCGATTGATAGGTGCAATGCTAACATAAAGCGTATGCCGTCCTCCGCCGGCTATGTATAGCTGGCGTATGACGGCTAGCAATGTCCGTCCTACGACGGCAGAAGAATGAAGCGTCAGTAAGCCGTAGCATATGTAGGGATGGAACAAATGAGCATAGTAACAATCATCACCAAGCTAACGTTTCTGAGAGTCTTCCAGTCCAGGCTCCATTTGAAAATGCCCGAACTCGTGCATCTGCGTATGAACCCTAACGTCACCCAAAAGCGAGACTGGGCGAGCCCTAGGAATGCAGAGAATTTCGAAAAGGAGCTGCTTATTCGAAAAGCATACGACGAATCCCT
The DNA here is from genome assembly GCA_035524675.1 of Candidatus Methylomirabilota bacterium. GTDB lineage: Archaea > Thermoproteota > Bathyarchaeia > 40CM-2-53-6 > 40CM-2-53-6 > FEN-987. Next base: position 777 of record DATKOK010000087.1, on the reverse strand, counting down.
CAGTAGATTGCCTGTCGCGAGGTGAAACGACATGAATTACAATAATCTAATCGATCAACACGCATTATTCCGGGACTTTGACAACCTCGTGAAGGAGTGTCAGCTCGATCCGTCTGTACTTTCGATATCGCCAGTCCGAGGCAATATCGCGAAACAGATCGGTGTAGCGGGGCACGAGGACGAACTTTTCGTCATAACTGACCAACTTCGCGGCACGCAATATCAGCTCTCTGTGTCTAAGTCGCGGTATGAAATTCTAGTCCCGATCAAGGACGGGCATCTAATGGTTACGGCGAGGCTTGAATCAGATCCGCTCGAAGTCATAGAACTGGTAGAACGGCAATTCGGAAACTCTGTAGATTCTGACTAGAGAAACCCCCTCGACTTGCGATCGGCTGATTATTGTCAAGTTAGTCGTGGGTGACCATTGGAAGCCAATCACTTTGGGAACTTGAAACTCGATAAGTAACGGTTTTATTGGCACTTGGTGAGACAAGCTTCGATGTATTCTTGCAACTTCGACACATTTTGATAATCCTCGTATGTGTCGGTTTGATCTCTCTCAGTAGCGGTGGCTCCACTATATTTGCATCTAGAGTGAATCAAGTGGTCACGAATACGGTTACAGTCGGTACGAGTTTCATAACCTCTCAATCACAATTACAGCAGCTGGTGAACGGGCCTTTCACGGTGATCGCGACCACAGGAACGACGCTTCCATGTGAGTTTTGGAATTACTCGTTCACGTCCCTCCAAGGGCAATATCTCTCGTTGAAC